>NZ_FNWP01000011.1:0-232647 GCF_900108435.1 Methylobacterium sp. 275MFSha3.1 | reverse complement strand
AGAAGCCGACCGGCACGCTGGTGCTCGACAACCTGCTGCCGGGCCGCAACCTGTACCTGCTGGGCACCGGCACCGGGCTGGCGCCGTTCCTGTCGATCATCAAGGATCCCGAGGCCTACGACCGGTTCGAGAAGGTCGTGCTGGTCCACGGCTGCCGGCAGGTGCAGGAACTCGCCTACGGCGAGACCATCACCGAGACGCTGCCGCGCCACGAGTTCCTGGGCGAGATGATCTCGAACCAGCTGGTCTACTACCCGACCGTGACCCGCGAGCCGTTCCGCAACCGCGGCCGGATCACCGACCTGATGGTCTCGGGCAAGCTGTTCGAGGATATCGGCCTGCCTCCGATGGCGATCGAGGCCGACCGCTTCATGCTCTGCGGCAGCCCCGACATGATCCGCGACACCCGCGAGCTCCTGACGTCCCGCGGCTACGAGGAGGGCAACCACGGCGAGGCCGCCCACTACGTCATCGAGAAGGCCTTCGTCGAGAAATAGCGCACCCGCGCAGGCCGGTTCGGCTTCAGCCCGGTGCGGTCCGGAATTCAGGCCGCGCGGACCCAGACCGCGGTGTCGTGGAAGGCGGCGCCGTCGTTGGGCGCGGCCGGCGCGGACCCGATCAGCGCGTTGATCCCGCTGCCCCCGCCGATGAAGGCCGTGCTCGGCCACAGACTCTCGACCACGACGACGCCCGGCTGCTGCCCCTCGGCGAGCCGCGCGTGCAGCCGGACCCGGCCGCGGGCGTTGCCGACCTCGACGGCGTCCCCCGTGCCGATCCCGAGCCGGTCGCCGTCAGCGGGGTGGATCAGGCAGGTCGGCCGCCCCTCGCGGCGGAGCGACTCGGGCACGTTGGTGAAGGTCGCGTTGAGGAACTGGCGGGCCGGCGGGGCGATCATGCGGAACGGGTGCTCCGCGTCGGCGGGCTCGGCCTCCGGCCAGTGATCCGGCAGGGACGGCATCCCGGCCGCGCGCGGGCCCAGTGACGCCCAGTCGGGCGCGAAGCGGAAGCGCCCGTCGGGATGGCCGAACCCGTTCAGGAAGTGGCTCTCGGCAAAGTCCGGCTGCGCGTCGATCCAGCCCTCCGCCTCCAGCCTGTCGAGGCCGCCCCAGCCGGAGCGTGCCAGGGTCGCGTCGGCGAGGTCCCGGGCGCTCAGGCGGAAGCCCGCGTGCTCCGCGCCGAGCCGGGCGGCGAGCTCGGAGAGAAGCGCGTGGTTCGAGCGGCACGCGCCCGGCGGCTCCAGGATCGCGGGGCCGGCCTGGATGTGGCTGTGGCCGCCGGCCCCGTAGATGTCGTCGTGCTCAAGGAAGGTGGTGGCCGGCAGCACGAGGTCGGCGAGCGCGGCCGTCTCGGTCAGGAACTGCTCGTGCACGGCCACGAACACGTCCGGCCGCGCGAGCCCGGCGCGCACCCGGGCGCTGTCGGGCGCGGAGACCGCGGGATTGGCCGACTGGATCAGCATGGCGCGGACCGGGGGCCCGCCCTGCAGGGCGTCGGGATCGTCGGCGAGCACGGCGCCGATCCGGCTCATGTCGAGCTCGCGCACGCCCGGCGCCCTGGCGTCGAGACCCTCCGTCAGGGTCTTGTCCCAGTTGAAGATCGCGGCGTGCTGCCAGAGGGCGCCGCCGCCCGGGTGCTGCCACGCGCCGGTGACGGTCGGCAGGCAGGTCACCGCGTGCAGGTTCACCGCGCCGTTGCGGCTCCGGGTGAAGCCGAAACCGCAGCGGATGTAGCTGCGCGGCGTGTTGCCGTAGAGGGCCGCGAAGGCCTCGATCGCGGCGGGCTCCAGGCCGGTGATCGCCGCCGCCCATTCGGGCGTGCGCGACGCCAGATGCGCCTCCAGCGCGGCCGTATCCTGCGCGTGCGCGGCGAGATAGGCCCGGTCCGCGTGGCCGTCGCGGAACAGGACGTGGAGCACCGCGCAGGCCAGCGCCCCGTCGGTCCCGGGCCGGGGCGCGAGGTGGAGGTCGGCCGCCGCCGCGGTCCCGGTGCGGTACGGATCGATCACCACCAGCTTGGCGCCGCGCGTCTTGCGGGCGCGGCTGATGTGGGTCATCGCGTTGACCTGCGTGCTGACCGGGTTGCCGCCCCAGACCACGATCAGGTCGGCCAGCGCCATCTCGCGGGGATCCGGCCCGGCGATCCGGCCGACCCCGGCGCTCCAGCCCGCGATCGCCACCGCCGTGCAGATGGTGCGCTTGCGCCGCGAGTAGCCCATCACGTGGGTCAGCCGGTGGATGCCGTCGCGCTGGACGAGGCCCATGGTGCCGCCCGAGTTGTACGGCCAGACCGCCTCCGGCCCCCAACGGTCCGCCGTCTCGGAGAAGGCCGCGGCCAGCCGGTCGAGCGCCGCGTCCCAGGAGATCCGGCGCCACGCCCCGCCGCCCTTCGGCCCGACGCGCTCCATGGGGTGGAGGATCCGGTCCGGGTGGTGGACGCGCTCGCCGTAGCGGCTGACCTTCGCGCAGATCACCCCGGCCGTGTAGGGGTTGTCGCCGCCCCGGACCGAGACGACGCGCCCGTCCGCGACTTCAACGTCGAGGCTGCAGGCGGAGGGGCAATCGTGCGGGCAGACGGTCCGGACCAAGCGACGAACTCCCGTGGCGCCAGCATGGGGAAGCAAGGACCGTGCGGTTCTGGGCCTTCCGCCGGGGGACCGCAAGGCGTGTTGCCGCCGGTCGCTCGGCGCAGGGCGCCCGACATCGCCGACAGGGCACCGATCCCCTGGACCGCCTCGACCACGGGCGTCGCCGCGGAGGCGACCTCGCCGGCCTCCCCCGCGCAGGGTCCGCGCGCGCCCGCGGACCGCGCGCTCAGCTCACCGCGTCGAGGGACGTCTGCGCGATGCGGAACGCGAGCTGCTTGAGGGCGACCGCGCACGCGTTGGTGACGTGGAGGCGGGCCAGCTGCTCGGCCTTCGCGGCGTCCCGGGCCCGGAAGGCCGCGACGAGGGCGTCGATCTCGGCGAGGCTGTGCGGCAGCCGCTCGGGATGCATCAGCGATGTCGCGCGCAGCAGGTTGATCCGCGAGTAGAAGCCGCGAAGGGTCTCGCGGACCAGATCGTTCCCGCAATGGCTGAGCATCACGTCGTACAGGACGCCCTTGGCGCGCAGGACGCGGTCCGTGTCGCCGCTGCCGGCGGCCTCGCGCAGATCACCGGCAGCGCGTCCGAACTCGGCGATCGCCGCGTCCGTGGCCTGGGTGGCGAATTCGTGCGCCGCGTAGCCTTCCAGCACGGCCCGCAGCGCGTAGAGCTGACGCGCCTCCTCCACCGAGATCGAGGCCACGACCGGGCCGCGATGCGGCACCGTGTGGACGAGCTTCTCGGCCTCGAGCCGGCGCAGGGCCTCGCGCACGGAGGCGCGGCTGACGCCGAGCCCCTCGCACAACTCGCGCTCGATCAGCCGCTCGCCGGGGGCGTAGACGCCCGACGTGATCGCCTCGCGGACGGCGTCCTCGACCTTTTGCCGGAGCGTGTCCGGCTGGATGGCCCTGATCTTGTTCATCGCTGGGGATTCGGGGATCGCTGGCGAGCCGAAGCGGTGGCATGGCGCAGCCTCGGGTGGCAAGGCGTGCCCCGGCGCGCGTCGGTCAGCCCCGGCCCCGCACGGCCAGTTCGTCGCGCAGGATCGGCGCGGCCAGTTCCGCGCCGTGCATGCCGATCAGGCTGACGATCTCGAGGACTTCCATCAGCTCCTCCTTGGTCGCCCCGTAACCGAGGGCGTTCTTCATGTGCATCTTCAGGCCCGGCACGTAGAGGTGCGTCGCCGCCGCGTCGAAGGCGCAGTAGACGAACTCCTTCATCTTCGGCGTGAGCACGCCGTGGCGCCAGGGCCAGGCCGAGAAGTCGAGGTAGCCCTCGAACAGGTCGGGATCGAGTTCGAGGAGACCGTCCCAGAACGCGTGCCAGTAGCCCCGGTCGCGGGTGAAGTCGGATTTCAGCTGCTCCTGCCGCGGCGTCAGCGGCGCGGGGCCGCTCCGCTGACCGGCCTCCTCCAGCACCTCCAGCAGCAGCGGCACGCCGATGTTGCAGGCGTGGATGCCGAGGGTCGCCGTGAGCGCGAGCACCTCCGTGATCTCCTCGGCCGTCGCGCCCGCATCGAGGGCGTTGCGGATCTGGCGGCGCGTCCCGGGCGCGTAGAGGTGGGTCGCGGCCGTCGCGGCCGAGAGCGCGATCAGGGCGCGGTCCTTGGCGCCGAGATGGTTCTTGCGCACGGGGACCGTCGCCAGTCGGGCCCAGGCGTCGAGGAAGCCCGGGGCCAGCTCGGCGAGGGCCGCCTGCTCCGCGTCCCAGTAACCGAGCTCGCCCTGCACGGTGTGCCGGAGGCTCTCCGGGCTCGGCGCGGGCCCGGTCATGCCGTGGCTCCGGCGTAATCGGCCTCGACCACCTCGTCCTGCCAGTCGGTCTTGCCGAGCGAGATCGCCGTGTGGAGCAGGTAGCTGTCGGCGGCCGCACCGTGCCAGTGCCGCTCGTCCGCGGGGATCCAGACGGTGTCGCCCGCGCGGATCGGCTGCGCCTGCTGGCCCGCGACGCAGATCCAGCCCTTGCCGGCCGTGACCTGCAGGATCTGGCCCTGCGCGTGCGCGTGCCAGAAGGTCCGCGCGCCGGGCGTGAAGAAGACGTTGTTGATCATCACGCCGCCCGTCGACGGCATCACCGGGTCGGCCCAGACCTGTCCGGTGAAGGTCGGCCCGCGGCTCTCGGACTTCGCGCTGTTCTCGCGGCCGTGGAAGATCTGCATCGTATCCTCTCAGTTCTCGTGTCGGTTGCCGTGGAGCCGGACGCCGCCGGAGACGTCGCCGATGGCGTCGACGACGCGGTTGGAGATGACGTCGCCGTAGCCGAGCGCCGTGGCGAGGCCGAAGCTCGCCATCGGGCCGGACGCGTTGAGGGAGGCGACGCCGAGCTCGTGCAGGAGATCGGTGTAGAGCACGACGTCCTTGGTCATCAGCTTGCCGGTCAGGCCGCCTTCCAGGTAGTCGCCGTCGACGATCTTCGGGAAACGGTTCAGCGTCGCGAAGTTGACGCCGCTGGAGGCGTTCAGCACCTCCAGGAGCCGGTGCAGGTCGAGCCCGGCCTTCCGGCCCGCGACCATGACCTCCGCGGTGGCGGCGAGGCTGACCGCGTTCAGGAAGTTGTTGAGCAGCTTGGTCGTGTGGCCGGCCCCCGATCCGCCCATCACGACGACCTTCTGGGCGATCGGCGCGAACACCCAGTCCAGCCGGTCGATGACGGCGGGATCGCCGCCGACCATCAAGGTCAGCGTGCCTTTCTCGGCCGCGGCGGCGCCCCCGGAGATGCCCGCGTCGACGTAGGCGACGCCGCGCTCGGCCAGCGCCGCGGCGATGCGGCGCGTCGAGCTGGCCGAGGCCGTGCTCAGGTCGACGACGATCTGCCCGTCCCGGCAGCCCGCGAGGACCCCGCCCGCGCCGAGCACGACGCGCTCGACCACCTTGCTGTCGGGCAGGGACATCAGGACCACGTCCGTCTCACCGACGACCGCGGCGATCGAGGCCGCGTCCGTCGCGCCCCAGCGCGCGGCGGCCTCCCGGTCGGTGTCGAAGCCGACCACATCGATCCCCGCGCCGGTCAGGCGGCGCGTCATGCGGCCGCCCATGTTGCCGAGCCCGATGAAACCGATCCGGTTCCCGTTCATGCTGCGTCCTCCGCGCGGCGTCCGGCTCAGTGGCCGGTGCCGAAATCGACGTCCTTGGTCTCCGGCCCGATGAGCGCGCCCACGGTGCCGATCAGGCCGCCGACGATGAGCAGGGCCACGGGCGTCAGCGCGAGCGGCATCAGCGCGCTCAGCCAGTCCATGTAGAAGGCGTAGAAGGACGGGATCACCACCGAGAGGCTGAAGCCGATGCCGAAGCCGGTGGCGCGGACATCCGTGGCGAAGCGCTCGTTGATGTAGGTGACGATGACGCCCCAGGGCGAGGTCACGATCACCGCCAGGAGGCTGACCAGCAGCACGCGGGTGCCGAACGCCATCTCGGGCGTGACGGTCAGCGTGTAGAGGATGTACGCGCCCACCGTCGCGATCAGCGGGCCGACGATCACGAAGAACCGCCGGCGGCCGATGACCTGCCCCAGCAGGCCGGAGCCGATGTAGCTGAAGAACAGGATCGTGTAGCAGATCATCAGCGTCGCGGTCAGCGCGAAGCCGTTGAGGTGCAGGGTCTTCACCAGCAGACCGGTCGGCATGTAGATCGTGATGATGTTCTGCGTCGTCCAGAAGCCGGTCATCAGCAGCAGGACCTGCAGGAGGTCGCGCCCGCCCTTCCCGGAGAACAGGCCCGCCATGGGCGATGCCTCGGCCTGTTCGGCCCCGGCGGCGGCCTCCTTCTTCCAGACCTCCGATTCCGAGACCTTGTGGACGTAGTAGAGGGCGAGCAGGCCGGCGAGCGCCGCGCCGACGATGAAGGGGATGCGCCAGCCCCAGACCGTGTAGGGCGACCCGGGCCCGTCGAGCGGGAACAGGTAGAACATCAGCATCGTGATGAGGTTGATGCTGACATAGGCGGCCGGGAAGCCTGCGATGATCAGGCCGCCGACGAAGCCGCGCTTGTCCTTCTTGGAATACTCGATGGCGAGCGGCATCGCCCCGGTGTAGCCGCCCCCGAGGAAGATGCCGTCGAGGAAGCGCAGCAGCACCAGCAGGATGTACGAGGCGAGGCCGAGCGTCTCGTAGCCGGGCAGCAGGCCAATCAGCAGCGTGATCACCCCGAAGCCCGCCACCGAGTAGATCGAGGCGGCCCGGCGGCCGACCTTGTCGGCGATCAGGCCGAAGATGAGCGCGCCGATCGGGCGGCCGAGCAGGGTTGTGATGAACACCAGCGAGGCCAGCACCGTCTCCATCTGGGGAGACAGGTTCTTCGGCTGGAACATGAACATCACTGGCGCCAGCGCGACCACCGGCAGGTAGATGTCGAACATGTCGATGTATTCGGAGAAGAACGCGCCGCGAATGGCGCTCTTCCGCTTCTCCTCGATCGACTGGGACGCGGACGAGCGCGCGCCCGCCGCGTCCGTTGCCAAGGTTGCCGACGTGACCGTCATGGCGTTTCCCTCCCTGTGATCGTGCCGCGCATGTTTTTGACTGCGTCGGTTCTTGAGGCGCGGGCTCGCGCCCGCGCATCGGTTCGCGGGTCAGCGCCCGCCGGCGTGTTCCTCGTCCCACGCGGCGATCGCCGCGGAGGCGGTCCGGAAGGCGGCCAGGGCCGCCGGGGCGCCGCAATAGACCAGCGCCTGCATCAGCACGGCCTGGATCTCGTCCTTCGTCACGCCGTTGTTGAGCGCGCCTTTGACGTGGACGCCGAGCTCGTGGTGCTGGTTCATCGCGGTCAGCATCGCGATGTTGAGCATGCTGCGGGTCTTGAACGGCAGCGTCTCGTCGCCCCAGACCGCGCCCCAGCAATACTCCGTCACGAGCCGCTGGACCGGACGGTTGAACGCGTCGGCATTGGCCCAGGACTTCTCGACATGGGCGGCGCCGAGGACGGTCTTGCGGTTCTCGAAACCCTGGCCGAACAGCTCGCTCTCGTCGGACATCTGGTTCTCCTGGTCGGGGCCGAGGCGCGCGGGCGCCGGCCGCATCGCGCGGGACGGTTCAGTCGAGGCCGAAGCCGATCATCGCCTTGGTCTCGAGGTATTCCTGGAGACCGGCCTCGCCCCATTCCCGGCCGTTGCCGGACTGGCGGTAGCCGCCGAACGGCGCGTGGACGTCCGGGGGCGGGTAGTTGATGTGGACCTGCCCGCCGATGAGCCGCCGCGCCACGGCGCGCGCCCGGTCGCGGTCCCGTCCCTGCACGTAGGCGGCGAGCCCGTAGCGCGAGCCGTTGGCGATCGCGACCGCCTCGTCCTCGCTGTCGTAGGCGAGGATCGACAGGACCGGGCCGAAGATCTCCTCCCGCGCGACGGTCATGTCGGGGGTCACGTCGGCGAAGATTGTCGGGCGGACGTAGAAGCCGCGGTCGAGGTGGTCCGGCCGCTCCGGGCCGCCGGCGACGAGCCGCGCGCCCTCCGCGATGCCGGTGCGGATCAGCCCGACGACGCGCTCGTACTGGGTGCGGTTGACCACCGGGCCGAGATCCGTCTCGGGGTCCGCGGTCGGGCCGAGCCGGAAGCCCGCCGCCGCCTCGGCCGCGATGGCGGCCGCCTCGTCCATCCGGGCCCGGGGCACGAGCATCCGCGTCGGGATCGAGCAGGACTGGCCCGAGTTCGTGCAGCAGGCCGCGACACCGCGCCGGACCGCCTGATCGAAGTCGACGTCCTCCAGCAGGATGTTGGCGGACTTGCCGCCGAGTTCCTGCGCGACGCGCTTGATGGTCGGGGCCGCCGCCCGGGCGATCTCGATCCCGGCGCGGGTCGACCCGGTGAACGAGACCATGTCGATCCCCGGATGCGCGGCGATCGCGGCGCCGACACCGGAGCCGTCCCCGTTCACGAGGTTGAACACGCCCGGCGGCACGCCCGCGTCGTGCAGGACCTGCGCGAACAGCATCGCGCTGACGGCCGAGTACTCGCTGGGCTTGAGCACCATCGTGCAGCCGGCCGCGAGCGCCGGGGCGATCTTCACGACGATCTGGTTGATCGGCCAGTTCCAGGGGGTGATCAGGCCGCAGACGCCGATCGGCTCGCGCCGGATCCGGGTGGTGCCGCGATCCTCCTCGAACGCGAAGCGCTCCATCACCGCGATGAGCGCGTTGAGGTGCGCCGGGCCCCGCGCCGCCTGCCCCTTGCGCGCGAAGCCGATGGGCGAGCCCATCTCCTGCCGGATCGTCTCCGCGAAGATCTCGAACCGCTCCTCGAAGAGCGCGAGGATCCGGCGGAGGAGCGCGACGCGTTCGGCGGGCGCCGTCTCCGAGAAGGCCGGGAAGGCGGCGCGGGCCGCGCGCACGGCCCGGTCGACATCCGCGGCATCGCCGAGCGCGAGGGTGCCGAACGCCGTCTCTGTGGCGGGGTCGATCAGCGGGAACGGCCGGGCCGAAACCGGCTCGACCCAGGCGCCGTCGATGTAGAAGCGGCTGAGATCCGGGAGCGCCATCGTCTCAGGCTCCTTCGGCCAGCAGGCGGTACATCTCGGTGTGGTCGGCCGCGGGCCCGACCTCGGCGGCGATGGCGTGCCAGGTCTCGATGCAGTGCCGGCCGAACCCGAGCGGGTAATCGACCGATCGGGCCAAGTCCCCGGCGATACCGAGATCCTTGTCCATCAGCTTCAGCGAGAAGCCAGAGGCGAAGCTGCCGCTGAGCATGAACTGCTTGACCTTGTTCTCGGAGGTGTTGCTGCGCCCGGACGAGGCGTTGAGCACGTCGGTCATGGCCTCCGGCGCGATGCCGAAGCGCTGCGCCACGTGGAGCGCCTCGACGGTGGCGAGCAGGCCCGCGGCGGAGACGAAGTTGTTCAGCGCCTTGGCGGCGTGGCCCGATCCCGCTTGGCCGATATGCAGGACGGATGAGCCCATCGCCTCCAGCACCGGCCGCCAGCGGACGAGGAGATCCGCCTCGCCGCCGACGAGGATCGCGAGCGTGCCGTCCACGGCCCGCCGCACGCCGCCCGAGACCGGCGCGTCGAGATAGCCGAGCCCCTTCCCGGCGAGCGTCTCGCCGAGCGCGCGGGAGCGCACCGGCTCCGACGAGCTCATGTCGATCACGGTGGCGCCGGCCGGGAGCGCGTCGGCCCAGCCCTCGTCAAGCAGCACCGCCTCGACGATGGCCGAGTTCGGCAGCATCGTGATCAGCAGGTCGAGTTCGGACGCGTTCTCCCGCGTGAGCGTCGCCGCGCCGAGATCCCGGGCGAGCGCGTCGGTCCGGCCTGCATCCGCGTCCAGCAGGCGGAGCGCGTGCCCCGCTCGGGCCAGGCACCGGCTCATGGGATCGCCCATCATGCCGAGGCCGATGACGCCGATGGTTCTCTGTTCCATGCCGTGAATATCCCTCTGAGCGACGGCCGGACTGGCCCGGCGCCGCGTGTCCCCGTCAGCGCAGGGCGGAGAAGTCCGTGGGGGCGAGGAAGGTGTTCTCGATCCGGGCGACGATCGGCCGGTCCTTCTCGGTCTCGGCGCGGGCGGCGATCCAGTCCGGATCGGCCTGGAAGGCGTTCCAGCGCGCCTCGCGCTGGGCCATGTCCTCCCACTTGAGCAGGTAGGTGAGCGCGTGGTTGTCGGGACCGACGAGCGTGGTCCAGAAGCCGACCTGCTCGATGCCGTATTTCTGGAAGAAGCCGAGCGTGGTGGAGCGGAACCGCTCCAGCAGGGCCGGCAATCGGGTCGGGGCGCAGTAGTAAACGCGCATCTCGACGATCATGGAATCCTCCGGTCAGTAGGTCGGTGAAGCGGTCGGAGGCAGGTCGACGCGCGCGATCCAGCCGGCGACATCCGCGGACGCCGGCGGGTAGATCGCGAGAACCTGCGGATCGTGGCCCGGGACGATGTGATCCTCGGACTCGGCCAGATGCCGGACCGTCCGGTAGCCCTCGAACATGTCGCCGACATTGTAGACGATGGGATAGGCGAGCCGGCGACCGATATTGGCGTAGAAGTGCGCGGCGTCGGAGGCCAGTACGACCCAGCCGCGCGCGGTCCGGACTCGGACGATCTGCAGGCCGTCCGAATGGCCGCCGACCCGGTGGAGGGTGATCCCCGGATACAGCGTGTCGGTCGTCTCGCGGAAGCGGACGCGGTCCTCGAACAGGCGGTCCACCATCGCTTTCACGTCCTCGGCGGCGAAGGGGTGGCGGACCTCCGGATGGCACATACACCGGCCGGTGCAGAACGCCATCTCGCGTTCCTGGACGTGGAAGCGGGCCGTCGGGAACAGGTCGTGGTTGCCGGCGTGGTCGTAATGCAGGTGGGTCAGGACGACGTCCTCAACCCGCAGCGGGTCGACGCCGATCCCTGCCAGGCCCTCCTCGACCGGCCGCACGATGCTGCGGCCCCGCTTCGTCGCCATCGCGCGGTCGAAGCCGGTATCGACGACGATCGTCCTGCCACCGCCGACGACGACCCAGACGAAGTAGTCGATCGGCATCGGGCCGTCGTGGATGTCCCCGCCAATGAAGTTCTCGCGGGCCATACGGTGATGATGCGCGTACTTGATCGCGTAGATCTCGTAGATCTCTGCGTCCATGCGGGCGTTTCCTTCGGGCGGCCGGTTGACCCGGCTCATCCTCGCGGATGCCTCTCATCCGCGGGCCGAATGGAGCACATCGTCCGACAATCTGTCAATCTGGCAAAATCTGGTCCGCAACCGCCGGTCAGGCCGGCGCCCTCGGGCGACGCATCGCGAAGCCGAACACCCACAGGGACAGGCCGAGATTGATCGCCGCCACGGCCAGCATCACCTCCAGCAAGGGCAGCAGGCCGAGCCGTTCGGCGACGTAGCCGCAGGCCAGGGGCGTGATCGCCTGGCCGAGGAGCGGGAGGCGGGCGAGCCGGCCCATCGCCGCCGCGTACTGGCCCTGTCCGTAGAGCGCCAGCGGCAGCGTGCCCCGCACGACGGTGCGCATGCCGTTGCCGGCGCCGTAGAGCACCATCGCGAGCCACGCCAGGGACGGGATCGTCGCCAGCAGCAGGAGCCCCAGCCCGACGCTGGCGCTCGACAGGAGCAGGGACCAGGCCGGGTGGGCGCGGCGGCCGAGGGCCAGTTCGACGACGCGCACGCCGACCTGGGCGGGACCGATCAGGCCGGTCAGGGCCACCGCGGCGGTCGCGCCGACGCCCAGCGTCTGCAGCAGGTTGAGCAGTTGCACCGAAGTGGCGGTCATGATCATCGCCGCCATCGTGAAGGTCACGGCGAGCAGGCGCTCCGCCGGCAGGCGCGCCGCTTCGGTCGAGCCGGTCGGCTCGTAGGGCCGGGGCGCCGCGGCGGGCTCGACCGCGCCCCGGCTCCGGGCCGGCAGCGCCCAGGCGAAGAGTGGGACCACGAGGGCGACGGACAGGATCGCGTAGGTGAGGCAGGCCCCGCGCCAGCCGACATGATCGACCAGGAACCGCGTGGCGGGCCAGCAGAGCGAGACCGCGAAGCCCGATGAGATCGCGACCTGGGTCATCGCCCCGCGCGCGGCGGCGCCGTAGGCTTGGCCGATCGCCGCGAAGAGCGGGTCGTAGAGCGCGGCCGACATGCCGAGGCCGGCGACCATCCAGGCGAGCAGGAAGACCGGGAGGGACTGCGCGACCGCCATCAGCACGAGGCCCGCCGCGATGATCGTGGCGCCGGCTACGAGGACCGGCCGCCCGCCGTGACGCCGGATCATGCGGCCGACGAACGGCGCGGGCAGGCCCGACACGAAGATCGCGAGCGAGAGCGCGCCCACCACCATCGCCTGCGGCCAGCCGGTCTCGGCGACGATCGGGTCCGAGACGACGGCGGTGAGGAAGAACGTGCCGCCCCACAGGACGATCTGCGTGACGCCGAGGGCGACGTTGCCGGCGATGGTCGGACGCGGCAGCGTATCGGGCGGCTCTGAGCCGCGCGCGGTTGGGGCGCCGGGCACGATGATGCTGTCTCCATTCGGTCGCGGTCGGGGCTGCAGGGCCTCGACCTTCACTAGCCCGCTGCCGCGCCCCGCAGCCCCGCAATCCTCGATCTGCAGCCGTGCACGGGGTTCGGAGGTGACGGCGGGGTCGACGGCGACCGGCCTCAGGGCCGCGACGGATCCTCCGGCAGGAACCGCGTCACCGCGTCGTGGATCGTCGCGGCGATCTCCGCTTCCCGACGCTCGAACTCGTCGAGCAGGCCGGACACGGCGACCGCCAGCGGGCGGCCCTTGCTGTCGATGCGCCGGGGCAGCGGGACCGCGATCGAGCCGGCGCCCGGCGTGACGAGCCCGCGGGAGAGGAAGTGCCCGTCCCGCCGCAGCCGCGCCAGGTTGGCCAGGACGGCCGCGACCGCGATCGGCGGCTGCTCGGCCGGCGCCTCCGCGTTCGTGCGGCGGACCAGCGGACCGATCTCGGCCTCCGGGCTGTCGGCGAGGAGCGCGGTGCCGGTCGCCGACCAGACGACGAGGCGGCGCGTCCCGGGCGGAACGTGGAAGCGCATGGCGGTGCGCGCCTGCAGGACGTGGACGTACTGCGAGAAGATCGCGTTGCGCGCGGCGAGGATCACCGTCCCGCCCGTGCGCTCCGACAGGTGCTCGAGCATGCGCACGAGGCTGCCGTCGCGCACCGGTCCCTTGTCGAGCCACGCGCCGAGGAGCGCCACCCGGGGCGACGGCAGGAAGCTGCGGCTCGCCGGGTCGTAGTCGAGATAGCCGAGCCGGACGAGGCTCTTCAGGAGCACCGACGTCGAGGATTGCGGGACGCTCAGCCGCTCGGCGATCTCGGAGACCCTGGCTTCCCGCTGGATCTCGTCGAACAGCTCCAGGATCTGAAGCACCCGTCCGGCGGACTTCACCAGGGCCACATCCGAACCGGCGGGATCGGCCCCCACCGTCAGGTCGGTAGACGCGGTGCCCCGCGGAGCGATGCGCTCAACCATGACGCGACGCGCGAAACGACAGTCCCGGAGGCCGCACAGCTCGAAACGGCCCTGGTCGCCCACGCGCGGATCCGTGGTGATCGCGGCGCATCGCAGGCACGTTCCCTCCTCCGCCGCGCCAACAGCCCGCGCCGCTCGCCGGCACTATAGATCCGGCATGCCCAGCGGCCCCCATCATATATGTGATATTCCTCAGCATATGGGCGATGGCGGTTGATGCCGGGTGCGGGCTCTGGCCCTACTCGTGCGCGGTGTCGGACTCGTCTGAATGACCGGCACCGGGAGACCGCGCGGCAAGCGCGGCCCTGCTCGGGAGGAATGCCGATGTCGCTCCGCCACGCGGCCGTCGCCGCGCGCCTCCTCGCCGCCGCGCTGATGCTCCCGGCCCTCGGCGGGGCGGCGCGGGCCGAGACGGCCTCCGTCCGCATCGGCCTGCAATACGGCCTCGTCTACCTGCCGGTGATGATCGCGCAGAGCGAGGGGCTGTTCGACAAACGCGCCAAGGCCGCGGGGCTCGACGGATTGTCGGTCACGCTGACGCGTTTCAGCGGCTCGACGGCGATGAACGACGCGCTGCTCTCCGACAGCGTCGAACTCGGCACCCTCGGCTCAGCCGGTGCCCTGATCGCCTGGGACAAGACCCGCGGGAGCCAGCAGATCAAGAGCCTCACCGCCCTGAGCTCGGTCGTCTACACGCTGTTCACCGGCAAGCCCGGCGTGACCGCACTGAAGGACTTCACCTTTGGCGACAAGATCGCGGTCCCGGCCTTCAACTCGCCTCAGGCGATCCTGCTGCGGGTCGCGGCGGCCCAGCAGCTCGGCGGATCGGCCAAGGCCGACGCGCTGATGGTAAGCCTGCCCCATCCGGACGCCACCGCGGCGATGCGCGCCGGACAGGGCATCGCCGGCTACTTCGCGACGCCGCCCTTCACCCAGGTGCTGCAGGCGGATCCGAAGATCCGGACGGTCATGACCTCGACCGGCCTGATCGGCAGCGGCGACATCACCGCCGCGACCCTGAACGCGAAGCAGGGGTTCGTCGACGCGAACCCGAAGGTCGCGCAGGCGATCCGCGCCGGGATGGAGGATGCGGTGGCGCTGATCCGCAGCGACCCCAAGCGCGCGGCGTCGATCTATCTCGCCTCGGAGCAGGTTCAGATCGACCGCGCGCAAGTTGAGGCGATCCTGACCGACGGTTCCATCGTCTACGACGTGGCCCCGAAGGGCATGGTCGCCCTCGCCAAGGCCATGGCGACGCAGGGCTTCCTGCGGAAGGTGCCGGGCGACTGGCAGGAGATCTTCTTCCCCGGCCTTGAGGGCCGCGACGGCAGCTGAGCGCTGCGGATTCGGCACCGCCAGCCCGTTCCGCCGCTCAGGGAGCCCCGATGCACAGTTTCCGCTTCAGCGCCGAGCCGCTCCCGCCCGAGGCCGAGGCCGCCCGCGCGTCCGTCCGCGCCTTCCTCGACGCGGAACGGGCGGCCGGGCATTTCGTCCCGCACCGGACCTCGTGGACGACCTTCGACGCCGCCTTCAGCCGGCGCGCGGGGGCCGCGGGCCTCATCGGCCTGACCCTGCCGGAGGCCTATGGCGGCCACGGCCGCTCCGGCCTCGTCCGCTTCGTCGTCACCGAGGAGATGCTGGCGGCCGGCGCGCCCTGCGGCGCGCACTGGATCGCCGACCGCCAGTCGGGGCCGCAGATCCACCGGCACGGCACCGAGGCGGCCAAGCGAGCGATCCTGCCGCGGATCTGCCGGGGCGAATGCGCCTTCGGCATCGGCATGAGCGAGCCGAATTCCGGCTCGGACCTCGCCGCCGTCCGGACCCGCGCGGTCCGCGACGGCGACGATTGGGTGATCAACGGCTCCAAGATCTGGACGACGAACGCCCATCAGGTCGACTACCTGCTGGCCCTGGTCCGGACCGGCGAGCCGGGGCCGGACCGGCACGGCGGGCTGACCCAGTTCATCGTCGACATGGCGGCCCCCGGGGTGACGGTGCGGCCGATCCTCGACCTATCGGGCCATCACGAGTTCAACGAGGTGTTCTTCACCGATTACCGCGTCCCCGACGCGATGCGGGTCGGCGCCGAGGGCGCGGGCTGGGGTCTCGTCACCGAAGAGCTCGCCTTCGAGCGCTCGGGGCCCGACCGGTTCCTGTCGGATTTCCGGCTGCTCGTCGAACTCGTCGACCGGATCGGGCCGGAACCGGACCGGTTCCAGGCGGTCGAGACCGGGCGGATGGTGGCGCAGCTCACCGCGCTCCTCGGGATGTCGGCCTCGGTGGCGCGCCTCCTCGACCAGGGCGTCGTGCCGGGCGTCGAGGCGGCGCTCGTCAAGGATGTCGGCAACAGCTTCGAGCGCGCGGTGCCGGAGATCGCCCGGCGGCTGGTGCCGGTCGAGCCGAGCCTCACCGCGCAGGGCGACGCCTTCCGCGAGGCTCTGGGCGGCGTGACCCTGCGGGCACCGTCCTTCACGCTGCGCGGCGGCACCCGCGAGGTCCTGCGCGGCGTCATCGCCCGGGGGCTGGGGCTGCGATGAGCCGGATGGAGCACGCCGAGGCAGGCGACGCGGTCGACGGGATCGTCCTCGATCAGGTCGAGCGGCTGCTCGCCCAGCACCTCACGCCGGCGCTGCAGGCCGCCTGCGACGGGGCCGCGGGCGCGGCCGCAAGGGCGGCGGATCTCTGGCCGGCGGATCTCTGGACGGCGCTCGCCGAGAACGGCCTGCCGCTGGCGCTGGTGCCCGAGGCGGTGGGCGGGATCGGCCTCGCCGCCACCACCGCCGCCCGGCTGATCCGGCGCTGCGGCCGGGCCGCCCTCCCCCTGCCCCTGCCGGAGACCGTCGCGGGCGCGGCGCTCTGGGTCGCCGCGGGGGGACAGGCGGGCGACGGCGCCCTGTCGCTCGCCCCGGGTGGTCGCCCCGTGCGGATCGCGCCGCACGCGGAGGGCTTCGTCCTGGACGGACGGGTCGCGCAGGTGCCCTGGGGCGGTTCGGTCGCGGCCCTGCTCCTCGACGCCGTCGACGCGGCCGGCGTCCCGCACCTCGTGCGGATCGTCGCCCCCGAGACGATCCGTGACACGCACCACAATCTCGCGGGCGAGCCGCGCGACACGCTCGATCTGACCGGCCACACCGTCCCGGCCGAGGATGTCCGCGCCGCGCCGGGCTGGGCGACCGGCGCGGGCGTGCCCTCCGTCGAGGCCGTCGGCGCCTGGGTCCGGGCGCAGCAGATGGTGGGCGCCCTGGAGACCTGCCTCGGCTCGGCCCTCGCTCACGCCCAGGAGCGGCAGCAGTTCGGCCGGCCGCTCGCCAAGTTCCAGGCGATCCAGCACATGCTGGCCGAGGCCGCGGGCCACGTCGCGGCCGCGAGCGCGGCCGCCGATCTCGCGGCCGCCTGCTGGGGCGACCCGCACTTCGTCCTCGCCACCGCCATCGCCAAGGCGCGCTGCGGCGAGGCGGCGGGCCACGTCGCGGCGATCGGCCACCAGATTCACGGGGCCATGGGCTTCACCCAGGAGCACCCGCTCCACCGCGCGACGCGGCGGCTGTGGTCCTGGCGCGACGAGTTCGGATCCGACGCCCTCTGGCAGGAGCGGATCGGGCGCGCGGTCTGCGCGGGCGGCGGCGCGGCCCTCTGGCCGATGCTGGTCCGGCTCCGTGGCGGCGCCGGCTGAGATGGGAGAGCTGTGCGTGCCGGATCACTCCACCGAGACGAACACGGCCGGCCCGCTCGCGGGCGTGCGGGTGGTCGACCTGACCAGCGTGATCATGGGCCCGTCGGCGACGCATATCCTGGCCGATCTCGGCGCCGACGTGATCAAGATCGAGACGCCGGAGGGCGATTCCTT
Source organism: Methylobacterium sp. 275MFSha3.1 (assembly GCF_900108435.1). Taxonomy (NCBI): domain Bacteria; kingdom Pseudomonadati; phylum Pseudomonadota; class Alphaproteobacteria; order Hyphomicrobiales; family Methylobacteriaceae; genus Methylobacterium; species Methylobacterium sp. 275MFSha3.1. Next base: position 215,326 of record NZ_FNWP01000011.1, on the reverse strand, counting down.
CCGGCATTACCGGCCGGCCCGGGGCGCCGGGATGGGCGGCAACTTCCTGCACCTCAACCGCAACAAGCGCAGCGTTCGCCTCGACCTGAAGCGGCCGGCGGCGCGGGCCGCCCTCGACCGGCTGATCGCCACGGCCGACGTCTTCGTCCACTCCATGCGGCCCGACGCGATCCTGCGACTGGGCTACGGCTACGAGCGGGTGCGCGCGCTCAAGGCCGACATCGTCTTCTGCGGAGCCTACGGGTTCGGGGCCGACGGCCCCTACGCCCACAAGGCGGCCTACGACGACCTGATCCAGGCGGGCTCGGGCCTCGCGGCGCTCCAGACCGCCGCCTATGGCCAGCCCGGGTACCTGCCCACGGTGCTGTGCGACAAGATCGCCGGGCAGGCCATCGCCTGCGCGATCCTCGCCGCCCTCTACGAGCGCCGGGCCGGCGGCGGCGGGCAGGCGGTCGAGGTGCCGATGTTCGAGACCATGGTGGAGTTCAACTTCGTCGAGCACATGGTCGGCTACGCCTTCGAGCCGCCACTCGGTCCGCCGGGCTTCAACCGGGTCTTGAGCCCGCGGCGCAAGCCCTACCGGACCCGGGACGGCCACGCCTGCATCCTGCCCTACTCGGACCGGAACTGGCGCGACTTCTTCATCCACACCGGCCGGCTCGAGTTCGTGGACGACCCGCGCTTCGCGCCGCTCGCCGTGCGGGTCGAGAACATCGAGATCCTCTACGCGCTGGTCGAGGAGGAGGCGCCGCGCCGGACCACCGCCGAGTGGGTGGCGTTCTGCGACTCGGTGAGCATCCCGTGCATGCCGGTCCTCGGCCTGGAGGACCTGCCGGAGGACGCGCACCTGAAGGCGGTCGGCTTCTTCGGCAGCGCCGAGCACCCGAGCGAGGGGCGCTACCGCACCATGCGCCGGCCGGTCTCGTTCAGCGGCAGCCGCTTCGCGATCCGCCGCCACGCCCCGCGGCTCGGCGAGCACACCGCCGAGGTCCTGGCCGAGGCCGGGCTCGACCCGGCGGAGATCGCCGCCCTGATCGACGCGCCGGACAGTTCCGATGCTGCGCCCCTGGAGGCCGCCCGATGAGTGCTGAATCCGAGACACAGGACGCCGGCGAGGACCTGCTGTTCTCCGTCGCCGACGGGGTGGCGACCATCACGCTGAACCGGCCCGAGCGGAAGAACGCCTTCACCTTCCCGATGATCGAGGCCTGGACGGAGGCCCTGCAGCGCTGCCGCACCGACGCGGCGATCCGCGTCGTGGTGGTGACCGGCGCGGGCTCGGCCTTCTGCAGCGGCGGCGACATCGTCGAGATGGGCGAGCGCCTCGACCAGCCGCCGGCACGACGCAAGGAGGAGCTTTACGGGCGGATCCAGCGCATCCCGCTGACTATGGAGGATCTCGACAAGCCGGTGATCGCCGCCCTGAACGGCGTGGCCACCGGCGCCGGCCTCGACCTCGCCCTGATGTGCGACCTGCGCTTCGCCGCCAGGAGCGCCCGCTTCGCCGAGACCTACGTGAGGGTCGGCCTCGTCCCCGGCGCGGGCGGCGCCCATTTCCTGCCCCGCCTTGTCGGGACCGCGAAGGCGCTGGAGCTGTTCTTCACCGGCGATTTCGTCGATGCCGACGAGGCCCTGCGGATCGGCCTCGTCAATGGCGTCCACGCCGACGCGGACCTGATGCCGGCCGTGGCAGCGCTGGCGCGGAAAATCGCCAAGGCGCCGCCGCTGACGCTGAGCCTGATCAAGCGCGCGGTCTACCAGGGCATGCGCAACGACCTGCGCACCAACCTCGACCTGATCTCCTCGCACTACGCCGTCGTCACCGCGACGCCCGAGCATCGAGAGGCCGTGCAGGCTTTCATCGGGGGGCGCGACAGGACATGACGCGGCGGGCCCCGGTCCCATTGCCGCCCGCATCAAGACTGAAACGTTTGTGCGGGCGACATCTTCCCCCCGGCGTCGCACTTTCGCGCTTGTCGCCACCGCGCTCACCTGCAAGTCTATACAAAATTCAATCCGCGCAACGACGCGGGCTCAGGTCTGGGAGGACGCGATGACGGCTCGGATACTCGGTGCGCTCGTGTGTGCGCTCGCCTTCGTCACGCCGGCCGCGGCGCAGAGCCCCATCGTCATCAAGTTCAGCCACGTCACCACCACCGACACGCCCAAGGGCCAGGGCGCCGAGCGGTTCAAGCAGCTCGCCGAGGAGCGCACCAAGGGCGCGGTCAAGGTCGAGATCTACCCCAACAGCACGCTCTACAAGGACAAGGAGGAGGTGGAGATGCTCCAGCTCGGCGCCGTGCAGATGCTGGCGCCGTCCACGAGCAAGTTCGGGCCCCTCGGCGTGAAGGAGTTCGAGGCCTTCGACCTGCCCTACATCTTCCCCAACGAGCAGGTGCTGCGGCGCGTCCAGGACGGACCGATCGGCCAGGGCCTGTTCAAGAAGCTCGAGACCAAGGGGATCAAGGGGCTCGGCTACTGGGACAACGGCTTCAAGATCCTCACCGCCAACAAGCCGATGCACGCCCCCGAGGACGTGAAGGGCCTGAAGTTCCGGATCCAGTCCTCGAAGGTTCTGGAGGCGCAGTTCAAGCAGCTCGGGGCGCTGCCGCAGGTGCTCGCCTTCTCCGAACTCTACCAGGCGCTGCAGACCGGCGTGGTCGACGGCCAGGAAAACCCGCCGTCGAACGTGACGACCCAGAAGCTCAACGAGGTGCAGAAGCACGCCACGCTGACCTATCACGGCTACATCGGCTACGCGGTCATCGTGAACAAGGGCTTCTGGGACGGGCTGCCGGCCGACATCCGCACCACGCTCGAGGGCGCCATCAAGGATGCGACCGCCTACGAGCACGAGATCGCCGACAAGCAGAACGAGAAGGCGCTCGCCGATATCCGCGCCACCGGCAAGACCGAGGTCTACACGCCGACAGAGGCCGAGAACGCGGCGTGGCGCAAGGCCCTGGCGCCGGTCCAGCGCGAGATGGCTTCCCGCGTCGGCAAGGATCTGGTCACGGCGCTCAACAAGGAAGCCGAGGCTGCGCCGAACAACTGATCCCGCCGCCGCGTCCGGACCGACCATGTTGCTGAAACTGCTCGATCGGCTCGAAGAGGTGCTGATCGGAACCCTGATGGCGGCCGCGACCGTCATCACCTTCGCCACGGTGGTGCACCGGTTCCTCTCCGGCATCCCGGCGCTGCAGGACTACACCGACCGGATCGACTTCGGCTGGTCACAGGAACTGTGCATCTACATGTTCATCTGGGTCGCGAAGTTCGGCGCGGCCTACGGCGTGCGCACCGGCATCCACGTCGGCGTCGACGTGCTGGTCAACCGCCTGCCGCCGGGCGCGCGCCGGGTGATGGTCCTGGTCAGCCTCGCGGCGGGCGCGCTGTTCACCGGAATCGTCGGCACGCTCGGCACGAACTTCGTCTGGCGCATCGGCCACACCGACCAGACGACGCCCGACATGGAGATCCCGGTCTGGATCGTCTACCTCGCGATCCCGCTCGGCTCCTACCTGATGTGCTTCCGCTTCCTGCAGGTCGCGTGGAGCTACTGGAAGACCGGGCACCTGCCCGCCCGCGACCACGCCCATGTCGACGGCGTCCCGACCGTCGAGGGTGTCGACCCGATCCAGCTCGGCCGCGAGGGAGGCCCCGCATGAGCGGCCTGATCATCTTCGGGCTGCTCATCGCCCTCATGCTCACCGGCATGCCGATCTCGATCGCGCTCGGCCTGACGGTGCTGACCTTCCTGTTCACCCTCACGCAGGTGCCGATCGAGAGCGTCGCGCTCAAGCTGTTCACCGGGATCGAGAACTTCTCGATCATGGCGATCCCGTTCTTCATCCTCGCCGGCAACTTCCTGGCCCATGGCGGCGTGGCGCGGCGGATGATCGCCTTCACGACCTCCCTCGTCGGGCACTGGCCGGGCGGCCTCGGCCTCGCCGGCGTGGTCGCCTGCGCGCTGTTCGCCGCCGTGTCGGGGTCAAGCGTGGCGACCGTGGTGGCGATCGGCTCGATCATCCTGCCCGCCATGGTGGCGGAGGGCTACCCACGGCGCTTCGGCGCCGGGGTTATCACCACCTCGGGGGCGCTCGGCATCCTCGTGCCGCCCTCGATCATCCTCGTGCTCTACGGGGTGTCGACGAATTCCTCGATCGGCAACCTGTTCCTCGCCGGTGTGATGCCCGGAATCGTCCTGTCGGCGATGCTGGCGAGCGTCACCTTCGTCATCGCCAAGCGCCGCGGCTATCCGCGCATGCCGAAGGCGTCCTGGGCCGAGCGCCTGCGCGCCTTCCGCGAGAGCGCCTGGGGCCTGTTCCTCGTGGTGATGGTGATCGGCGGCATCTACGCCGGCATCTTCACCCCGACCGAGGCGGCCGCGACGGCGGCCGTCTACGCCTTCGTCATCGCGGTGTTCGTCTACCGGGACCTGAAGCTGTCGGACGTGCCCCGCGTGCTCCTCGCGTCCGCCAACATGAGCGCGATGCTGCTCTACATCATCACCAACGCGGTGCTGTTCTCGTTCCTGATGACGTCGGAGAACATCCCGCAGACGATGGCGGCGTGGCTGATCGCCATGAACTTCAGCCCGCTGGTCTTCCTGCTCGTCGTCAACATCATCTTGCTGATCGCCGGCAACGTGATGGAGCCGTCCTCGATCCTGCTGATCATGGCGCCGATCCTGTTCCCGATCGCGGTCAAGCTCGGGATCGACCCGATCCATTTCGGGATCATCATGGCGGTCAACATGGAGGTCGGCCTGTGCCACCCGCCGGTCGGGCTCAACCTCTACGTGGCGAGCGGGATCGCCCATATGGGCATCTCCGAGCTGACCGTCGCGGTGCTGCCCTGGCTGCTGACGATGCTGGCCTTCCTGGTCCTGGTGACCTACTGGCCCGCCCTGTCCCTGTGGCTCCCGCGGGCGCTCGGGGCGATGTGACGGCCTGACGACCGGCGGAAGGATCCGATCGTCACGCTCGGCGCCGGGACGGCCGCTCCGGGCGCCCGTCCCGATCGCACCGGCACGGGCCGGCAGGAAGCCTGAGCATCCCTGCCGTGTCCGGAAACCGCCGCTCAGGCAGGCTGCGCGACCGCGGTGCTGCTGTGCCGCAGGGTCAGCGACAGGCAGACGATGGCGAGGACGCAGGCCGCCAGCAGGAGAATGAAGCAGCCGTTCCAGCCGTAATGGTCGGTCGTGTAGCCGACCAGCGCGCTCGCCGCGACGGAGCCGCCGAGATACCCGAACAGGCCCGTGAAGCCCGCCGCCGTCCCGGCCGCCTTCTTCGGCACGAGCTCGAGGGCCTGAAGGCCGATCAGCATCACCGGCCCGTAGATCAGGAAGCCGATGCAGATCAGGGCCGCGAGGTCGACGCCCGGATTGCCCTCGGGATTGAGCCAGTAGACCAGCGTCGCCGCCATGACGCCGAACATGAACACCACGCCCGTCGCGCCCCGGTTGCCGCGGAACAGCTTGTCGGACAGCCAGCCGCAGAGAAGGGTACCGGGAATGCCGGCCCACTCGTAGAGGAAGTAGGCCCAGGAGGTCTTGTCGACCGAGAAGTGCTTGGCCTCCTTCAGGTAGGTCGGCGCCCAGTCCAGCACGCCGTAGCGGAGCAGGTAGACGAAGACGTTGGCGAAGGCGATGTACCAGAGCATCCGGTTCTTCAACACGTGCTCGACGAAGATCTCGCGCGTGGAGAACTCGCGCTCGTGGTTCGCGTCGTAGCCGTCCGGATAATCGTCCTTCCAGGCCTCCACGGAGGGCAGCCCGCAGGATTGCGGCGTGTCGCGCATGGTGATGAAGGCGAAGACCGCGACGCCGAGCGCCACGGCGGCGGGCACGTAGAACGCCGCGTGCCAGTCGTTGAACCAGGCCAAGCCGAGCAGGAAGAGCGGGCCGATCAGGCCACCGCCGACGTTGTGCGCCACGTTCCAGACCGAGACGACGCCGCCGCGCTCCTTCTGGGACCACCAGTGCACCATCGTGCGGCCGCTCGGCGGCCAACCCATGCCCTGGAACCAGCCGTTGAGGAACAGCAGCACGAACATGATGCCGACGCTGGAGGTCGCCCAGGGCACGAAGCCGAACAGGAACATCACCAGCGCCGAGAGCACGAGGCCGATCGGCAGGAAGTAGCGCGGGTTGGAGCGGTCCGAGACCATGCCCATCAGGAACTTGGACAGGCCGTACGCGATCGCGACGGCGGAGAGCGCGGTGCCGAGCTCACCGCGGCTGTAGCCCTGCTCGACGAGGTAGGGCATCGCCAGCGAGAAGTTCTTGCGCAGAAGGTAATAGCCCGCATAGCCGAGAAAGATGCCCGCGAAGATCTGCCAGCGCAGCTTGCGGTAGGTCGGATCGACGCGATCCGTCTGAATGGGTGGCCTGTGGGCCGCGGGAGCGAGAAAGCCGATCATGGCGCGCCTTGGTGCTTGAGACCGCGGATGGACCCGGGCTCATCCCGGGCGCATCTCGGATTGGACGGGGTGCTGAGGTGCCGCACTCAGCGTCGTGCCGTATCGGCGCGCCGACGCGCGATCCGCGCGTCCGGTCTCGACCTGTGGCGATGGTGGACGGCATGGTCCGGTCGCGGCATCGTTTCCTCCTGTGATGCGGCGCCTCTCCGGCTCGGCCGGGTCGCCGTCTCTCGGTCTCGGTGCGTCCTTGCCGGTCTCAGACGGCGGCGGCCATCGCGCCGTCGGTGCGGCCGGTCATGGCCGCGATCCGCGCTCGGAGCGCCGCGACCTCGTCGGGCGAGAAGGCGAGACCGAGCTTCGACCGGCGCCAGAGAACATCCTCGGCGGTGCGGGCCCATTCCCGGTCCATCATCCAGCGCAGCTCGCCCTCGTGGAGGCCGTGTCCCAGATCGGGTCCCAGATTCGAGGCGATGCGCAGCGCGTCCGTCCCGTAGGCGGCCACCATGCGCTGGACCGTGGCGGCGCCGAGCCGGGGCGCGGTGCGGGCGAGGCGCGCCTCGAGCTCGGCCACCCCGTCCACCGGGAAGTCGCCGCCCGGCAGCGCGGCGGCTCCGGTCCACGAGCGGCCGCGCGCCCCGAGGCGCTGGCCGATCTCCTTCAGGGCATCCTCGGCCAGCTTGCGGTAGGTGGTGATCTTGCCGCCGAAGATGTTCAGCACCGCCGCCTCGCCGGCCGCGCCGTCCGTCTTCAGCACGTAGTCGCGCGTCGCCTCCTGCGCCGCGGAGGCGTGATCGTCGTAGAGGGGGCGCACCCCCGAGAAGGTCCAGACGATGTCCTCCCGGCGAAGCGGCGTCGCGAAGTACTCGCTGGCGGCGCTCAGGAGATACGCGGTCTCCTCCTCGGTGATCGCCGCGTCGGCGGGATCGCCGGAGAAGTCACGGTCCGTCGTGCCGACGAGCGTCGTGTCGTTCGCGTAGGGGATCGCGAAGATGATGCGCCCGTCCGCGTTCTGGAAGATGAAGGCCCGGTCGTGGTCGTAGAGCTTGCGCATCACGATGTGCGAGCCCTGCACGAGGCGCACGTGCTTGGCCTCGCTCCGGCCGAGCGGCCCCTGGATCACCCGGTCGACCCAGGGGCCGGCCGCGTTGACGAGGAAGCGCGCGGCGATCTCCTCCTCGCGGCCGGTCCGAAGCTCGCGCCGGACGATGCGCCAGAGATCGCCCTCGCGCCGGACCGAGACGACGCGGGTCCCCACCGCGATCTCGGCGCCCCGCGCCTCGGCGTCGCGCGCGTTGAGCACCACCAGGCGCGTGTCGTCGACGCGCGCGTCCGAGTACTCGAAGCCGCGCCGGAACTCGGATTTGAGCGGGGCGCCGATGGGGCCGGAGAGGTCCACGGGGCGCGTGCCGGGCAGGCGCTTGCGGCCGCCGAGATGGTCGTAGAGGAATAGGCCGATCCGCAGCAGCCAGGCCGGACGCAGGCCCGCGTGGAGCGGCAGGACGAAGCGCAGCGGGCGCACGATGTGGGGCGCGATCCCCCAGAGCACCTCGCGCTCGGCCAGCGCCTCCCGCACGAGGCGGAACTCGTAGTGCTCCAGGTAGCGCAGACCGCCGTGGATCAGCTTGGTCGACCATGACGAGGTGCCGCTGCCCAGGTCATTCTGCTCGGTCAGCGACACCGAGTATCCCCGGCCGGCCGCGTCCCGCGCGATGCCGCAACCGTTGATCCCCCCGCCGATGACGGCAACGTCGAACGTCCGCATGATCCTCCCCCTCTCGTGCCGCGGCGTCGGACGCGCGGCTGCGAAAGCAGAGGAATTGAATACGAAACCAAAGGAAAGTCAATCGAAACCGATACGCTCAGCGACCGGTTTCGACGAGCCGCACTCCGGACGCGCGGCACAGGTCGCGCAGCGTATCGCTGGGGCAGCGATCGGTCACGAAGGTGCCGACTTGGCTGAGCTGGGCGAGCCGGACCGGCGCGCTGCGCTCGAACTTGGTGGAATCGGCGACCAGCACGACGTGGCGGGCGTTGGCGATGATCGCCTGCGCGACCCGGACCTCGCGATAGTCGAAGTCGAGGAGGGCCCCGTCCTCGTCGATCGCCGAGGCCCCGATCACCGCGAAATCGACCTTGAACTGGCGGATGAAATCCACCGCCGCCTCCCCGACGATCCCCCCGTCCGAGCGGCGGATCAGGCCACCCGCCACGATGCACTCGATCTCCGGGCTGGGCCGCAGGGCGAGCGCGACGTTGAGGTTGTTGGTGATCACCATGAGGCCGGAATGGCTCAGCAGCGCCCGGGCGACGGCCTCGGTGGTGGTGCCGATATTGATGAACAGCGAGGAGCGGTCCGGGATCAGGTCGGCGGCCGCGCGCGCGATCGCCGCCTTCTCGGGCGCCGCGATCGCGTTGCGTGCCTCGTAGTCGAGGTTCTCGGCGCCCGCGCCGAGCACCGCCCCGCCGTGGATGCGCGAGAGGAGGCGCGCGTCGCACAGGTCGTTCAGGTCCTTCCGGATGGTCTGCACGCTGACCGCGAACCGGCCGGACAGGGCATCGACCGAGACGCGCCCCTCGGTCCGGGCGACGTCCATGATCGCGTTCTGACGCTCCGAGAGCATGCCTTCAGACCTCCGCGCGGCGAAAACGAAACCGGTTTCGGTGCGAACGCGCGAACGATGCCGAAAAGCGAAGGCGCGCTCTGAACCGGCTTCACGCCTAGCGGATTCACCTCCGGGAGGAAACGTCCGGACCCCGCGGCCCGGCCCGGCGGATGTTGACGATGCGCGCCCGCGCGTCGACAAGCGCCGCGATGGAACGGTTTCGGTATTCGCATCGATGACGCGCGCGGCCGTCCCGCAGAACTGGTCTCCGGTCGGAGGCGGGGATCTCGGCGACCTGATCCGCGGTCATGACTGGGCGGCGACGCCGCTCGGGGCCATCGCCTCTTGGCCCGCGCCCGTCCGGACCATCGTCCAGACCCTGCTGCTCTCGCCGGTCCCGACGGTGGCGATCTGGGGAAGCGACGGGATCTTGGTCTACAACCGGGGCTACGCGGAGGTCTGCGGCCCGCGCCATCCGGAGGCCCTCGGCGGGCGTCTCCTGGAACTCTGGCCGGAAGCCCGCGCCTTCAACGCGCACGTGATCGCCAGCGGCCTGGCCGGTCGCCCGCTCAGCTTCCGCGCCCAGGAACTGGAGCTCTGGCGACACGGGCGTCCGGAGGCGGTCTGGATGGACCTCGACTACACGCCCATCCTGGACGACGACGGGACGCCGATCGGCACGCTCGCCACGGTGATCGACATCACCGAGCGCGTCCTCAGCGAGCGTCGGATCGCCGAGAACGAGAGCCGCCTCGGCTTCCTCGACCAGCTGGGCCAGGCAACCGCGAACGCCCGCGACGCCGGCACGATCCTGGAGATCACCACGCGCTGCGTCGGCGCACACCTGAACCTGTCGAATTGCGCCTACGCCGACATGGATCCGGACGGCGACGGCTTCACCATCCGCGGCAACTGGCACGTGCCGACGGCGCCCTCGATCCTCGGGCATTACAGCCTCGCCGATTTCGGCGCCCTGGCCGTCCAGGAACTCAATGCCGGCCGGCCGCTCATCATCAACGACAACGCCGCCGAGCTCGCCCCGCACGAGGCCGAGGCCTTCCGGGCGATCGGGATCGCGGCCACCATTTGCATGCCGCTGGTGAAGGACGGACGGCTCGCCGCCCTGATGGCCGTCCACCACGCGCGGCCTCACCGCTGGTCGCGCGCCGAGCTCGCGCTCATCCGCGAAGCGACCGAGCGCTGCTGGGCGCATATCGAGCGTGTCGGCGCGGAGGCGAGCCTGCGGCTCAGCGAGGCGCGGCTCCGCGCCCTGGTCCACGCGACCTCCGACGTGGTCTACCGCATGAGCCCGGACTGGCAGGAGATGCGCCAGCTCGATGGCCGCGGCTTCCTGTCCGACATGGCGGAGCCGAGCGTGCGCTGGCTCGACCGCTACGTCGATCCGGCCGACAGGTCCGAGGTCACGGCCGCCGTCAACGACGCGGTCAGCCGCAAGGGCCTGTTCGAACTCGAGCACCGGGTCCGGCGCGCCGACGGCGGCGTCGGCTGGACGCTGTCGCGCGCGGTGCCGCTGATCGATCGGCACGGGACCGTCACCGAGTGGTTCGGGATGGCCAGCGACGTCACGTTCCGCCACGAGGCCGACGCGCGGCTCAGGGAGAGCGAGGCCCGCTTCCGCGCCATGGCGGACGACGCGCCGGTGATGACCTGGATCACCGACGAGACCGGGGCGTGCATCTACCTCAACCGGCGCTGGTACGAGTTCACCGGGCAGGCCGAGGCCGAGGCGCTCGGCCTCGGTTGGCTGGACGCGATCCATCCCGATGACCGCGCCCACTCCGAGCAGGTGTTCCTGGCGGCGAACGCCGACCGGGCGTCGTTCCGCCTCGAATACCGCCTCGGGGACGGGGACGGCCGGTACCGCTGGGCGCTCGACGCCGCGTCGCCGCGGTTCGCCTCCGACGGCGCGTTCCTCGGCTATTTCGGCTCGGTCATCGACATCGACGAGCGCCGCGAGGCCGAGGCGCGGCTGCGCACGCTGACCGACGTCGTGCCGGCCTTCGTCTGGTTCGCCTCGCCGGACGGCCGCCTGCATTACCTGAACGACCGCTGGTGCGCGTATACCGGCCTCGACACGCAGGCGTCGCTGCCCGATGGCTGGATCGAGGCTGTGCATCCGGACGATCGCGCGCGGACGGCGGCGGTCTGGGCGGACGCGCGCGAGCGGGGCGTCACCTACGAGATCGAGGTGCGCTATCGGCGGCACGACGGCGCGTATCGCTGGTACATGGCCCGGGCCGAACCGCTGCGCGATCCCGGGGGGACCATCACCGCCTGGTTCGGGACATCGACCGACATCCACGACCGCAAGCTGGCGGAAGACGGCCTGCGCGAGCTGAACGAGACCCTGGAGAGCCGTGTCGCCGAGCGCACCGGAGAGCTGCTCAAGACCGAGGAGGCGCTGCGCCAGTCGCAGAAGATGGAGGCCGTGGGCCAGCTCACCGGCGGCGTGGCGCACGACTTCAACAACCTGCTCACCATCATCCGCTCGTCTGTCGACTTCCTGCGCCGGCCCGAGCTGCCCGAGGCGCGCAAGGCCCGCTACCTCGACGCGGTGTCCGACACGGTCGATCGCGCCGCCAAGCTGACCGGCCAGCTTCTCGCCTTCGCCCGCCGCCAGACCCTGGACCCGCAGGTCTTCGACCTCGGCGACCGGTTGCGGGCCGTGGCCGAGCTGCTCGACACGGTGACGGGCGCGCGGATCCGGGTCGTCACCGCGATCCCGGAAGTCTCCTGCGCCGTGCGCGCCGACCTGAGCCAGTTCGAGACGGCGCTGGTGAACATCGCCGTCAACGCGCGCGACGCGATGGACGGCGAGGGCACCCTCACGCTGCGATTGACCTGCACCTGCCCTCTGCCGGCGATCCGCGGGCACGCGGCGAGTGCGCGGCCGTTCGCGGCGATCGCGCTCACCGATACCGGCTCCGGCATCGCCCCGAACGTGCTGGACCGGATCTTCGAGCCGTTCTTCACCACCAAGGAGGTCGGCAAGGGGACGGGCCTGGGCCTGAGCCAAGTATTCGGCTTCGTGAAGCAGTCCGGCGGCGATGTCGCGGTCGAGAGCGTGCTCGGCGCGGGGACGACCTTCACGCTCTACCTGCCCGAAGTCGCGGCCGAGTCCGCGCCGTACGCCGCCGTCGCCCCCGCGGAGCCGACCTCCCCCATCGGTTCCGGCCAGCGCGTTCTGGTGGTGGAGGACAACGTCGAGGTCGGCACCTTCGCCACGCAGATTCTGGAAGATCTCGGTTACGAGACCACCTGGGCCGCGAATGCCGAGGAAGCCTTGGACCGGCTCGGACCCGAGGGAACGGAGTTCGACGTCGTGTTCTCGGACGTAGTGATGCCGGGGATGGGCGGGCTGGCCCTCGCGCAGGAACTCAGGCGCCGGATGCCGCGGCTTCCGGTGCTCCTGGCCTCAGGCTACAGCCACGTCCTCGCGCAGGACGGCGCGCACGGATTCTCGGTCCTGCACAAACCCTACTCGGCCGAGCAGCTCGGACGCCTGCTTCGGCAAGTCACCGCGCGGAAGCGGGGCGCGACGGCGACGCCGTGAGCCGCTGCGGCGCGCACGCGCGCCCCCCGGCTGTTTGCTGATGCAACCGGCGGTGTAAGACGGGCGCCGACGACCCGGACGGATGACGGTGCCGTCCCCCCGCGCGCGACTGACATGACGACGCCTGAACACCCATACGCGCCCGCCACCGGCGACGGCGGCCCCTTCGACGCCGACGGCCTGCGGCTGACGCTCGACGAGGCCGGCATCTGCGGCTGGGCCCTCGACATCCCGACCGGGCGCGTCACGATCCTCCCGTCCTGCATCCGCCTGTTCGGCGTGCCGCCGGACCGTCTCACCACTTTGGACGAGATCCAAGCGCGCGTTCACCCGGACGACCGCGCCGCCCGGGCGGCGGCGATCGGGCGCGCGCTGACGGACGGCGGAAGCTACGAGATCGACTTCCGAGCCGTGCATCCCGATGGACGCGTTCACTGGTTGCGCTCGCGCGGGCGCGTGCAGGTCGATGCCGGCGGCCGGCCGTGCCGGCACCGGGGCGTGGTCTTCAGCATCCACGCGCAGAAGCAGGCCGACGAGGAGTTGCGGGCGCGCGAGGCGCACCTGCGCTCGATCCTCGACACGGTCCCCGATGCGATGATCGTCATCGACGAGCAGGCGCAGATCAAGTCGTTCAGCGCGGCCGCCGTGCGCCAGTTCGGCTACGGCTCGGACGAGATGGTCGGGCGGAACGTCAGCGTGCTGATGCCGGAGCCGTACCGCAGCCAGCACGACGCCTACATGGCCCGCTACCTCCGGACGGGCGAGCGCCGGATCATCGGCATCGGCCGCGTCGTGGTCGGCCAGCGCAAGGACGGCTCGACCTTCCCCATGGAGCTGTCGGTCGGGGAGATGCGCTCGGGCGGCGAGCGCTACTTCACGGGCTTCATCCGGGACCTCACCGAGCGGAACGAGACCGAGACGCGCCTGCAGGAGCTGCAGTCCGAGCTGGTGCACATGTCGCGCTTCACCGCCCTCGGCGAGATGGCCTCGACCCTGGCCCACGAGATCAACCAGCCCCTGACGGCGATCGCGAGCTACCTGAAGGGCTGCCGCCGCCTCCTCGGGCGCATGGAGGGTCCCGAGGTGCCCCTGCTCGCCGACGCGGTGAATCAAGCGGCCGACCAGGCCCTGAGAGCCGGGCAGGTGATCCGGCACCTGCGGGATTTCGTGTCGCGCGGCGAGAGCGAGCGCCACATCGAGGGATTGCCGAAGCTGATTGAGGAAGCGAGCGCCCTGGCCCTCGTCGGCGCCAAGGAGAAGGGCGTGCGCGTCCGCTTCGATCTCGACCCGGACGCGCCCCTCGTGATGGCGGTCCGGATCCAGGTGCAGCAGGTCCTGCTCAACCTCATCCGCAACGCGATCGAGGCCATGCAGGACGTCGCCCGGCGCGACCTGACCGTCGCCACGCGGGCGCTGCCCGCCGAGGGCCTGGTCGAGGTGCGCGTGTCGGATACCGGGACCGGCATCGCGCCCGAGATCGCCGAGCAGCTCTTCCAGCCCTTCGTGACGACGAAGGCGAACGGCATGGGCGTCGGCCTGTCGATCTGCCGGACGATCGTCGAGGCCCACGGCGGCAAGATCCAGGCCGGACCCGGTCCGGACGGCGGGACGACCTTCCGCTTCACCCTGCGCACCTTCGACCGCGAGGAGATGGCTCATGTCGAGTGACGCGCCCGTGCACATCGTGGACGACGATCTCGCGGTGCGTCAGGCGCTGGCCTTCCTGCTGGCGACCGACGGGCTGACCGTCCGCGTCCACGATTCCGCGACCGCCTTCTTGGCGGCAGAATCCGAGCGCGTCGGCTGCGTCGTCACCGACGTGCGCATGCCCGGCATCGACGGCGTTGAGCTCCTGCACCGCCTCCGTCAGCGGGGTAGCCTGCCGCCGGTCATCGTCATGACGGGCCACGCGGACGTCGCCCTCGCGGTCGCGGCCATGAAGGCCGGCGCGGTCGACTTCATCGAGAAGCCGTTCGACGACGAGGTGCTCCTCGCCAGCATCCGCTCGGCCCTGGCGCGCTCGGACCGGACGGCCAAGCGCGCGTCCGAGCGCGACGCGGTGCGGGCGCGCCTGGCCGAACTGACCGAGCGCGAGCGGCAGGTGCTGGAGGGACTGATCGCCGGCAAGGCCAACAAGGTGATCGGCCTCGATCTCGGCATCAGCCCGCGGACGGTGGAGATCTACCGGGCGAACGTCATGTCCAAGCTCCAGGCCGGCAGCCTTTCCGAACTCGTCCGCATGGCCCTGATCGCGGGGCAGACGGACGGCGACTGAGCGCGGGAGCGGTCCCGCGGGCGGCCGGTCTCTCGGGCGCCCCGGGGCAGCATCCGGGGGCGGTGGTCCGAGCCGGAATCCGCGTCGACGCCGTCTAGGTCGTGGCCAGCATTCCTTCCCCGAGGAAGGAGCCGGGCCCCGGCACGCCGGGCAGAGCGAAGAAATAGCCGCCGCCGATCGGGCGGATGTACTCTTCGAGCCCCTCGCCGGACAGACGGTTCTGCACGGTGACAAATCCGGCGGCGAGGTCGGCCTGGTAGCAGACGAACAGCAGGCCCATGTCGAGCTGGCCGGCGGCGGTCAGCCCGCGGGAATAGTTGTAGCTGCGGCGCAGGATCAAACTGCCCTCGGTGCCCGGCAGGCGCGGATTGGCGAGACGGATATGGGCCGCCAGCGAGATCGCCTCGCCGTCCGGGTCGGCGGCGTAGTCGGGGACGTCGCGCTCGTGTCCCTGCCGGAGCGGCGCGCCGCTGCCCTTGTGCCGCCCGATGATGGCCTCCTGCTCGCCGAGCGGCGTGCGGTCCCAGCGCTCGACGAGGGTGCGGATGATCCGCACGACCTGGTAGCTTCCGCCCGTCGTCCAGGCCGGCTCGTCCTGCCCCGCTCCGACCCAGACGTAACGGTCCATCATCCGGAGGTCCCGCACGTCGAGGTTGGCGGTGCCGTCCTTGAAGCCGAGCATGTTGCGCACGGTGTCGGCCCCCATGGTCTTCACCACGTGGGGCGGGAGGAAGCCCTCCATCTTCCAGCGCGGCGTGAGGAGGCCGGGCGTCGCCTTGATGACGTCGCGCAGGGCGTGGATGTTGGTCTCGGCGGTGTTCGAGCAGAACTGGATCAGCAGGTCGCCGTGGCACTGCGCCGGGTCGAGGGCGTCGTTGGGGAAGCGCTCCATCGGCCCGAGATGGCGCGGGCGAGCGCGACCTAGGCCGAACCGGTAATCGAACAGGCTCGCGCCGACCGAGACGGTGGCGGTGAGATTGTCAGGGAGGATGGTCGGCCCGAGGATGCCGGAATTGCGTGGCGGGAGCTGCGGGTGAAGATCGGGCACGGCACCGCCGCGCGTCAGGAAGGCGAGGCGCTCGGTGAGCGTCCGGAACAGGTAGGGCAGCTCGCCGCGCCGCTCGGCCAGCACGTCGAAGGCGACGTACAGGGCGGCGGCCGGCTGCGGGGTGACGATCCCGGCCTGGTGGGGGCCGTAGAAGGGCTGGGCGACGAGCGTCCCTTCCGTGGCGATGGTCGGCGTGGCGTCCTCGGCCCGGGCCGGGCCGACGAGCGCGGCGGCTCCGAGTCCGCCGAGAAGCTGGCGGCGGGTGGTGACCGGGGACGGGAAACGCATCATCGCTCGGCAAGGTCTGTGTGTTTTGCCCCCTGTAGCCTCGAACAAAGGCCACAGGGCGGCACCTCGACAATGATATCAGTCTAAACCCAACCGGCCACGCAGCGTCGACAGATCTTCGGCCAGAAGGGTGATGGGCCCCTTCAGGGCGTTGCGGTCCCGGGCGGTAAGGTTGTCGTAGCTCTGGAAGCCGCCGTCCGGACTGCGGTAGCGCGCGAGCAGGTCCTCGACTCGCTTGTAGCTGCGCTCGACCCGGGCCACGAAGTCCCGGTCCGTCAGCAGCGGCCGCAGGAGCGTGAACACCACCTTCGAGCCCTCGATATTGGCCTGGAAGTCCCACAGGTCGGTGCGGCTGTAGCGCTCCTCCTCGCCGCTGATCTTGGTGGCGGCGATCCCCTCGATCAGGGCCGAGGCCGCCCCGACCGCCCGGGCGGGCGGGATGGCGAGCGCCGCGAGTCGGTCGCGCAGGGTCACGGTCTCGGCGGTGAGCCGCTCCGCGACCTCGCCGAGCCCCTCCGTGGTGCCGAGGGTGAACAGCGCCATCTCCAGCCGATGGAAGCCGACGAAGGCGGGATCGCGCTCGCGCAGCTCGAACTCGTCGCTGCGCACGTCGAGACGCTTGATCAGCTCGGGAAACAGGGCCGCCACCGGCTCGATGCGCTCGTAGGGCGCGCGCGCCGGGGCGTAGAGCCGGCGCGCCTCCGCGAGCTGCCCGGCCTGGATCGCCGCGACGAAGCGCGCGGTCTCGCGCACGAAGGCGTCGGCCTGGGCCACGACGTAGGTCCTGTACGCCGCGAGGGCCGCAGCCAGCTCCGGCGGCACCGGCCGGGACGGCCGGGCGGGACGCGGGCTGTCCGGCATGTCGAGGGACCAGCCCGGGCGGGGATCGCCGACGCCGATCAGCGTCGCCAGAGCGAGGGCCGCGATGCGGGATCGGTCCCGGGCGAGGCTTGGAGACGCGGGCATGGGCGGCGCATCGTGACACGGGGCGCGGCCCGAGCCGGCCGCATCGACCGGCTAATCGAGGCCTCACCGGCGGGCAACTGCCGACCGCGGCGGCGGTTCGCGGCGGGCCCTGGTCGACCGGCCTTCCGGCGGCCTCGCGGAGCATGATCGCGGCGCGCTCAGACGAGGAGCGGGATCACGATCGCGAGCAGGACATTCCCGCCGACGAGCAGGATCAGAGGAAGCGTCTCCACGCCGGTCAGCCCAGGCAGGACCGGGCGCGGATCCCGGCCATCGCGGGCTTCGCCGGGCAGGCGGGCGCGTCCGCGGCGTAGCTCCGGGTGCCGGCCGGCTGCCCGGTGACGGCCTGCGAGAGCGCCGGCAGGTAGGTTGTGCCGACCATGATGCCGGCCGAGAGCAGGAGGCGGGCGATGACGTCGAGCATGGTGTTTCCCCTCATTCGGCCTTCGAGGACCGTTGTGCGGGGCGGTATCTACGCAAGCGGTGCTGCGGGAATATTGCGTCCCGTGTTGCTTCAGCGCTCTCGGGAAGTCATCGCGCCGATGGCACAATAACGGAGTGTGTCGTCGCGGAATCAGCGACGGATTGGGGAGCGGGACGGGTGACGGGGCGCGGGACACGGTGCGCGGCGCGATGATCCGCGGGTTGGGGAGGTCCGGGATCGCGCGCCGCGTCCTCGTGGTCGGCGCGATCCCGATTCTCGTCGCGGCCGCCATCGCGCTGGGCGCCTGGATCCTGCTCTACGAGGCCGAGCGGGCCCGGACCGGCGCCGTGGTGGCGACGGAGACCGCACAGACGCTGACGTCGATGAACCGGGCGCGGGCGGATGCCGTCAGCGGCGGCACCGCGCGGCGGGACGAGGCCGAGCGTCGCTTCGACGAGCGGGCCGCCACGGCGGCCGGGCAGCTCGAACGCCTGGAGGGTCTCGCGCGCACGCGCGGCCAGTCGGCTCTCGTGGCGACCGTCACGGGCGATCTGAACTCGCAGGTGACGCGCATGCGGTCGCTCCTGCTCTCCGAGCGGACCGCGAACGCGACGATCGCCGATATGGCCCGGCGGGCGGACGCCCTGGTGGCCCTGACCGACGTCGCGCGCCGGCGCCAGCAGCAGGACAACGCTCAGCTGATCGCCGTCCTGGCCGTCAAGGATGCCGAGCTGGAGCGGAACCAGGGCGTCGTCACGGCCCTCCGGGAGCTCCGGGAGGCGATCAGCACCGCGGAGCTGAACCGGGCGCGCATCGGTCGCCCGGTCTTCCCGATCGAGTTCGATGAGCTCGCCGCCGACCTGCGGCAGCTCGATGCGGTGGGCGACCGGCTGCGCCGCGTCCTGCGGGTCGACGGCGAGGCGGGGGCGGCGGACCGGGCGACGGAGCTTTTGAAGGCGTACCGCGACCGGAGCCGGACCGAGGACGGCCTCAACAGGGTGCTCTCCGAGGGCTTCGAGCTGACCCGCGCGACCCAGGCCGGCCGCGTCCTGGTCGAGTGGTGCGACGAGCTCGTCCAAGTGAACGTCACCCGGCAGAACCGGCTGTACGAGGAGGTCGCGCTCCTGATCCGTCACTCGGTCCTCTCGAACGAGGCCGAACTCTCCGCCCAGGACATCGCCCTCACGGCCCTGCGCCTGGCCCGGCGGACGGATGCGGCCCTGGCGCGCCGGGATACTGCGGAAGCGTCGCGGGTGCTGGAGGCGGGCGCGGAGCTGTCGGGCACGTCCCGGACGCTGCTCATCCCGGTGAGCATCCGGGACGAGATGGCTGAGGCGATCGATGGGTGGCGCACGCAGCTCGCCGCGACGATCGGGAAGATCGGCGAGCAGAACGAGACCATCGCCGACATGGACAGCCGCGCCGCCACGATGAGCGCCAACGCGCAGACCCTGAGCCGGGCCTTCATCGACGATGCCGACCAGTTCGGCAGCGTGATCCGGCAGTTGCTGGTCGTGGGGGCGGTCGGCGCCCTGTGCCTGGGGATCGGCGCCGCCGCCGCGGTGGCGCGCTCGATCACCCGGCCGCTGCACGCGCTCCAGCACAGCATCGTCACCGCCGCCGCCGCGCCCGCCCCCGAGGATATCGGCCGCGACAGCCACCTGCTCACCCGACGCGACGAACTCGGCGACATCGCCAGGGCGACCAACGCGTTCCTGGAGCAGATCCGCCGCCGCGAGGCGGACCGGCGCAACGCCTCCCAGCGCGCCGACGACGCGCTCACGACCCTGCGGCAGGCCCAGGAGGACCTGATCCGCGCCGAGCGGCTCGCCTCGCTCGGGCAGCTCGTGGCGGGCGTCTCGCACGAGATCAGCACCCCGCTCGGCATCGCCCTGACCACGGCGACGCAGGTCCAGTCCGACTCGGCCGCGTTCGCGCGCATGGTCGGGGACAACCAGCTCTCCCGGTCACGGCTGACCCAGTATGCCGGGCGGATGCGGGAGGGTGCGCAGCTCCTGACCAGCAACCTGATGCGCGCGGCCGATCTCCTCTACAGCTTCAAGCAGGTGGCGGCCGATCAGGCCATCGAGGACCGCCGCCCGCTGAACCTCGCGGACTGGATCGACGAGCTCCTGAAGAGCCTGCGCGCCCTGGCGCGGCCGGGCCGCCACGTCTTCGAGGTCGACTGCCCGCCCGATCTCATCGTCGACACCCTGCCGGGGATCCTGGCGCAGGTCGTCTCGAACGCCGTCAAGAACGCGATCGAGCACGGCTTCCAGGATCGGGAGGGCGGCCGCATCAGCATCACGGGGATCCGGTCCGGGGACGGCATCGGCCTCTCCATCGCCGATGACGGGCGCGGCATCGACGGGGCCGACCTCGGCCGCGTGTTCGACCCGTTCTTCACGACGGCCCGCGCCCGCGGCGGCACGGGCCTGGGCCTGCACATCGTCCACAACCTCGTGGTGAACCGCCTTCAGGGGCGGGTCGAACTGCAGAGCAGCGCGGGTGCCGGCACGGTGCTGCGGCTTTGGCTCCCGGAGCGGCTGGCATGAGCGGCGCGACGCAACCCATCCGGCGCGGCGTCGGCCGCTCGAGGCTGCCGAGCACCGGCCTGCTCATGCCGCTGCTCGTCGGGCTACTCGTCGGGCTGCCCGCCGCGCTGCGCCCGCTGCCCGCCGCGGCCCTCACCGAGATCCAGTTCTGGCACGCCCTGGACGGGCCGAACGGCGAGCTGGTGACCCGCCTCGCCGACACCTTCAACGCCTCGCAGCCGGACTACCGGGTCGTGCCGGTCTACAAGGGCTCCTACGCCGAGACGATCAGCAGCGGCATCACGGCCTACCGCACCGGCGCGGCGCCGCACCTGCTGCAGGTCTTCGAGGTCGGCAACGGCACCATGGCGGCCGCCGTCGGCGCCGTCAGATCCGTCGCCACCGTGATGCGGGAGGCCGGGCTCTCGGTGACGCCCGAGGATTTCCTGCCGGTCGTCGCCACCAATTATCGGGATGCCGAGGGCGGGATGCTGTCGCTCCCCTTCAACGTCTCCTCGACGGTGATGTGGATCAACCGCGACCGGTTCCGTCTGGCGGGACTCGACGTCAAGCAGCCCCCGGCGACCTGGCCCGAGGTCTTCGAGGCCGCGCGGCGGCTCAAGGCGGCGGACGGCAAGCGGTGCGCCCTGTCCTCCGCCTGGCCGACCTGGGTGCATCTCGAGCAGCTGTCCGTCTGGCACGACCGGCCGCTCGCGACCCGCTCCAACGGCCTGGACGGCTACGACGCCGAACTCGTCTTTAACGGCCCGCTCCAGGTCCGCCACCTGCAGAACCTCGTCGACCTGAAGCGCGCGGGCGTGTTCGAGTACAACGACCGCGTCAATCGCGGCGAGAGCCGGTTCGTCTCGGGCGACTGCGCGATCTTCCTCACCTCGTCCAGCCTGTACGGCAAGGTCGCCACCGCCGCCCGATTCGACTGGACGGTCGTGCCCATGCCCTTCTATCCCGACGTCGTGCCGGAGCCGCAGAACGCGATCCTGGGCGGCGGCTCGCTCTACGTGATGCAGGGCAAGACGGCGGACGAGTACCGCGGCGTCGCCCGGTTCCTGGCCTTCCTGATGGACGGGCGGCAGCAGGCCGCGATGTACCGGAACACCGGCTACATCCCCACCACGCGCGCCGCCTACGACGACGCGGTGGCGGAGGGCTTCTTCGAGCGGCACCCGCAGCTCCACGTCGCCGTGCAGGAACTCACCCGGCGACCGCCGACGCGCAACACCGCCGGTCTGCGCCTGGGCAACATGCTGCAGATCCGGGACATCTGGGCCGAGGAACTGGAGGCGGCGCTCGACGGCGCGAAGGCGCCGCAGCGGGCCCTCGACGACGCCGTGGCGCGGGGCAATCAGGTGCTGCGGGTCTTCCAGCAGCGGACCAAGAAGTGAGCGTGGCCGGTCGGTCGGCCCACGCCGTCATCGCGAGCGCCGCGAAGCGACCCAGGGATGCGCGCCGTTAGTAGACGTGGCGCTGCTGGATTGCTTCGCTCCGCTCGCACGGACGGCGCTGTCGTTGCCGTCAGCGCGGGTCGCGGAACCGTACCGTCTCGAACAGGTGGCGGCCGAGGGGATCCATCGTCAGGCCGAGCACGTCGTCGCGGAGCGCCAGATGCACTTTGGTGTGGGCCAAGGGCACCCAGGGCATCGCGCGCCGGGCGATGGCCTGAGCCTGCCGGTACAGAGCCTGGCGCGCCTCCCGGTCGCCGGTGCGGCGGGCGGCCTCGACCAGCCGGTCGTAGGCCGGGTCGCACCAGCGGGCGAGGTTGGCGCCGCCGGTCTGGGCGGCCTTGCAGCCGAGCAGGACGTTCAGGAAGTTGTCCGGGTCGCCGTTGTCGCTCGTCCAGCCGTAGAGCATCAGCGTGGGCTCTCCGCCGTATAGGGCGGCGCGGTACGCGTTCCAGGGACGCGTGACCGGGCGCGCGCGGATGCCAACTTGCGCGAGGTCGGCCTGGATCATGTCGGCGACGCGCCGGCCGTTCGGGTTGTAGGGTCGGCTGACTGGCGGATACCACAGGTCAACGTCGAAGCCGTCGGCGAGCCCGGCCTCGGCGAGCAGGCGCAGCGCCTCGCCGCGGTCGAAGGGGGTGTCCGGCAGGTCCGCGTCGTGGGCCCAGATCCCGGGCGGCAGCGGCCCCTGCGCCAGGATCCCCGCGTCGCCGTAGACGCCCGCCACGATCGCCCGCCGGTCGATGGCGAGGTTGACCGCGCGCCGCACCCGGACGTCGCCGAAGGGCGCACGGGTCGTGTTGAGGGCGAGATAGGCGACGTTCAGCTCGGCCAGCGCGAGCAGCGTCAGGCCCGGCTCCGCCCGGATCGCGTCGAGGTCGCCGGTCGCCGGGAACGCCATGGCGTGGCACTCGCCGGCCCGCAGCTTGTTCAGCCGGACCGCCGCGTTCGGCGTGATCGCGAAGACGAGACCGTCGGGTCGCTCGCCCGGCTCGTTCCCGTCCGCGGCGCGGCGCCAGTAATCCGGGAAGGCGCGGTAGCGGAGGACCTGATCCGGCCGGTACCCCTCGAAGACGAACGGGCCCGTCCCGATGGGCGCCCGGGCGAGGTCGTCCGACGCGTTGCCGGCCGCGAGGGCGGCCGCGTACTCGGCGGACAGGATGGCGCCGAAGGCCTGCGCGATGTTGGCGAGGAAGGTGGTGTCGGCCTCGCGCAGCCGGAAGCGGACGTGGCGCGGATCCGGAGCGTCGACGGTCTCGATCAGGTCGGCGAGGCCGAGATCGTGGAAGTAGGTGAAGCCCTGCGCGGCGCCGTCGGGCCCGGAGCGCCGCTGCCGGGTGAACGAGAACACCACGTCGTCGGCGTTCAGGGCGCGCGTGGGGGTGAAGCGCGCGTTGGCGTGGAAGCGGACGCCGTCCCGCAGAGCGAAGACGTAGGTCCGGCCGTCTTCCGAGACCGTCCAGGATTCGGCGAGGGCCGGGCGGATCGTCGTGGTGCCGGGCACGAACTCCACGAGCGTATTGTAGACCTGCCACGCGGCGTTCATCGTGGTGGTGGTCGTGGCGCGGGCGGGATCGAAGGTTTCCGGGCTGCCTTCCGAGCAGAACACGAAGGTGCGCGCCGATGCCGGGCCGTGACCCAGGATCAGCGCCGAGATGAAGGCGACCGCCAGGGCGCGCTGGCCGGCGCGGTATGCCGCGGCCGGCCTCACGGCGTCCGGATCGCGCCGGTCCGCGGCCGGGCGGCCGCTCCGGCACCCTGGGCGGGAAAGTCGACCTGCACGACGGTCCCCTGGCCGGGCTCGCTGCTGACCGCGATCCGGCCGCCGAGCTTGGCGGTCACGAGATTGTGGACGATGTGCATGCCGAGCCCCGTGCTGCCGGCGCTGCGGGCCGTCGTGAAGAACGGGTCGAAGATCCGGTCGAGGTGCTCCGGCGGGATGCCCTGACCGGTGTCGCGGACTTCCATCCGCACGAGGCCGCCCTCCCGTTCCGACACGTCCACGGCGATCCGTCCCGGCTCGCCCGCGCGGAACCCGTGCACGACCGCGTTCGCGATGAGGTTGGTCACGATCTGCGCGAGCACGCCGGGATTGGTGTCGATGACGAGGTCCGCGGGGCAGGCGCGCTCCACCGTATGGCCGCCCTTGCGCAGCATCGGCCTGAGGCTCGCCAGCAGGTCGTCGAGCCAGGTCGCCAGCACGACGCTGCGGCTCTCGTCGCTGACGCGGTCCACGGCGACCTGCTTGAAGCCCTGGACGAGGTCGGCGGCCCGGGTGAGATTCGTGCAGAGCAGGGTGGCGCCCTCCTCGACCCGGTCGACGAAGTGGTTCAGCCGGGACCGCGACAGCGTGCCGGCGGACAGGCCGGTGCGGAAGGCCCGCGCCTCGTCGCTCATGAGCGTCCCGGTGGTGAGCGCGATGCCCAGCGGCGTGTTGATCTCGTGGGCGACCCCGGCCACGAGCTGCCCGAGGGAGGCGAGCTTCTCGGCGCGGA
Source organism: Methylobacterium sp. 275MFSha3.1 (assembly GCF_900108435.1). NCBI lineage: Bacteria > Pseudomonadati > Pseudomonadota > Alphaproteobacteria > Hyphomicrobiales > Methylobacteriaceae > Methylobacterium > Methylobacterium sp. 275MFSha3.1. The sequence continues at coordinate 191,236 of NZ_FNWP01000011.1, read as the reverse complement.
CGAGGTTGTCCTGGGTCCGGCGCAGCTCGACCAGGGCGACGTCCGCCTGATCCTTGGCCCGGCGCAGCGCGCCTTCCCGGCGGGTGATCTCGGAGACGAAGACCGCGGTGGCGCGGGCGATGTCGCCGAGCTCGTCGCGGCGTGCCGTGCCCCGCACGGCCGCCCCCGCCGGGTTACCGGTCAGCATGACCATGTCGCCCTGGAGGGCGCGCAACGGCACCAGGATCGAGCGGGCGACGAGGATCACGACCAGCGCGCCGAACAGCAGGAGCCCGGCCGCGCCGGCGAGCAGGATCCGCTGGATGACGATGCCGGACCGGTCGGCGTCCTCCACGAAGGCGTCGTTGAGCGCCTTGGCGCTGTCGATCATCGTCGCGGCGAGCCCGTCCATCGCGACGATCATGGCGTTCTGCTGCCGCAGGCCCCCGATGGTGGTGGTGAGGCGCCCGCGCCACCCGTCGAGGGCCTGGACCATCTCGGCCTGGATCAGCGGCGAGATCGGCAGCGAGGCGGCGCTCCGGGCGAGGCGCTCGCCCTCGTCGCGCATCCGCTCGGCGAGGGCCGCGTCCCGGTGCAGGAGGGCGCCCGCGGTGCGCGGCCCCAGCTTGAGGGTGCCGATCGCGACGTTCTGGGTGGCGCGCTCGATCTCGTTGGCCTCCACGGAATAGGCCAGCAGCTGCGCCACCTCGTCGTGCAGGCTCTCCTGGCCGGACGTCTCGATCTTCAAGGTGCGCTCGATCCAGGCGTCGAGCCTCGCGCGGAGGTCCGGCTTCGACCCCGCCGTCTCGGCGGTGAGCGCGTCGAGGGCCTCCGCGTCGGCGTCCCGGCCGTCGGCCCGCAGCGCCGCCGCGAGGTCGCGGCTGGCGGCGCGGAAGAGGCCCTGCGCGCGCGGGCCGTCGCCCTCCGAGACCGCCGCTCCGGCGGGGCCGGCCGCGGGGGCCTCGCTCCGGGCCGCGGCCTGGGCAGCGAGCACGGCGCTCTCCGCGCTGCGGGCTCTCAGGGCGTTGAGGCGGGCCACGAGGCCCCGGGCGACCCGCAGCGCCTCGACCTTCTCGGCCGTCGAGCGCGCGAGGTCGGCGTTCGAGGCCTGCTGCCGCAGGCGCGCCCGGTCGGTGAGGTCGATCAGGGTGTCGGCCCGCTGCGTCATCTCGCGGATCAGGCCGTCATTCTCCCGGGTCCGGCGGACGAAGGCGTCCATCTCGCCCCGGTAGCCGGCCAGCGCCCGCTCCACCGAGGCGGTCCGCGCGCGCTGCTCGTCGATGCGGGCGAAGCCGGCGAGCCGGCTGAGACCGGCCTCGGCCCGTGCCGTCAGGCTGGCGAAGCGCTCGGCGTAGGCGGGCCGGTCCTGCGCGTCCGCGGCGGCGTACTGGTCGCGGACCAGGCGGGCAGTGGCGATGTCGTGGTACACGTCGGCGGCCAGGACCGCGCCGCGCCGGGCGCGCTCCTCCTGCGCCAGGAGGAGCCAGCCGGCCATGGCGATCGCGCCGGCGGCGAGGATCGGCACGCCACCGACCAGGGCGATCTTGGGTCCAACCCGCATCCGCGTCCCGACATAGGGGTCCGGCAGCAACTTAAGGCCGTGCCGGAGAGCGGTGCAATCGGGCGGCGCTCCGGTTACCGGATCACCCGGTGTCCGCGCGCAGTCTTCGGTCGATGCCGCCCGCCCCGTCATCGCGTGCGCAGCGGAGCGACCCAGAACTGCGCGCGCCCGGCCGATGTGGCGCCGCCGGATCGCTTCGCTGCGCGCGCAGAGACGGCGTCGAAGCCATCCGCCACGGGTGGTCTCAGCGATGTCGGGATCGGGGCGGCCGCGGGTCCGGGCCGGCCAGCACGGCATCCTGCGCGTCACGCGCGCGATCGCGCGGCGCCGGCACGCCGAACCGCTCGGCGCAGGTCGGCAGGCGATGCGGAGCGCGTTCTCCGGCGCGCAGCATGCGGCGCAGCGCACCGAGCAGGTCGGGATCTTCGTCGGCACCGGGGTCGTCGCTGAAGTGCGGCATGGCGGTTCGCGCCCCTCACCGACGGCCGGGCGCGGCGTCGACCGCGATGAGCCGGACGCGACGGCCCGCCGGGTCGCCGACCAGGCCGGCACCCGCGCAGGCGCCGGGCGGGTACGGCCAGGCCGCCCCGCCACAGGCGGCGCCGTCACGGGCCGCCGCGGAGGCTTTTGCGCCCCCGCTGGCCTGCATCGGCACCGTGCTGGCCGCTTGGGTCCAGCCGACGAGCGCCAGGACGCAGAGCGTGCCGAAAGCCGCGGCCGACGAGGTACCGATCACGTGTCGCATGGCCCGTCCTCCGGGCACCTCCGGCCCTCGGTCCTGCCACGCTGATAGGGACGCTCCGTACCGCGGATATTGCTTCCAGCCAGATCTGGAGCGTTAATTGTTGCGTCCCCCCATCACGACGCAACATTGATCCGGGTCGCATCAGTCGCCCTCGGGGCGGAATATGTATCCGAGGCCTCGCACGGTGCGGATGTAGCGCGGATTGCCGGGGTCTGGCTCGACCTTCTTGCGGATGCGGTTGATCCGTACGTCGATGGCGCGGTCGAACGCGTCCGGGTCGCGGGCGTCCGCGAGGTCGAGCAGGCGCTCGCGCGAGAGCGCCCGCCGCGGATTGTCGGCGAACGCCTTCAGCAGGTCGAATTCTGAGCGGGTGAGCGCCTGCTCCAGACCGGCATCGTCGCTGAGGCGCAGGGCGTCGAGCTCCAGCCATTTCGTGCCGAACCGGATGCGGCGCCCGCTCATGGGAACCGGGGCCGGCGCGGCGGTCGGCGTCTGCACGCGGCGCAGGACCGAGCGTACGCGGGCGACCAGCTCGCGCAACTCGCAGGGCTTGGGCAAGTAATCGTCGGCCCCGAGCTCCAGCCCGACCACGCGGTCGATCGCGCTCGCCGTGGCGGTGAGCATGATGATCGGGATCGCGGTCCGGGCCTTGAGGTCGCGCACGATGGAGAGCCCGTCCTCCTCGGGCATGTTCAGGTCGAGCACGATCAGGTCCGGGCTGTGGCCGGCGAGGTGCTCCCGCAAGGAGCGCCCGCCGTCGCACAGGACCACCGAGAACCCGTGGAGCTTCAGGTAATCCCCGACCATCTCGCGGGTCGCCGCCTCGTCGTCCACCACGGCGATCGACGGGATCGCCGCACCGCCGCGGGCGGTGCCGGGGGCGGGGCTGTCTGGTATGGTCATCGCAGCGGTGCGCACTTTCCGGGTTCGCTCTGGAACGAATGCAGGAATCGTATCGGCTCACGGTAGCGTGACAAGTTTTCAACACGATTTCTAGCGTAGTCGTCCGATTGCGAGCAGCATTTCAGGTCATAGCCATGGACGATGACACCCTCACGCTGATCCCTGACGACCTCGACGAGGCGCAGCCGACCGCGGGAGCCTGGGTGATCGCCGTGATCGACGACGATCCGGCCGTGCATGACGGCACGCGCTACGCGCTGGCGAGCTACACCCTCGACGGGCGCGGCCTGGAGATTCTCACCGCCCGTTCGGCCGCGGAGGCGCGGGTGCTGCTCGCCGAGCGCCGCGACGTGGCGGTGGTGCTGCTCGACGTGGTGATGGAGACCGACAATGCCGGGCTGGAGCTGGTGGACTACATCCGGCGCGAGCTCCGGCAGGAGACCGTGCGCATCATCCTGAGGACCGGCCAGCCCGGGCAGGCGCCGGAGCGGCGGATCATCGTCGACTACGACATCAACGACTACAAGGCGAAGACCGAGCTGACCGCCGACAAGCTGTTCACCAGCCTCACCGCGGCCCTGCGCGCCCATCAGCAGCTCAAGCGCCTCGACGAGACCCGGCGCGGGCTCGAGATCATCATCGACGCCGCGCCGATGCTCCTCGATCACAAGTCGATGCAGCGCCTGGCGGAGGGTGTCCTCACCCAGGTCGCCTCGCTCCTGAACGTCGCCTGCGCCGGCATCTTGGTCCTGCGCGAGACCGCCGCCCCGCAGGAGCGCTTCTGCGTTCTGGCCGGCTCCGGCTGTTACGGCCACTACGCCGGCCGCGAGCCGTGCTGGCCGCTGGAGGAGCGGGTGCAACCCCTCGTCGAACGCGCCTTCGCCGAGCGCCGGCACAGCTTCGGCGAGCACTGGTCGACCCTGTATCTGCACACGGCGAGCGGCAGCGAGATCGTCGCGCTGATCGAGGCCGACCGCCAGTTGTCCGAGACCGACCGGTCGCTCATCGCCCTGTTCACGAGCCGGCTGTCGATCGCCTTCGACAACGTCATCCTCTACGAGCGGCTGCAGCTGACCAACGCCGACCTCGAGCGGCGGGTCGTCGAGCGGACCGCCGAGCTGATCCGGGCGAATCGTCGGCTGGACCTGCAGCGCTCGGATCTGCGGCGCGCCAACAGCCTGAAGACCGAGATCCTCGGCACGATCGCGCACGATCTGAAGAACCCGCTGGCGGTCATTCTCGGCCGCGCCGAGATGCTGTCCGACCTGATCGACATGCAGGGCGACCGGGAGCAGATGCGGGCGCAGGTGCAGCACGTGCGCACCAGCGCCAAGGGGCTGACGACCATGATCGACAGCCTCATGGCCGACGCGATGAACGACGCCCTCGACATCAGCCTGCGCCGGGAACCGGTCGACCTCGCGGGCCTCGCCCGGGAGGTCTGCGAGGCCGACCGGCCGCTCGCCGACGCGAAGGACCAGACCCTGGTCTGCGAAGGCCCGGACGAGCTGTTCCTCTGCGGCGACGCCGAGCGCCTGCGCGAGGCCCTCGACAACCTCGTCTCGAACGCCATCAAGTACAGCCCGGTGGGCGGGGCGATCACGGTCCGGGTCAGCCGCGAGCCGGGCCCGCGCGGCGCGGAACTGATCTGCGCCGTCGCCGACCACGGGCCCGGCCTCTCGCCGGAGGATTCGGCCCGGGTGTTCGGGCGGTTCCAGCGCCTGTCGGCCAAGCCCACCGGCGGCGAGAACTCGACCGGTCTCGGGCTCTCGATCGTCCGTCGGATCGCCGAGCTTCACGGCGGCCGCGCCACGGCGGAGAGCGCCGGTCCCGGGCTGGGGGCGGTCTTCGCGATCCGCTTCCCGGAAGAATCCGTCGGGCTGATCTGAGGGATCGCCGGGTCAGTCCGTGCCGCCACGCGAGACGTCGCGCAATCCGGCGGCAGAGGAGCTTGACCAGAACGCCGCTCCGAGGCGGCCGATCACCGGCCGCGACCGCGAGGGGACGGCCGATGGCGACGCGCAGGATGACGAAACCGCGTCCGGATCCGACCGGCTCGTCGCTTGGTCGATGATCGCGGGTCTCGCACCGGCTCTGATCCAGTACGCGCACGGCGTCGCCCTGCCCGCGCGCTTCGTCTGACCGGCAGGACGATCCCGGCTCCGATCGCGTCGCGAAGGACGCGCGATGCCGCAAAGCCGCTCAAGGCCGCGACGGGCGCGCCTCTGCGTCACCGTCCCCCGGTGACCGGGTCCGGAGATAGGCGATGAGATCCCCCCGATCGAGGGGATCGGGAAGGCCGCGGAAGGTCATGCTCGTGCCGGGCGCCAGCTTCGCCGGGGCGGCGAGCCAGAGGTCCATCCGCTCCGGTGTCCAGACGCCGCCCAGCGCCCGGAGCGCCCCGGTATAGCCGTAGCGCCGGCTGTTGCTGGCGACCGGCTTGCCGAGCACGCCGTAGAGTTCGGGTCCGTTCCGATCGCCCGCCCCCGGGCTGATCGTGTGGCAGGCGGCGCACTGACCGAACAGCCGCCCGCCGCGCTCGGCGTCGGCCACCCGCATGACGTCGTCGAACGTCGGGGTCTCGCCCAGCGCGCGGCGGCGCTCCCGTCCGTCGTCCGAGCAGGCTGACGCGAGCAGTACCAGCGCCAGTGCCGAGACGCGCGAGGGACGACGCGGGATCCGCGGGCGCGTCCGCCTGAGACACCGGAGCATCGCGTTCCCTTCGCGGTCAGAGGGGTCGGACCGGCATGGGTCGGTCGGCCGTTGGGGAGCGCGGCGCGCCGAGCACGATCCAGCCGACGACCGGGGCGGCGCGCGATCGGGCGGCGCAGCTTGGCCGAGCGCACGAGGCTCGCGCCACCTCTGCCGGCTCAGACAACGGTGGAGATCGCGCCGGGCGGGTGCGCCAGCAGCGTCGCGAGCAGGCTGAGGCCGTACCGGAGCGTCTCGGCATCCGGCGCCGCGCCCAGGGAGACGCGGATCGCTTCCGGGGCGGCCCCGACCGCGAAGGCGTCGCTCGGGACGACCGACACGCCGAGCTGGCGCGCGTGGGCGCCGAACTCGCCGCGACGCCAGGGATCGGGCAGCCGGAGCCACAGATGGTGCCCGCACGGATGCGCCCAGACGTCCAGGTCCCGGAGCGTCTCGCGCGCGACCGCCTGCCTGAGCTCGTTCTCCTGCCGGATCGCCGCGACGATGCCGTCGAGTTCGCCCTCGGCGATCCAGTGCGAGGCGAGCGCGGCCGTGAGGGGCGAGGCCATCATGTTGATGGCGCGCAGTTCGGCCGCCAGCCGCACCGCCTCGTTCGTTCCCGGGACCGCGACGTAGGCGATGCGCAGGCCGGGACTCGCGCATTTGGACAGCGTCGCGATGTGCCACGTGATGTCGCTCGCCTGGGACGCGATGGGAGCCGGGGCGTCGTGGGGCAAGGCGCCGTACGCGTCGTCCTCGATGATGGCGACGCCGTGCGTGCGGGCGATCTCGGCGATCCGCCGACGCCGGATTGCCGGCAGGGTCGCGGTGGTCGGGTTGTCGAGGGTCGGCACGAGGTACAGGGCCCGCGGCCGATCGGATCGGCACCGCTCGAGCAGGGCGTCCGGGTCGAGCCCCTCCGCGTCGCCGGCCACAGGCAGGAGGCGGACGCCGCGGCGCTCCGCGGCCATGCGCAGCCCGGGATAGGTGAGCGCCGGGACGCAGAGGGCGTCGCCCGGCTTCAGGACGGCAGCGAGCACGGCGGCGAGCACGACCTGGGCACCACCGGCCACGAGGACGCGCTGCATCGGGAGCGCCCCGAGCCGTTGACCGAGCCAGTGGGCCGCCGCCGCCCGGTCGGCGAGGTTCCCGGCACTGTCCTGGTACTGCATCCGGGCCAGGAAGGTGGACGAACCGGCCAACCGCGACAGACCCGCCTCCAGGCGCTCCGCCAGCCGCGCCGCCTCCGGCTGGGGCGGCATGTTCATGCTGAAATCGACGCTGCCGGACGGATCGGGCCTGCGCATCTCCGCGGCCGGCGAACGGGACGCCCGGACGAAGCTGCCCCGGCCCGCGGTCGCGTCGATCAGGCCCGTTCGGCGCGCCTCGTTGAAGGCGCGCGTGACCGTCGTGAGATCGACGTTGAGGTGCTTCGCCAGGGCGCGCTGCGGCGGAAGGCGCGCTCCCGGCGAGAGCCGGCCGGCCCGGATGTCCTCGGCCAACGCCCGGACGATGGCGAGGTACTTGGGCCCCGTGTCGCCGGCGATTGTCGGGCTCCAGGATTCCATCATTGACCCCTGTAATCCCACCACTGTATGCATACATTGAGCGTGCGGCCAGAGCGCTCAGTGTTCCAAACCGGCCGCGATCCGCCAGAAACCTGTCGGATGGCTCAGTCTCAACCGCGATTGTATGGCTTGATATGCCATACAATCGGCAGGCGCAAGGTCGGTCGATCAGGGATCGGCGCCGGCCTGTTGCTCAGGACCGTCGATGATGCAGAGGACCACCGACCAATCGCTCATGTCCGTCGGCCTGCGCTGCCGCTGCCCGCGCTGCGGGACAGGACGCCTGTTCGACGGCTTCATCACCCTGCGGCCGCGCTGCGAGGCGTGCGGGCTGGACTACGGCTTCGCCGATCCGGCGGACGGGCCCGCCTTCTTCATCATGATGACGATGGCGTTCCCCGTCACCGCTTTCGGGATCTGGCTGGAACTCACCTACGATCCGCCGCTCTGGGTCCACGCCGTGGTGACGCTGCCGCTGCTGCTCCTGGCCTGCGTGCCGATCATCCGGCCGCTGAAGGGGCTCTTCATCGCCAGCCAGTACATCAACAAGGCCGAGGAGGGACGCCTCGCGGTCCCGAAGGCGCCGGTCTCCGGTCCGACGTCGCGGGACTGACCGCGTCGCCGGTGCGTGTGCGCCGCCGCGATGGTCAGGCGGCGGTCGCGGCACGTTGACCGGAAGTCGACCGCCGGGCTAGCCTCGCGGAATCAGAGTATTCCGGGATATCTCGTGGGCAGAATGTTTCGCCTGATCGTCCCGGCGCCGGGGCTGCGCGACGATAGTGGGAAGCGTGCACGGGCAGATTTGGCATCTCGGCGGATGCCGGTGATCGGGACGCGCGGCCGCGCAGGAAAGTCTTCGGTCCGGCCGCGCCTCACGTCACGGGACGGGCTCCGTGAGGCGCCCGCCGCCGGCTCGACGGCGCGGCGCGGGACGGCACCGCGATCGATCGCCCTGTCGCGGCGAGCGGGCCGAACCTGACGGGAGGGGGGTATCGATACCGCGATCGCACGCCTGGAGCGCGCCATCGGCCGCGCGGCCCGCGGTCTGGTCGGGCGTCGACACGTGGTGGAGCTGGTGCACCTCGCGCTGGTGGCGCGCGAGCATCTCCTGCTGATCGGACCGCCCGGCACCGGCAAGTCGGCCGCGGTGCGGGCCTGCGCCGCCGGGACCGGGGCGCGCTGCTTCGAGTACCTGATCGGGCGATTCACGGAACCGGCCGAACTGTTCGGCCCGCTGGACCTCGAAGCCCTGCGCGCGGGCAAGCTGCGGCCGGACATCTCCGGCATGCTGCCGGAGGCCGAGTTCGCCTTCCTCGATGAGGTCTTCCTCGGCTCCACCGCGATCCTGAACGCGCTTCTCGGCGTGCTGAACGAGCGCCGCTACCGCCGGGGGCATTTCGACACCGTCGTCCCGCTGCGCTGCTGCGTCGGCGCCAGCAACGCCCTGCCGGAGGATCCCGGTCTCGCGGCCTTCGCCGACCGCTTCCTCGTCACGGCCTTCGTCGATCCCCTGGCCGACACCGACCTGGAGGCCCTGCTCGCCGGCGATCCGGTCGCGTCCCTCGAACCCGGCGACGGGGAGGCGCCGCTGACGCTTGCGGAGATCGACGCCCTCGCCGAGGCCGCCGCGCGGATCGACCTCGCGCCGGTCCGGCCCGCCTACGCGCAGGTGGTGCGCAAGCTGCGCGCCCGCGGCGTGCGGCTGAGCGACCGGCGCGTGGTGCGGGGCCAGTCGCTCGTCGCGGCGGCGGCGCTCATCGCGGGCCGGACGGCCGCGGAGGAGGCCGACCTGTGGCCGGTGATCCACCTCGTCCAGGACCGGATCGCGCAGGACGAGGCCCGCGACCTGCTGCGCGTCGAGCTCGGCGCCGCGGCGAGCCCCGTCCTGCCCGCGGCCGCCAAGGCGGCGGGCTACGGTCCGGCCGCCCGGGCCGCGGACCTCGCCAGGGAGGGGGACGCTCTGGCCGCCTCCGCCCCGGACGACCGCACCGCCCCCGCCTTCGAGGCCTGGCTGGTCCGCGCCGAATCCTTCCTCGTGCAGATCGACGCCGCCTTCGGGGCGGAGGAGCGCCCGCCGGCCCTCGCCGCGGCGCGGGACGCGCTGCTGACGCGCTGCCGGGCACCGGTCGCGGGCGCGACTCCGGCGTGATCCCGGATCTGGCGCGTCTTCCCCTGCGGTTGATGCCGGCGGCCGGCGGCTCGCCGGTGGGTCTGCGCCTCACCCGCAGCGACGCGGCCGGTCTCTTGGCGCGGATCGCCCCGCGGATCGGCCGCTACGCCACCCTGCGCCTGGCGCTGGCGGGCGGCGAGGCCGTCCTGTTCGCCCCCGACACGGGCTCGGGCCGGCCGGCGCTGCCCTGGTGCGCGACGCCACTCGGGTGGCTGGCGGCCGACGGGCCGCTGCTCCTGCCCTTCGGGTGCCGCCTCGCCGTGCCGGCGCCCTGGCGCGCCGAGGTCGCGCGCCGCCTGCTCGACCGGCACGGTCTGGGCGGTCCGGCCCTGCTCGTTCCCGAGGGCGAAACCCTGCGCCTGCTCGACCTCGCCGGTTCGCGCGCCGTGCCGGACATCGATACCGGCCGCCTGGGAGAGGCGGCGTGAGCGCCGCGTCGACCGGTCCGCGGACGACCCTTCCGCCGGCGCTCGCACCGTGGACGGCGCTCTTCTCCGACATGGCGGAACCGGATCTGCGGATCCTCGCGGCGCTGGTCGAGGCGCTGCGGCCCCTCGTCGAGCGGGCCGACGGCACAGGCGGGCAACCGCAGGGCGAGATCGACGGGCTGGGGTGCCTCGGAACCCGCGGCGGGATCGAACGCCTCGTCGCCTCGGAGTGGCTCTGGCGCGACCTCGATCCGGACGCCTTCCTGCAGCGCGCGGCCGAGCGCGACCTGCTGACCCTGGAGCCGGTCTACCGTCAGGCGGCGGATGCGGGCGCCGTGCTGGTCGTGGTCGATGCCGGGCCGGAACTCCTCGGCGCCCCCCGCCTCGTGGCCTTCGCGGCGCTGCTCTGCCTGGCCGGCCTCGCCCGGCGGCGCGGCGCGCGCCTGCTCTGGGCCTCGACCGCCACGCCGGAGCGGCGCTGGCTCAGCGCGTTGAAGCGGTCCGACGCCGCGATCCTTCTCCGCGAGAGTGCCGCCACATCCCTCGACGCGGTCGAACTCGAACGGGTCGTGGCCGAGCCGGTCGCGACCCGCGCGGCCGGGCGGCCCGGCGCCAGCCTCTGGCTCATCGGCGGGTCCGACCTGCCCGAAGCGGCGCGACCGTGCCGGCGGATCACCATCGAGGAGCGGCCGCGTCTCGGGCCGGACGGCCTCGCCGTGGCCGCCGACGTCACCGTGCTGGACGCCACCGGCCCTGTCGCCGCCGCGCGCCTCGACCTCCCGCCGGAGCGCGAGGCGGTGGCGCTGTTGCGCGACCCGTTCCGGCCCCGTCCGGCTCCCGGACGCCCGCCGCCCCGGCGGTCCGCGCCCGACCGGAGCGCGGCGCCTCCGGACTGGGCGCCCCGCGGGCTGGCCTTCGCGCCCTGCGGCGAGCACCTCCTGGTGGCGCGGCCCGACGGCATCCTCATCGTCCCCGTCACCGGCACCTCCGGCGCGCTGCGCCTGCCGGTCGCACCCCACGAGCGCCTCGTGGGGCTCGCCGTCGGCCGGTCGCGGATCCGGGCCGCGTGCCTCAACATCTACGCCGACGACGCGCGCCTGACGCTCCGCAGCTGGACCTTCGACCGCTCGGGCGCCGCTGCGACGCTCGACCGGCGGATCCCGCGGGACCATCCCCTGGTGTGCCGGCGCCTGCCGAAGGCGGTTCTGCCGCCCCTCGGGATGCTGAAACGCCGCAACCGGTCCTGGCTCCTGGCGGCCGACGGCACGGCCTTCCTGGTCTCTGAGACGCGGCTGATCGACTACGCGCCGCTCGCGGGCGAGCTTCCCCTCGCGGTCACGCCCGCCGGTCTGCTGATGCGCGATCGCGCGGACGGGGTGATCGCGCGGCGGCCGTCCGACGGGAAGGTCGTGGCGCGGTTCCCCGGCCGGGCCGGATCGCTGCGGCCGGGCGGCGGCCTCGCCCTCTGCGCGGTGCGCGGGCAGCCCACCCTGGGGATCGAGCAGGCGGGCGGGTACTGGCACGTGGTGAACGCCGCGGACGGAGCGGTCGCGCACCTCGGGCCGCAGGGCCGGATCATCGGCATCGTGCCCCCGTACGACGGCGTGCGCGCCCAGGCCGTCGAGGGACCCCTCGCCCTCCATCTCGACCGCGACGAGGCGGGATCGGCGCGCCTGACGTTCCGGACCCCGGACGGCGCGGCGGCGTGCGATCCCCTGACGCTTCCGGACGCGACCCTCGAGGCGGTGCGCGTCGCCGTCGATGCCGATGCCGTCCCGTGCATCGCGGCCGCGCGGTGCGACGCCGCGGGCTTCGTCGACGCGCTCGCCTTCGGCCAGCTCGACCGCGGATGGTCCCACCTGAGAGATCTCGGCGCGTTCGCGGAAACCGTCCCGTGCCTGGGCGCCTGAGGCCGCCGCCGGTCCCCGATGCCCGGGAGCCGCTCGCGGCCCTGCGCCCGCGCGGCTGGATGCATGCCGGCACGATCCCCCTCGACGGGATCCTGATGGCGCGCGGCTCCGCGGGGCCGGACTGGCGCGCCCGGCTCCTTCCCTGGCTCGAGCACGCCGCGGAGGTGCGGGCACGCGGCGATCGCGTGCTCGTGCTGTTCGCCGCGCCCGTCACGCGGGACTGCGCGGCCCTCGGACCGGTCCTGCCGGTCGTGCGCAGTGCCGGGATCCTGACCGCCGTACCCCTCGCCGAGCCGGAGCCGCCCGTCGCCGCGGCCCTGCGGGACCATGTCGTCCACATGACGGGGGGACGCCTCGCCGCCGAGCCGCTGGCGGCCTTCGCCAGTCTCGACATCGCCGGTTGGTGGGATCTCGACGCGATCGCGGTGCATCCGGCCGAACGCCTGCCGGTCCTGCGACCGGCGCCGCCGGCACGCCGCCTCGTCAGCGCCCCCGCCCTCGTCGCCGACGCGGACCCCCTCGCGCCGGTCCGCGACGCCGCGACCCGGCGGCCGCGGCGTCGGACGAAGCACGTCCTCGGCGATCTCGTCACCCGCGGCCGGCGCCTGGTCGGCGGCGCGTTGGGGCTCCTCTGGACCGCCTACGTCGTCCTGCTGGCCTCCATCATGGTCGGCGCCATGGTGCTCGGCTTCGCCGAGAACGTCCGGACGACGGCGGAGCAAGGGGCCGCCGCGGCCCACTGGGGCAGCCTCGCGCTGCCGGTGCTGGTCCTTCTCGTCCTCGCGTGGTTCGCGTTCCGGCGCCGCGGAGCGCGGGCCGCGCGTGAGGGCGCCGCGCCCTCGGCCAGCCCGCCCGCCGGAACCGGCAGCGGGCGCACCCCCATCTGGCGCCGGGCGGCGGCGTGGCTCGCGTGGCGCTCGCCCTACGCGGCCCATCTTCGCCACCTCTATGCCCGGCGGCTCACCGAGGTCGAGCGGCTGTTCGCGGCGGGGCGCGTCGACGAGGCCCTGTACCGGGCGATCGGTCTCGGCGGCGCGGCGCGGCGCGGGAGCGCCTTCGCCGACCTGCCCCTGACCGGGCCCGGGCTGCGCAGGAGCCTCGACCTCGATCTCGGGCCGCAGCGGGCGAGCGGACTGAGCCTCGCGCCCGCGGACGAGATCCGGCTCGCGGCGCTTTACCGCGCGCAGGCCGTGGCGATGGCCGGACGCGGCGACACGGATCGCGCGGCCTTCGTGCTCGACAGCCTGGTCGGGAACCCGCACGAGGCGGTGCGCCTCCTCGCGGAATCCGGGCGCCTGGAGACCGCCGCCCGTCTGGCCGAGGCGCGCCGCCTCCCGCCCTCGACGACCGTCCCGCTCTGGTTCCGGGCGGGGCAGACCGAGCGGGCCCTGGCACTCGCCGCCCGCCACGAGGCCCACGCGGAGCTCTGGAAGGAACTCGGGGCCGACGATCCGTTCCGACCGGTCCTGGCCGAGGCCTGGGCCGCGCGCCTCGTCGGGTTCGGCGCCCTGGATCGCGCCGCCGCGGTCACCTTCGGCCTGCCGGCTCTGGCCGAGCGGCGACTGGACTGGATCCGGCAAGCCCTCGACGCCGAGACGCCGGTGCCGGCCGCGCCGCTCGCCCGGGCCCTGCGCGCCCTGCCCTGGGAGGGACGGGACGGCGACCGGCTGCACGCCGCCTTCGCGGACCTGTTGAGCGCGACCGGGGCCGAGGCGGCGGCGCGCCGGAGCGCGGTGGCCGCGCTCCTGCTCGACGCGCAGTTCGAGGGCGGTCCGGAGCGGCCGCCGACGCCCGCCTTCGCGCTCCTCTGCCGCGGCCTCGCGCGCCGCCTCGCCGCGGATGACGGCATCCTCGGCCACGATGCGGAGCGCGCCCGGCTCGCCGGGCGCCTCGCGGAAGCCGGTGGACAGGTCGCCCTGCGCCAGCATCTCCGGCAGCTCAGGACGCGCTCCGCACCGGCTGCCTCCCGCGTGACCAGCCCGCTCGTCGTCCCGGACGGCCCGGCGCTCTCCGAGATCGCCGATGCCGCGCTCCTGTCGGGCGGGCGGCTGCTCCTGGGCTACCGTTCCGGTCTCGTGCGCCTCCTCGGCCGCGCCGGCCGCGAGCGCTGGCGGGGACAGGTGGATGGCCTGACGGGCTTCGCGCGTCTCGGCGCGGGCGACCGGGCCCTCGTTCTGCGCGAGACGCTCGACGGCCCCGACGTCCAGCTCTTCGACGCCGGCACCGGACGGCTCCTGCCGCTCGGTCCCCTGCCGATCACGCACTGGCATGGTCAGGCGGACGAGACCGGCTGGCTCGTCTTCGATGGGGAGGCGCTCGTCCGGCTGGACACCGCCTCGCTCCTCGGTCGCGCGGGCGGCGCGCCCGGCTCCGACGGCGCCCTGGCGCACCATTGGCGCCTGCCCATGACCGAACCGGGCCGGCCGCTGCTGCTCGCTGCCTTCGCGGACGCGAGCGCCCTGATCTACGCCCGGCACGACGGCCTGATCGAGTGGTGGAGCCTGTCCTCCCGCACCCTTGCGGTGACGTGCCGGTTCTGGACGCCGCCCGATCGCGGCGTCGGCGTGCTCGGCCTGACCGAGGCCGTCGCGTGGTCCCTCGAGGGGACCGGCGTGCATCCGCACCTGCGGGCGCATCCCCACGCTTTCACGACGGCCTCCCGGGAGCAGGAGCGCGCGTTGATCGAGGCCGCCGCGCGCGCGGAGCCCGCGGATCCGCCGCGCCTCGTCGCGGCGGAGAACGGCCGCCTCTGGGCCGCGACCGCCACCGAGGAGGGGACGCTCTGGGCCAGCGTGCCCGGCGCGAACCGGATCCGCGGACCGGCCGTCCTGTGGCAGGGCAGCGGGAGCCTGCGCGCGCGCTTCGCTCCCGAGGGCGACGCCGCGGCCGTCTTCGACGAGCGCGGTCGCCTGATCGTGTTCGAGACCGTCACCGGACAGGTGACCCTGCGCCTGATCTGACCGGCCGGGCGCGCGCACAGCCTTGGGCACGCGACACCATCCGGGCTAGCTTCCCCGTCGGACGACGACGTCGCTGCCCCGGCGACCGGCAGGCTCACCCCGACGATCCCATGCGGCCCCGCACGCCTCCCCTCTCCACGCTCAGGCTCTTCGAAGCGGCCGGCCGCCATCTCAGCTTCGCCCGTGCGGCGTCCGAACTGAACCTGACGCCGAGCGCCGTGAGCCACGGGATCGTCGGCCTCGAGAAGGCGCTGGGCGTCAAGCTGTTCGTCCGGGAGCCGGGCCGGCTGGCGCTGACGCGCGAGGGGGCCGAGTACCTGACCTACGTGTCCGAGGCGCTGTCCCTCATCCTGATCGGCACGCGCCGCCTGCCCACGCCGCGGTCCGGCAGGACCCTGGCCATCAGTTGCGCACCGACCCTGGCGACGCGGTGGCTGCTGCCCCGGCTCCCGGCCTTTCGCAGCCGCCACCCGCAGATCGCGATCCGGATCGACACCTCCCACCGGCAGGTCGGCTTCCCGATCGACGGCTTCGACTTCGCCCTCCGTCTCGGCCGGGTTCCGACTCCGCGCCACCGCAGCGTCCGCCTGTTCGAGGATTGGCTGCTCCCCGTCTGCAGCCCGGCCCAGCGCGGGGCCGTCACCGGTCCGGACGGCGCCCTCGACCTCCGGCGCGCGACGACGATCCACGTCACCTCCGCGACCGAGGACTGGCAGGCCTGGAGCGACGCGTCGGGGGCGGTGGAGCTGGCCTCGGCCGACACCCTGCACGTCGACACGTTCGCGATGGCGCTCCAGGCCGCGGCCGCGGGCCTCGGCATCGCCCTCGGCCGGGGGGCGCTCATGGACCGCGAGCTGCGCGAGGGTACGCTCGTCGGGGTCGGCGCCGCCATCCCGGCGGCGACCTCCCACTGGCTCGTGAGCGCCGAGGGCGACGACGACCGGCAGGAGCCCGACCTGTTCCGGACCTGGCTGCTGGCAGAGGCGCGCCGGTTCGCGGCCGAGCAGAAGCGGCGCTTCCCGGCCGGCGCCGCCTGAGGGCCCGACGGGACCGGGACGGCGCGCCCCGCCCGTGAGCGGCGTTCACTGCCCGTGGAAATCTTCTCGTTTGTCGCGCCGGCCACCGGCTGCGACCGTCTCCGAAGGCGACAGCCAACGGAGGCCGCGATGGCAACGATCGGGCGCGCGCGCGCAGGGCGACGGGGCGGGTTGCCGGTGGTGCCGGTGGCGGTCGCGGCCGGCCTGGTTCTGAGCGGCGCGATGGGCATCCGGCAGACCTTCGGGCTGTTCCTCGGGCCCTTCTCCCTCGAGACCGGCATCCCGGTGGCGACGACCGCCCTCGCCATCGCCCTGCACAACCTCGTCTGGGGCTTCGCGCAGCCCTTCGCGGGCGCGGCGGCGGACCGCTACGGGGCCGCGCCGGTCGTCGCCCTCGGCGCACTGATCTACGCGGGCGGCCTCGTCCTGACGGCGCTCGCGGCGACGGCGCCGACGCTGCTGCTCGGCCTGGGGCTGCTGGTCGGGATCGGGATCAGCTGTACCAGCTTCGGCGTCGTCCTGACGGCGGTCGGTCGCGCCTCCGCACCGGAGCGTCGCAGCGCGGCTCTGGGCCTCGCGAGCGCCGGCGGCTCGTTCGGCCAGGTGCTGCTCGTCCCGTTCGCGCAGTCCGTCACCGCGGTCGCGGGCGTGAGCGCGGGGCTCCTCGCGCTCGCGGCGATCATCGTCGCGCTCGCGCCGCTCGGTGTCGCGCTCGACCGCGCGCCCCGCGCCGGCGTGCCCGACGGCTCTTCGGCGGCCGGCAGCCTGTCCGAGGCGCTCCTGCGGGCGTGGCGGCACCCGGGCTACCGGCTGCTGACGCTCGGCTTCTTCACCTGCGGCTTCCAGCTCGCCTTCATCGCGACCCACCTTCCGGGGTACCTCGCCCTCTGCCACATGCCGGCGGGCCTGGGCGCGACCGCGCTGGCGCTGATCGGCCTGTTCAACATGGCCGGGAGCTGGGGGTGCGGCTGGCTCGGAGGCCGGTACCGGCCGCAGCACGTCCTGGTCTGGCTCTACCTCATCCGCGCCGCCGCGATCGGCACCTTCCTCATCGCGCCGAAATCCGAGGCTGTCGTCCTCGCATTCGCGGCCGTGATGGGCCTGACCTGGCTGGGCACGGTCCCGCTGACGAGCGGCCTGGTGGCGCGGGTCTTCGGGATCCGTCACCTCGGGACGCTGTTCGGGATCGTCTTCCTCAGCCACCAGATCGGCTCGTTCCTCGGGGCGTGGCTGGGGGGCGTGGTTCTGGAGGTCTCCGGATCCTACGATGGGGTCTGGCTCGCCACGGCCCTCGCGGGCCTGATCGCCGCGCTCCTCCACCTCCCGATCGACGATCGTCCGGTCCCGGCGGCCACCGCCGAGGAGGTCCGATGACGCCCGTCCGCCACGCGCCCGCCGCGACCGCGGGTCTCGACGCGCGACCCGTGACGATCGCCTGCCGCGACGGCTACCGGCTCCGCGGTCATCTCTGGCGGCCCGAGGCGAACCGGCCACCGGGCCGGGGCACGATCGTCGTCAATCCCGCGACCGGCGTCCGCGCGCGCTACTACCACGCCTACGCGCGGTTCCTGGCCGAGCGGGGCTTCGTCGTGCTCACCTACGATTACCGCGGCATCGGCGACTCGCGGCCCGCGCGCCTGAGGGGATCCGGCATCCGCTGGCGGGACTGGGGCGAGCTCGACTTCGACGCCGCCGTCCGGTGGATTCGGCAGCGCGAGGCGGGGCCGCTCACGGTCGTCGGCCACAGCATCGGCGGCTTCCTCCCCGGCTTCGCCGAGGCCGCGGGCGCGGTGGACCGCATCCTCACCGTCGGCGCGCAATTCGCCTATCGCCGCGATTATCGCGCCCGCGAGAGGCTCAGCATGATCGCGAAGTGGCACCTGCTGATGCCGTGCGTGACCGCCGCCGTCGGCTACTTTCCCGGCCGTCGGCTCGGATGGCTCGAGGATCTGCCGGCCGGCGTGGCCTACGAGTGGGCATTCCGCGGGCGGCGCATGGAGGCGAGCTACCCGGCCGCCGAGCGCCCGGCCCTCCTCGCCCGCTTCGCCGCCGTCCGCGCCCCGATCCTGGCGGTCGGTACGCCGGACGACCCGTTCGGCACGCCGGCGGCGATCCGCCGGGGCCTCGGCTACTACGTGTCGAGCCCGCGCATCCAGGTACAGCTGACCCCGTCCGCGATCGGCGCGGAGGCGCCCGGCCATGTCGGCCTGTTCCACGCGCGCAGGAGCGGCGGATTCTGGGCCGACACGCTGCGCTGGCTGAGCGACGGGCAGAATCCCTGGCCGGACTCCGTGATCGATCCGGGTCGCCCGAACCCTGCCTGACCGCGCGTATCGCGGCGAACCGCTTCGGACGCGATTGAGAGGGCCTAGCCCGCCCTGTGTCGCAGCTGCAGCGAACGCGCGATCTCCGAGCGCTTGGCGGCGTAACCCGGAGCCACCATCGGATAGTCGCGCGGCAGCCCGTACTTGGCGCGATATTCCTCCGGTGTCAGCCCGTAAGCCGTCAGGTGACGCTTGAGCGTCTTGTAGGACCTGCCGTCGATGAAGCTGATCAGGCCCTCGGCCTGGATGGACGCGCGGATCTCCCGCGCGGTGGCGGCCTCGGGCGTCGCGACCGCGCGCGCCGGTCCCGCGCTGATCTGGCTAAGCATTTCGTACGTACTGGCTAAAATCTCACAGAGTTGGACAGGGGATACCGGATTCCGGATCACGTAGGCGCAGACGATCTTGATTGAATTTCTCAAGGACGAGTCAGAAAATTCTCCCGCATCGACACCAACCTCAGGTAGCATACCTGCCATTCTCCCTCTAAACGCACCTCATGAGAGTTGTATATCAATTTTCGCATGTCAATCCTTCATCTTGATTGAGCTTCAAAAAAGAACATCGTGACCACTATTCTACTTATAGAAACAGTGGCTACAAAATTTCTCAACCAGAAAGTGGCTCCATCCTCCCTGCTGATCTGGGTACCGAACAGGTTGCTGGACTGGATCTGCGACACGTCCGTGGCGGCGACTTTGTCGGAAGCGGTCGCGCCGGTCCCGCACGGGACGCCCACGGACGCGGATGGAAGCGCGATCGGCGGAATTCGCGCACGGCGGACGGTCGCCGACGTCGCTGGCGCGACCGTTGCACCTCGGGTCCCAGGTCTGCGAAGAGCCCAGCCGGCACGGGACCGGATGCGGGGCGCCGGATCGCGTCGAGAGAGGATCATGACGGATCAATCCGCACGGACACGGGCGACAGAGTCCGGACGCCGTCCATGAAGGCGGGCGACGAGGGCGATCGCGTCGGGGCGATCTGCCAGGCCCTGAGGCGGGCCATCGTGGAACGGGCGCTCGCTCCCGGCGACCGGCTGCCGGAGGACGCCCTCGGCGAGCGGTTCGGCGTGAGCCGCACCATCGCCCGGCAGGCCCTGCTGCGGCTGGCCGGGGAAGGCTTGGTCGATCTGCGCCGCAACCGCATCGCCGTCGTGGCGACGCCCAGCTGGGAGGAGGCGCGCGACACCTTCGACGTGCGCCTCGGCCTGGAGCGGCTCGTGGTCCGCCGCCTCGCCGGGCGGCTCAGCGCGGAGCAGCGCCAGGGCCTGCTGGACCAGATCGCCCGCGAGGAGGCCGCCCGGGGCGGGCCAGAGGCGCTGTCGATCCGGCTCGCCACCGAATTCCACCTGATGCTCGCCGAGATGACGGGGAGCGCCGTGCTGACCCGCTACGTCGCGGAACTCGGCTATCGCTGCGCCCTGATCCTGTCCCTCTACAGCCGGCCGCATTCCTCGGACTGCGCGGTGAGCGAGCACCGCGACATCGTCGCCGCCCTGGTCTCGGGCGATGCCGAGCGCGCCGCCGCGCTCATGGACCACCACCTCGACGCGGTCGCCGACCGGGCGCGGATCGTGCCCCCGGCCCCGCGCGAGCGCGATCTGGCACGCCTGCTGGCGCCCTACGTCGCGGGCGGCGGGGCCTGAGCCCGCCGCGTCAGGCCGTCAGGCCGTGCTTCGTCAGCAGGCGCTCGGCGCTGTCGTTCCAGACCTCCATGCCGACGATCAGCCCGTCGCGCACGGTGAAGCGGTCGACGTAGCGGTTGCCCTCGAAGGGCGTGCCGTCCGGCCACGCGCCGTACAGGGTGCCGAGGCTGTAGACCGTGGTGACGCCGTCGCCCGGCACCACGTCCAGCCGCTCCATCCGCTTCTTCACCCAGGCGTAGCGGCCCGCGTTGAAGGCCGTGACCTCGGACGGATGATTGAAGACCCGCGCCCCGGTGAACACGATGCGGGTGCCCGGCGCCATGTAGCGCGCGGCCGTCTCGGGATCGGGCACCATCGAGGCCTCGAGATAGGCGGTGACGTTGGCGGCGTCGCGGGCGGTCGCCGCATCGTGGGTCATGTCGGTCATGGCAGGCCTCCTGTCGGCCCAACGTGCCGCAAAAGACCGGCCCGTGCATGCAGGAAGTGTATGCACTTTGACGCCAGATTGAGCACAGCTTGCCTCCGAGGATACAGGCACCGGTCTGTACAGCGGCCGAAGCGGCCAATTCCTGGTGGCATGGAGGTTGCGCAAAGCAGGCTGCGCCCCGCCCTCGGAGACACGCCATGGCCTCCTTCCTGCCCCCGACCCTGCGCCGCTTCGCGGTGACGACGAGCGCGCTGCTCGGCCTCGCCGTCTCGACGGCGCAAGGTGCCGACACCGTCAAGATCGGGCTCGTGACCGCCCTGAGCGGCCAGTCCGCGAAATCCGGCGAGGCGATCTCCCGCGGGATCGGCCTCGCCATCGACGAGATCAACGCCAAGGGCGGCGTCCTCGGGCGCCCGCTCGAGCTCGTGGCCCGGGACGACGAGGCCAACCCGTCCAAGGGCGTGCTGGCGACCCGCGAGCTGATCCAGCGGGTCGGCGTCGTCGCGGTGGTCGGCGGCCTCGACACGCCGGTCTCGATGGCGATCGTGCCGATCGCCAACCAGATGAAGGTGCCGTTCATCGGCCCCTGGGCGGCCGGCACCGGCATCACCCGCAACGCCGCCGCCGACAACTACGCCTTCCGCGTCTCCGCGGTCGACGCCCTCGTCGACGAGGCGCTGGTCGCCTACGCGGTGAAGACCTACGGGGCGAAGAAGCCCGGCATGATCCTCGTCAACAACGCCTGGGGCGAGTCGAACCAGAAGGGCCTCAAGGACGCCCTGCAGGCGGCCAACCTCCCGGCAGCGGGCATCGAGAAGTACGAGGCCAACGACGTCGACATGGTGCCCCAGCTGTCCCGGCTGAAGGAGGCCGGGGCCGACGCGCTGTTCCTCGTCGGCAATGTCGGCCCCTCGGCCCAGGTGGTGAAGTCGCTGGACCGGATGGGCTGGTCGGTGCCGGTCGTCTCGCACTGGGGCCCGGCGGGCGGCCGCTTCGACGAGCTCGCCGGCCCGAGCGCCGGCAAGGTCCATTTCATCCAGACCTTCACCTTCGCGGGCAACGCGTCGCCGAAGGCGAGCGCGGTGCTCGACGCGCTCAAGGCCAAGTACCCGGCGATCAAGTCGATGGCCGACGTCACCCCCGCCGTCGGCATCGCCAACGCCTACGACGCGACGCACCTGCTGGCGCTCGCCATCCAGGCCGCCGGCTCCACCGAGGGCCCGAAGGTCCGCGACGGCTTCTACAAGATCGGCACCTATCCGGGCCTGATCAAAACCTACGCCACGCCCTTCGCCCCCGGCCAGCACGACGCGCTCGGCCCGAACGACTACGTGTTCACCCGCTTCAAGGACGGTGAGATCGTCGCGGTGACCAACTGAGCCCGGCGATGCTGACCTCCATCCTCGTCAGCGGCCTCGGCCTCGGCAGCATGTACGGGCTCGTGGCCCTCGGCTTCCACGTGACCTACGCGGTGTCGGGGACCGTGAACTTCGCGCAGGGCAGCGTCGTCACCCTGGGCGCGGTCCTGGCCTACGCGCTCGGCGTCACCCTGGGCTGGCCGATGCCGGCGGCGATCGTCCTGGCGCTCGCCGGCTGCGCCCTGTTCGGCCTCATGGTCGAGCGGGCGCTGGTCCGCCCGTTCGTGGCGCGCGGCTCGGACGCGTGGCTCCTGGCGACGGTGGCGGGCGGCATCGTCCTCGACAACACCGTGCTGTTCACCTTCGGCAAGGAGCCGCGCAGCCTGCCGTCCCCGCTGGCGACGAAGCCGGTGGAGATCCTCGGGACCGGCATCTACCCGCTGCAGCTCGTGATCCCGGTGGTCGGGATCGCGCTGGCCTTCGCGATCCGCACGGTGTTCCGGAAGACCGATCTCGGCCGCGTCCTGCTCGCCGTGGCGCAGAACGCCGACGCCGCCCGGCTGATGGGGATTGACGTGCGCCGCACCGTGGCCTGCGCCTTCGCGCTCTCGGCGGTGCTCGCCGGCGTCGCGGGCCTGCTGATCGCGCCGCTGTTCTCGGTCTCGGCCGAGCTCGGCACGCTGTTCGGCATCAAGGCCTTCGCGGTCGCGATCCTGGGCGGCATCGGCTCCGCCACCGGGGTGATCCTGGCGGGGCTGCTCTACGGCCTCGTCGAGGCCGGCGTCACCGCGACCCTGGGCTCGACCTACACGCAGCTCGTGGTGTTCTCGGTGATCATCCTGGCCCTCACCCTGCGCCCCGACGGCCTGCTTGGCCGCGCCGCGGTCAACAAGGTCTGACCCGATGCCGTACCTGCGCTCAGGCCCGGCGATGCGGCTCGGCATCGCCGGCCTCACCGCCGCCGCGCTCGGCCTCGTGGCGCTGACCGCCGGCTACAGCCACTTCGTGATCGCCCTCGTGGCGCTGACCACGGTGGCGGGCGTCGGCCTCAACGTGCTCCTCGGCCTGACCGGGCTGATCTCCTTCGGCCAGGCCGGCTTCTACGCGATCGGCGCCTACGCGAGCGCGATCCTGACGCTCCACGGCGTCAGCTTCTGGCTGGCGCTCCCGGCGGCGGCCCTGATCGCGGCGCTCGTCGGCGGCCTCGTGGCGGTGCCGGCGATGCGGGTGAAGGGCCCCTACCTCGCCATGCTGACGATCGCCTTCGGCTTCATCGTCGAGCACGGGCTGATCGAGGGCGGCGAGCTGACCGGCGGCCAGAACGGCCTCGTCGTCACCGACGCGCCGAGCCTCCTCGGCGAGCCGCTCTCGCCGGCCGGCCTAGCGATGCTGGCGGTGCTCGCCGCCGGGGCGAGCCTCGCCGGGTTCGACATCCTCGCCCGCAGCCGCCTC
This sequence comes from Methylobacterium sp. 275MFSha3.1, assembly GCF_900108435.1. Classification (NCBI taxonomy): domain Bacteria; kingdom Pseudomonadati; phylum Pseudomonadota; class Alphaproteobacteria; order Hyphomicrobiales; family Methylobacteriaceae; genus Methylobacterium; species Methylobacterium sp. 275MFSha3.1. The sequence goes on along the minus strand of NZ_FNWP01000011.1, from coordinate 168,078 downwards.
GGCCGGACGATGCGCGCCGTGCGCGACGCCGACGTCGCCGCCGCGGCGCTGGGCTTCGACCCGGTCCGGGTGAAGACCCTGGCCTTCGCGATCTCCGCCGCCCTGACCGGCCTCGCGGGGGCAATCCTTCCGCCGCTGATGCTGTTCATCGCGCCGAGCTCGTTCCCGTTCACGCAGTCGATCCTGTTCGTCCTCTCGGTGATCGTCGGCGGCGCCGGCACGGTGCTCGGCCCGCTCCTCGGGGCCCTCGTCACCGTGCTGCTGCCGGAGGCGCTGTCCGGCCTCGCCGAGTACCGCCTGCTGTTCTTCGGCGTCGCGACCCTGGCGGTGCTGTGGCTGGTACCCTCGGGGCTGGTCGGCAGCCTCGCCCGGCTGCTGCCCCGGGGCCGCGACGAGGCGGCCGCCCCGGAGAGCGGGGAGTTACCGCTGCCCGGCACGGCGGCGCGCGAGGCCCTCGTCTTGGAGGGCGTCGGCATCCGCTTCGGCGGCATCACGGCGGCGGACGGCGTCGACCTCACGGCGCGGCCGGCGGCGGTCACCAGCGTGATCGGCCCGAACGGGGCCGGCAAGACCACCGTGCTCAACATGGTCTCGGGCTTCTACCGTCCGAGCGCCGGGGCGATCCGGCTGGGCGGGCGCGACCTCGCCGGGCGGCCGGCCCACGTCGTCGCCCGCGCCGGCATCGCGCGCACCTACCAGACCACGCGCCTGTTCGGCTCGCTGCCGGTGGCCGACAACGTCGCCCTCGGCCTCGCGCCGGGCCGGCTCTGGCGCCGCGCGCGGGCGCGGGACCGCGCGACAGCCGCCGCGCTCCTCGCCTTCGTCGGCTACCGGGGCGCCCTCGACCGCCCGGCCGCCGAGCTGCCCCACGTCGACCGGCGGCTCGTGGAGATCGCCCGGGCGCTCGCCGGCAGCCCCGCGGTGCTGCTCCTCGACGAGCCCGCCGCCGGCCTGTCGCGGGCCGACACCGACCGGCTGGCCCGGCTGATCCGCCGGATCGCCGACAGCGGCGTCGCGGTGGTGCTGGTCGAGCACGACATGCCGCTGGTGATGGGCATCTCCGACCACATCCTCGTCATGGATGCCGGCCGCCCGATCGCGCGCGGCACGCCCGCTGAGATCCGGCGCGACCCGGCGGTGCTGCGCGCGTATCTCGGCGGCGCCGATACCCCGGCCCGGCCGCGGAGCGCGCCGTGGCAGGGACCGGCAGACGCCGTCCTCTCGGTCCTCGACCTGACCGCCGGCTACGGCGCCGCGCCCGTCCTCGACGGCGTCCATCTCGACGTGCGGCCCGGCGAGACCGTCGCCCTCCTGGGCGCGAACGGGGCCGGCAAGTCCACGGCCATGCGGGCGCTGGCGGGGCTTCTGCGCCCGGTCGCGGGATCGGTCGTGTTCGACGACCGGCGCGTCGAGGCGCTGCCCGCCCACCGGATCGCCCGCGGCGGGCTCGTGCTGGTGCCGGAGGGCCGGCAGGTCTTCCCGGAGCTCACCGTCGTCGAGAACATCCGCCTCGGCGCCTTCGGGCGCGGGTCGCCGATCGACCCCGCCGAGGTCGAGCGCCTGCTCGACCGGTTCCCGCGGCTGCGCGACCGGGCGGCGAGCCGGGCGGGCCTGCTCTCCGGCGGCGAGCAGCAGATGCTGGCGATCGCCCGCGGGTTGATGGCGCACCCGCGCATCCTGCTCCTCGACGAGCCGTCGCTCGGCCTCGCGCCGGCGATGATCAACGCCCTCTACGCCACCGTGGCCGAGCTGCGCGACGAGGGCGTCACCATCCTGATCGTGGACCAGATGGCGGCGCTGGCCCTCACGGTCGCCGACCGCGGCTACGTGCTGGAGCAGGGCCGGGTCGTCGCGCGCGGAACCGCCGCGGAGCTGTCGGCGGACAAGGGGCTGGAAGCGGCCTATCTCGGTGCGGCGTAACGGGGGCTCTGATGGACACGAATGCCGGACACGGTCGCTACGGCTACAGCGCCCTCCCCGACCGCCCGGTCTACGACTGGCCGGAGGGCAAGCGGCTGGCCGTCTATGTCGGGCTGAACCTCGAGACCTTCGCGTTCGGCGAGGGCCTGGGCGCCGAGCTGGCGCCGGGCGGCCCGCAGCCGGACGTGCTCAACTACGCGTGGCGCGACTGGGGCAACCGGGTCGGCGCGTGGCGGATCGCCGAGATGCTGGACACTCTGGCGATGCCGGCGAGCGTGCTCGTCAACAGCAACCTCTACCGGGACTGCCCCGGGCTGATCGAGGCGTTCCGGGCGCGGGGCGACGAGATCGTCGGCCACGGACGCACCAACGCCGAGCGGCAGGGTACCCTCGACGAGGACGCGGAGCGGGCCCTGATCGCCGAGACGACCCGCGAGATCGCCGCGCGGGAGGGCCGCCCCCCCGCCGGGTGGCTCGGGCCGTGGATCTCGCAGTCGCGGGTGACGCCCGATCTCCTCGCCGAGGCCGGGTACCGCTACCTGCTCGACTGGGACCACGACGACCAGCCGACCTGGTTCAAGACCCGCGGCGGCGGCCGCATCCTGACGGTGCCCTACCCGCAGGAACTCAACGACATCCCCGCGATCGTCGCCCGCAAGGAGACGGGCCGCCAGTTCGCCGAAGCCATCGTCGACGCCTTCGAAGAAATGCTGGAGCAGTCTCGGGGCGCGCCGCTGGTGATGGGCATCGCGCTCCATCCCTATATCGTCGGGCGCCCGCACCGGCTGCGGCCCCTGCGGCAGGCGCTCCGGCACATCGCAGACCGCCGCGACGCCATCTGGCTCACCACCGCCGGGGCGATCGCCGACCACATCGTGGCGCGGGAGGCCGGGCCGCGCTGACGCGGCCCTGACCCCGGCGGGCTCAGAGCACCTGCGACAGGAACCGGCGCGTGCGCTCGTCCTGGGCGGAGGCGAAGAAGGTCGCGGGCGGCCCGTGCTCGACGATCACGCCGCGGTCGGTGAAGTAGATGTGGTCGGCGACGTCGCGGGCGAAGTTCATCTCGTGCGTGACGAGCATGCAGGTCATGCCCTCCTCGGCGAGTTCCCGGATCGTCACCAGGACCTCCTTGACCGTCTCCGGGTCGAGGGCGGCGGTGACCTCGTCGAACAGCATCACGTCGGGCCGCATCGCCAGCGAGCGGGCGATGGCCACGCGCTGCTGCTGACCGCCGGACAACTCGCCCGGATAGGCGTTCTCCTTGCCGGCCAGCCGGACCTTGGCGAGGAGCGCCCGCGCCCGGGCCTCGACCTCGCGCTTCTCCTGCCCGAGGACGTGGATGGGGGCCATCATCACGTTCTGAAGCGCGGTCTTATGCGGGAACAGGTTGTACTGCTGGAACACCATGCCGACCTTGCGGCGCAGCGCCAGCTTGTCGAGCCGCGGATCGGTCACCTCGATCCCCTCGACCTGGATCGAGCCCGCGCTCACCGGCACCAAGGCGTTGACGCAGCGGATCAGCGTCGACTTGCCCGAGCCCGAGGGGCCGATGATGCAGACGACCTCGCCCTTGCGGACGTCGAAGCTGATCCCCTTCAGCACCTCGAACGTCCCGAAGGATTTGTGCACGTCGACGACGCGGACGATCGGCTGATCGGGGGTCCAGCTCGGGGACGGGGTGGCGGCCAGGGTCGCGCGCGTCATGGTCTCAGCGGGTCTCGAAGCGGCGTTCCAGGGCGGCGGTGAACCGGTCGATCGGGTAGCAGTAGAGGAAGAAGCAGAGCAGCGCGAAGCCGTAGAGGGGCGCGAACAGCTCGGGGCGGCCGCCCTCGGCGGCGTGCACCTGCGCGGTCAGCGTCAGCATCTCGGTGACGCCGACGATGGAGGCCTGCACGGTCGCCATCGCGATGAGCGAGTAGACGTTCATCCAGGGCGGCAGCATGCGCTTCGCGCACTGGGGCAGGATGATGCGCCACATCGTCTGGCGCCGGGTGAAGGCCAGGGATTCGGCGGCCTCCCACTGGGTGTTGGGCACCGAGCGCACCGCGCCGCGGACGATCTCGGCGACGTTGGCCATGACCGGCAGGCTGAAGCCGAAGGTCGCCTTGACCCAGTCGGGCAGCGGCACGCGGACACCGAACACCGTGACCTGGAACGGGACCAGGAACATCACGAAGAACAGCAGGACCAGCCAGGGCACGTTGCGGAAGACCTGCGTGGCGCACCACGCGAGGCGCGGCAGGACCCGGCCCTCCGCCAACATGGCCAGACCGAGCCCGATGCCCGCCACCGTCCCGATCGCCATCGCCATCAGCGAGATCGCGACGTTGAAGGCGAAGCCGGTGAGCAGGAGGGGTGCCCACTTGATCACGACCTCCAGCGGCGACAGCGCGGCGGCCCCGCCCTGCGCCCAGGCCGGGACGGCGACGAGGGCGAGGCCGGCCAGCAGCCAGAGATGGGCCGGGCGCAGGCGCGCCGCCGCGCGGTCCGTCGGGAGCGCGAAGGGCAGCAGCACCGGCAGGTCGCCCGGTCGCCCGCCCCGCGGATCGGCAGCTTTCATCGGCCGTATCCCGGGATCCGCAGGGCGCGTTCCCAGCGGTGCATGATCCAGACGAGCACGCCGACGAGGACCGCGTAGGTCGCGAGCAGCACCAGCATCATCTCCAGCACGTTCTGCGACTCGGACCAGATCTGCTTGACCGCGTACAGCGTCTCCGGGACCGCGATGGCGTAGGCCAGTGTGGTAGTCTTGAGGAGGTTGATCAGGTTGTTGTTGAGCGCCGGCAGGCAGACGCGCAGGGCCAGCGGCAGGACGACGTACCGGTAGGCCTTGAAGCGCGTGTAGCCCAGGGCCTCCGCGGCCTCGACCGTGGTCCGCGGCACCGCCTCGATGCCGGAGCGGAAGATCTCCACGTTGAACGCGCCCGCGAACAGCGACAGCGAGATGATCGCCCACTGGACATTGTTGAGGATCGGCGCGCGCAGGCCGTCGGCCGAGCGGATGTCCGGGAGCAGCGTCCCGAGGCCGAAGTAGAAGAAGAAGATCTGCACGAGCGGCGGCGTGTTCCGGAAGACCACTACGAAGCCGTTGACCAGCGCCCGCAGGACGCGCGACGGCCCGCTCTGCAGGAGCGCGCCGACGGCGCCGATGACGAGGCTCGCCAGGATCGTGCTGATCCCGAGGAGCAGCGTCATCCGCAGGCCGGCCACGTACCGGTCCCAGTCGTAGGGATCGTAGAAGACCGTGAAGTTGAAGCCCGTGGTCTCGTAGAGCTGCTGGAACCACGCCTGGATCGTGGCGATCATCGCGGGCGAACGCTCGGTGTTGTCGCGCAGAACCGCATCAGTTGGTCGCGTTCTTGTACTTCTCGTGCATCGCCTTCGAGTAAGCGGTCGGCTCGATGCCCCACTTCTTCTCCTCGTTGACGATGAAGCCGGTCTTCATCCAGTCCTTGGTGGCGTCCTCGACCGCGGCCTGGAGCGTGGTGTTGCCCTGCGCCACCGCCATCATCCACGGGGCGTCGAGGATGCCCTTGAGCGGCAGCGCGTAGTTGGCCTTCCAGTCGTCGTCGAGCAGCTTACCCTGCAGCATGCTCTGGTCGTACACGTAGCCGATGCAGTTGCCCTGCTTGAGCGCGAAGAGCGGCTTCTCGGACCCGTCGAAGGCGACGATCTCCGCCCCGTAGGTCCGCGCGACGTCCTTGTTGTACCAGGCGCCCGAGGTGGCGCAGAGCGGCTTGCCCTTGAGCTGCGCCCAGTCGGTGATGCCGGACGACTTGGGCAGCAGGACGTTCACGAAGTCGGAATAGTAGTTCGGGTCGATCGCCTGCACCACGCGGCGGCGCTCCGGCTTGTCCGACAGGGTGGCGATCAGCAGATCGACCTTGCCCTGCTGCAGGAACTCGATCCGGTTGGCCGAGACGACCGGCACGAGCTCGAGCTTCACGCCGAGCCGCTTGGCGAGGTCGGCGGCGAGGTCGGGCTCCAGGCCGATGATGGTCCCGCTCGGGTCGCGGAAGCCGAACGGCTTGTAATCCGCCTTCACGCCGACGATCAGCGTTCCGCGCTTCTTGATCGCGTCGACGCCGTCGGCGGCCGTGGCCCGGCCGGGCAGCGCGACGGTCGAGAACGCCGCGAGCGCGGCCAGCGCACCGGTGGTCAGAAGGGTGCGGACGGTGAGACGCATCGGATCTTTCCTGCTCGGGTCGACGGATCTTGGCATGGTTTCAAGCAATCCACGAGCCATTGGCCGGCGCATCAACTGAAACGTGCCAGAGCGAAGGGCTTGAGATCGACGGTGCTACCGGTCCCAGCCAGCTCCGCGGCGACGGCCTCGCCGATGCCGGCCGAGTGCTTGAAGCCGTGCCCCGAGCAGGCGGAGACGACCAGGATCCGCTCCATCGCGGGATGCCGGTCGATGATGAAGCCGCGGTCGGGGGTCACCGTGTAGACGCAGGCGGCGGCCTGGACGACCTCCGGGGTCGCGCCGGCCAGCCGGTTCGCGACGCGCAGCCGGTACATGTCGTCGGATTCCGACGGATCGACGCGGCGCTCCACCCCGTCGGCGGTGGTGGTGGTGCTGTACTGCTCCGTCGCGACCTTGATGGACCCGTCGAGCGGCGGGAAGCCGTAGAGGTATTCCGTGTCGCTCGTCCCGTACATCCAGATGAAGACCGGCGCGTGCGGCCCGTAGGCGGTCTCGTCCGCGAGCGCGTACCAGTGCAGCAGTTGGCGACGGACGGTCAGGAGCCGGTCGAAGGGGCTCCCGAGCAGGGGGGCCGTCCAGGCGCCCGCGGCCACGACGGCGCGGTCGGCCAGGATGGTCTCCTCCGCCGTCTCGATGCGGACGCCGCTCCCGTCCTGCTGCAGCCCGACCACCGTGCAGTTGGTGCGGATCTCGGCGCCCGCGGCACCCGCGCGGCCGAGCTGCGCCGCGAGGCATCGCTCCGGGAACACGTAGCCGCCGCCCGGCTCGTAATAGGCCTTCTCGTCGCCCGCGAGGTTCAGGAATTGCGGGAAGCGGCGGGCCACCTCCGCCCCTGTCAGCACCTCGTGGACGATGCCGGCGCCCTCCGCGGCGCTGATGGACCGGCCCACGAAGTCCGGTTTGCCGTGGTGCGAGGAGACGCCGTGGCCCGGGGCCATGACGAGCGCCCCGCAGGCGTTCAGCAGGGTCTCGCCCGTCTCGGCCTCCAGCTCGCGCCAGATGCGGTGCGAGGCGGTGACGAAGGGGACGTAGTCGGAGCCCTCACCGACCGCCTGACGGGTGATCCGCGTCTCGCCGTGGCTCGACCCGAGCGCGTGGGGCGGCGCGAAGCGGTCGAGCCCGATGACCGCGGCGCCCCGCTTCGCCAGCTGGTAGAGCGCGGCGCTGCCCATCGCGCCGAGACCCAGCACGGCGACGTCGTAGCGGCGGCTCACGGCCGACACTCCCGCTCGATTCCGGGACGGGCCGCCGCGGCGGCGCGGAACGGAGGAAGATCGGCAGGTCGAGGCATCCGGAAGCGATCTCGCGCGGGACGGGGTAACGGCACACAGCATGATCAATGCCGAGGCGGGCGTTTGACTGAAACGGACGGTTTCCTGCACGTTTGAGCCATCGAGGAGCGGAGGGGGCGTCCGAGATGGAGGCGGAGACCGGGGATCGCCCACAGGAGATCGGCTTCATCCTCGTGCCCGGCTTCGCGCTGCTGTCCTTCGCTTCGGGGTGCGAGCCGTTCCGGGCGGCCAACGAACTTGCCGGGCGGCCGCTCTACCGCCTGCGCTACTTCGGCGAGTCGGAGGGCCGGGTGGCCGCCTCGTCGGGCGCCGAGGTCCCCACCGAGGCGCTGCCGCGCCAGCGCGGCCACCTCCACACCCTCTTCGTCTGCGCGGGCGGCGAGCCGACCGGGTGGGACAGGCCCGAGATCCACGCGACCCTGCGGCGGATGGCCCGACTCGGCGTCCGCATCGGCGGCATCTCGGGCGGTCCCTACCTGATGGCCGAAGCGGGCCTGCTGGCCGATCGCGCGTTCACGCTCCACTGGGAATATGCCGGTGCCACGGTCGAGACCTTCCCGGAGGCGCGCCTGAGCCGGGCGCGCTACGTCGCCGACGGCGATCGCCTGACCTGCGGCGGCGGCGTCGCGCCCCTGGAGATGGCCCACGCCCTGATCGCCGAACGCATGGGCGAGGCCTTCGCCCGGCGCGTCTCCGACTGGTTCCTCCACACCGCCATCGGCGCCGCCGACGACCCGCAGCGGGCCTCCGCGGTCGAGCGCTACGGAATCCACCATCCGGCTCTGCTGGCGGTGCTGGAGACGATGGAGAAGACCGTGGAGGCGCCGCTCGGCCGCCTCGCCATGGCGCGCCTCGCGGCGATCAGCCCGCGCCACCTCGACCGGCTGTTCCTCGACAAGCTCGGGCTCAGCTTCTCGGCCCAGTACAGGGCGATTCGCCTCGCCCACGGACGCCGCCTTCTGCGCCAGAGCCCGCTCAGGATCGGGGAGATCGCGACGGCCTGCGGCTTCACGAGCGCGGCCCATTTCGCCCGCTGCTACCGGTCCCATTTCGGCTGCAGCCCGTCCGCGGAGCGCGCGTGACGTCCGCCTGGGTCGTCCGAGCGGTCAGTCCCGCGCGTCCGGCAGCGCCTTCGGGTCTGCGGGATCGTCCCGGCGCAGCGCGACGCCGCTGGTGCCCTGGGCCAGCATCGCCCGCAGCAGCGCCTCCATCTGCGCGGCGGCCACCTCGACCGCCAGACCGCCCTCCCGGATGTTCGAGATGCAGTTCCGCCGGGAATCGGGCAGCCCCGGCGCCGGGCCGTACGTGACGTAGCAGCCCAGGCTGTCGGAGGCCGACAGGCCCGGCCGCTCCCCGATCAGAACCACGACGCAGCGCGCCCCGAGCCGCGCCCCGATCGGATCGCCGATCGCTACACGTCCCTGGCTCGCGACGACCACCGGCGCGAGGCGCCAGCCGGCCCGCCGCACCCGCGCTGCCAGCGCCGCCGCCGCCGGAACCGCGTTCAGCGCGACCGCCGTCGCCGACAGCCCGTCCGCGATCACGATCGCCACGTCAAAGCCCGGCCCGTGCCCGTCGAGTACCGACCCGGATTCCGGATCGAGGGTGCGGCCCCTGTCCGGCCGGCGCAGGTACTCCGCCCGGTCGGCCACGGCGGAGCGGACCTCCACCGCGTCGAGGCCCTGCGCCCGCAGCCCTTCGCGGATCGCGGCCACGTCGAGGGGCGTCCACACCGCCTCGCGGGCGCGGGCATGGTCGAGCCCGAAGGCGAGCGCCGCGCCGGTCGGCAGGCCAGCACCGTGCGCGCCGAGCGCGATGCGCGCCTGGGTCAGCCCGCGCAGCTCGCGCAGCTCGCGCAGCGTCGGGTGGCCCGGACGGGCCGGCTCGCCGCTCACGCCGCCCGCCCGGGCAGGAGGCGGGACGCCTCGGCCAGGGCCGGGGGCAGCGCGCCCGTCGCGCTGGCCAGCCGGCCCTGCCCGTCCGTGATGCCCACGGCCCGCAGCCACGCCTCGAATTCCGGGGCCGGACGGCGACCCAGGGTCTCGCGGGCGTAGACAGCGTCGTGGTGCGACAATGACTGGTAGTTCAGCATCACGTCGTCCGCCCCCGGCACCGTGATGACGAAGTTGACCCCGGCCGCGCACAGCAGGGTCAGGAGCGCGTCCATGTCCTCGCCGTCGGCATCGGCGTGATTGGTGTAGCAGACGTCCACGCCCATCGGCAGGCCGAGCAGCTTCCCGCAGAAGTGGTCCTCCAGCCCGGCGCGGATGATCTGCTTGCCGTCGTAGAGGTACTCGGGACCGATGAAGCCCACGACCGTGTTGACCAGCAGCGGGTCGAACTCCCGCGCCACCGCGTAGGCGCGCGCCTCCATGGTCTGCTGGTCGACGCCCCAGTGGGCGTCGGCCGAGAGCGCCGAGCCCTGGCCGGTCTCGAAGTACATGAGCTGCCCGCCCTCCGGGCAGCGGCCGAGCGCGCGGGCAGCGTCCGAGGCCTCGCGCAGGACGGCGAGGTCGACGCCGAAGCCGGCATTGGCCTTCTGCGAGCCGGCCACCGACTGGAACACGAGGTCGACGGGCGCGCCGCGGGCCATGGCCTCGATCGCCACGGTGACGTGGCCGAGGCAGCAGTGCTGGGTCGGCACGTCGAGGCGCAACCGCAGGGTCTCGAGCAGCTCGACGATGCGGATGTAGTCCGGCAGGGAATCGGTGGCCGGGTTGACGCCGATGACCGCGTCGCCCGAGCCCATCAGCAGTCCGTCGAGCGCCGAGAGCAGGATGCCCTCGGAGGAGTCGGTCGGGTGGTTGGGCTGGTTGCGGGTGGCGAGGCGCCCGGGCAGGCCGATGGTGGAGCGGAAGCGCGTCACCACCGGCCGCTTGGCAGCCACCGCGACGAGGTCCTGCAGCCGGCAGATCTTGGAGACCGCCGCGACCATCTCGGGCGTGAGGCCGGGCGCGAGGGCAGTGAGGGCGTCCGCGTCGGCGGCGGGCGCGAGCAGCCACTCGCGGAAGGCGCCGACCGTCAGGGATGAGACCGGCGCGAAGGCTTTCGTGTCGTGCCGGCGGGCGATGAGGTCGGAGACCTCGTCCTGGTCCGAGGGGATCAGCTCCTCGGCCAGGAAGGTCTTGAGCGGCAGGTCGGCGAGGGCGATCTGCGCGGCCAGGCGCTCGACCGGCCCGTCGGCGCAGAGCCCGGCGAGTTGGTCGCCCGAGCGCTCCGGCGTGGCCTTGGCGAGCAGGCTGCGCAGGTCGGGGAAGGTGAAGCGTGTGCCTTCGATCGTCGTCGCGTAGGCCATGCGGGCGCTCCCGGCGCGCTGTCGGACCTCAGGGGACCCGATCCTGCAGGATGTCGGGGCCGCCGGGAAGCGGGGACGGCGCGGGCGCTGCCCGCCCTCAGGCCGGCAGCACGACCACCTTCGTCTTCACCGGCGTGCGCGCGTAGAGGTGGATCATGTCCTGGCTGAGCAGGCCGACGCAACCGCTGGTGATGCCCGTGCCGATCGATTCGGCGTCGCTGCTGGCGTAGATCGTGTAGAGCGTATATGCGCCGTTCTGGTAGAGGTGCAGCGTGCGGGCACCGAGCGGGTTGTCGAGGCCGCCGGGCATGCCGCGGGCATACTTCGCGGCCTCGGGCTGGCGCCGGATCATCTCCTTGGGCGGGGTCCAGGTTGCCCACTCGGACTTGCGGCCGACATAGGCGTTCCCGTTCCACAGGAAGCCCTGGCGGCCGACATTGGCGCCGTAGCGGGTTGCGGTGCCGTCACCCTCGATGCGGTAGACGTAGTAGTTGGCGGGATCGACCACGATCGTGCCGGGCGCCTCCGACGAGGCGTACTGGACGGTCCGCCGGTAGTATTTCGGGTTGACCTTGCTGACGTCGACCGCCGGGATCGGGAACTTCTCGTTCGGCATCGGCCCGTAGGTCTTCGCCGCCTCGGCCATGAGCAGGGTGTCGGTCGTCCCGCACCCGCCGAGCGAGAGCGCGCCGATCCCGAGGGCCGAGCCGGCCAGGAACGACCGGCGGCTGAGAACTCCCGCCTCGCTTCCGAGGCGCCCGCGCCCGTCGAGCCCGCCGGCCTCGCGATCGTCCGTCTTCATCGCCCTGGACTTCCCTGTCCTGCAGCCCGGCGCGACTGGGCGGTGTGCCACCGCCGCGCGAACGGCCAAGCTTGAGAGTGCCGCGTGCCAGCGCGCGTGGCAAGCTTGTCTTTACAGAGTCGAGAGCGGCCGAAATGCGTCGCAAGTGTGGTGAGTCCTCGCGATCTCCGGACTTCGTCGCTGAACGACCGTACTGAACGCGCCGGGTGTGCTTCGGACGTCGCAGGTGTCTCGGTGCGGGGCGAGGCCGGTCGGCGTCAGAACTGCACGCCGCGGGTCAGGCTGCCGTCGACCACGAGGTTGGTGCCGGTGATGAAGCTCGCGGCCGGGCTCGCCAGGAACACGGCGGCGCGGGCCACCTCCTCTGGCCGCGCCATCCGGCCGGTCGGGTTCAGCCGGAGCGCCTCGGCGAACAGCGCCGGGTTGCCGGTCTCGATCTGGTGCCAGACGCCGCCCGAGAAGTAGGTGTTGCCGGGCGAGACCGAGTTCGCGCGGATGTTCCGGGGTGCGAGCTGGAAGGCCAGCCCCTGCGCGTAGTGGATCAGCGCCGCCTTGAAGGCGCCGTAGGGACCGGCCGCGAAGTCGATCTCCCGCCCGGAGACGCTGGAGATGACGACGATCGCGCCGGCCTCGGAGCGCTCGAGGTACGGCATCGCCGCCTCGACCGCCGAGACGGTGCCCATCATGTCGACGGCGAAGCCGCTGCGCCACGCCGCCTCGTCGCTGCCGACCGCCAGCGCGCTCACGTTCGGCACCACGATGTCGAGGCCGCCGAGCTCCTCCGCGGCCTCGGCGATCCAGTCGCGCAGGGCCGTGGAATCGGCGACGTCGACGGCGCGCCCGGTCGCCGCAACGCCCCGGGCGCGCAGGGCCGCCACCTTGGCGGCGACCTCCGCAGCGTTGCGGGCGCAGAGGGCGACCGCCGCCCCCTCGTCGGCCAGCAGGTCGACGATCGCCGCGCCGATCCCCTTGGTGCCGCCGGTCACCAGCGCGCGGCGGCCTCTGAGCCCGAGATCCATGCCATCCTCCTCCGTCGCCGGTCAGGCGTGGGCGATCGCCTTCGTGATCGAGGCGCCGAGCGTGTATTTCGGATCGACCATGTTGCCGAGCCGCACGCGCCCGCACTGCGTGAGCAGCATGTAGGCGTCGATCTCGTCGAAGCCGAAATCGGCGGCGAGCCAGCGGATCAGCTCCCGGTAGGCGATGCGCGCCGCGTCCTCCATCGGCCGGGACGAGCCGATCGTCATGTAGAAGTCTTCGGTCTCGAGCCGCGGCCAGCGGAAGGTCCAGCCCTTGATCAGGTCGATCTGCACCGTCGTGTGGGTCGGGTGCTCCACCGCGACGCCGCAGAGTTCGCCGTCGCCCTGCGCGGCGTGGCAGTCGCCGAGGTAGAGGAGCGCGCCCTTCGCATTCACCGGCAGGTAGATCACCGCGCCGACGCCCACGTCCGGCAGGTCCATGTTGCCGCCGTAATAGTCCGGCTGCAGCGAGGAGATCGCCTCGATCTCCGGCGAGGTGCCGATCGTGCCGATGAACGGCTGGTAGGGCAGCGTGATCCGGTCGTTCCAGCGCACGCCGGTCTCGGCCGTGACCTCGAGCTTGCGCACCCGCTCGGGGAGCGGCGGATTGAGGAGCGCGGTGTCGCCGGTGGCGACGAGGCCGCCGAATTCCGGCATGATCAGCGTCGTGCCGCAGGGCTGCGGGCCGCGCGGCCGGATCGAGCGGATCGCCACCGCGAGGCAGTCGCCCTTCTCGGCGCCGTTGACGTAGATCGGCCCGTTCTGCGGGTTGAGGTAGGGGAAATTCAGGATCTGCGTCGGGCTGTCGGTCTCGTGGCGGATCTTGCCCTCGAAGGCGTCGTGCGTCTCGACGGTGACGACGGCGCCGGGATCGACGGTCAGCACCGGCTCGGCGAAGGGCCCGTAGACGTAGTGGTAGCGGCCCTGCTCGGCCTCGGTGATCGTGTACTCCCGGCCGGGCTTGCCGCCGGCGACGCCCTTGCGGGCCATGATGGACTGGTCGAGCCACTGCATGGTCGTCTATCCCTTGATTGTCTGCCGTGTCGTCAGACGGCGAGGTGGCGCCGCACGAGATCGCGGTCGTCGAGGTCCCGGGCCGTCAGCTCCGCGACGATCCGGCCCTTGTCCATGACGTAGCTGCGCTGGGCCATGGCGCGGATCAGGTCGAGGTTCTGCTCCACGAACATGATCGTCACCCCGGTGCGGCGGTTGAGATCGACCAGGGTGCGGCCGATCTGCTGCACCACCGAGGGCTGGATGCCCTCGGAGGGCTCGTCGAGGAGGATCAGCGCAGGCCCGCCGACGAGGACGCGGCCGATGGCGAGCTGCTGCTGCTGGCCGCCCGAGAGCGTCCCCGCCCGCTGCCCGCGCCGCTCCCGCAGGATCGGGAAAGGCCCGAAGGCGCGCTCGTAATCCGGCCGCTCCCCCTTCGGCAGCAGCGACGCGCCGACCGTCAGGTTGTCGACGACGCTCATGCGCGGGAAGACATCGCGGCCCTGCGGCACGTAGCCGATGCCGAGGCGGGCGCGCCGGTGGGCGGCGAGCCCCTCGACGGCCGCGCCGCGGAACGCAATCCCGCCCGCGGAGGCGGGCAGGAGCCCGACGAGGCTGCGCATCAGCGTCGACTTGCCGACGCCGTTGCGGCCGATCACCGCCACGATCTCGCCGGGCCGGACCGCGAGGTCGACGCCCTGCAGCACGGGCTTGCCGCCGTAGCCGGCGCGGAGGCCGGTCGTCGCGAGGAGCGGGTCAGGCATCGGCGACGCTCCGAAGCGGCGGCGCGTCCGCCTCCCCGAGGTAGATCGCGGCGACCCGCTCGTCCGCGATGATCGCGTCGGTGGTGCCCTGAGCGAAGATGCGCCCGACATGGAGCACGGTCACCCGCTGGGCGATCTGCCGGACGAAGGCCATGTCGTGCTCGATGGCCAGCACGGCGACGCCGTCGCGGTTGAGCGCCTGCACCATCGCGCCGGTGGCGAAGGTCTCGTCCGGCGACATCCCGGCGGTGGGCTCGTCGAGGAGGAGCAGGCGCGGCTTGAGGCTGATCGCCATGCCGATCTCCAGCCACTGCTTCTGCCCGTGGCTGAGGTTACCGGCGCGGTCGGAGGCCGCCGCGGTGAGATTGAGGAAGGCGAGCAGTCGGCGGATCTCGGCGCCGAGCGAGGCGCCCTCCAGATGGTGCTGCAGGGCGATCTCCAGGTTGTGCGCCACCGACAGGCTCGGGAAGATGCCCGGCACCTGGAACTTGACGCTCATGCCCCGCCGGATCCGCGCGAAGGGCTTGAGCGCGGTGATGTCCTCGCCGGCGTAAAGGATCTGCCCCCGCTCCGGCACGTACTCGCCGAGCAGCAGGCGGAAGAAGGTGCTCTTGCCGGCGCCGTTCGGCCCGATCAGGCAGTGGATCTCCCCCGCCGCGAGTGCGAAGTTCACGTCGTTGGTGACGTGCAGCCCACCGAAATGCTTGCTGAGATCGCGGGTCTCGAGGAGCGGGCTCATCGGCCCGCCTCCCGGCCGCGCAGGCGCCCGAGCCCGCGCATGGCCGCCACCACGAGGCCGTCGGGCGCGGCCAGCACCACCACGACGAGGAGCAGGCCCATCACCACCAGGGCGTACTGGCTGCCGTAGATCGTCAGCGCCTGGAAGCCGCCGAGGACCACGAGCGTGCCGATGAGCGTGGCCGTCAGGTCGCCGCGGCCGCCGACCGCGACCCAGATCACCGGCAGCGCGGCGGCGGTGAGGCCCATGCTGGAGGGCGTGATGTACTGGCCCCAGGCGGTGTAGAGGGTGCCGCTCAGCCCCGCGAGGGCCGAGCCGATCACGAAGGCGGCGAGCTGGTAGCGCCGCACGTCGTAGCCGAGCATCTCGGCCCGTTCCGGGTTCTCGCGGATCGCCACCAGCACGTTGCCGAACCGGGCGTTCACCAGGATGCGCAGCGCGAGGTAGACGACGATCAGGAGGCCCAGGAGGCCGTAGTAGAGGGCGACGTCGGGAAACAGCACGACGTCGCCGTCGAGCCACGGCACTGTCAGGGGCGGCATGCCGCTCATGCCGTTGTAGCCGTTGAGGCGCGCCGCCCCGATCTTCCATTCCGGACCGGCGGTCTGCGCCATGAAGCGCTCCAGGGCGAGCGTCACCGACAGGGTGATGATGCCGAGGAACACCCCGCCGATCCGGCCGAAGAACAGGAAGTAGCCGAGGAGCGCCGCCATCACGGCCGAGAGCGCGACCGCCAGCACCAGGGCCGCCAGGGTGAAGCCGTAGGCCGCGCCGACATTGAGCGTGAGCACGCCGTAGGCGTAGCCGGAGAGGCCGAAGAAGGCGGTCTGGCCGAAGCTGAGCGCGCCGCCGTAGCCCCAGATCAGGCACAGGCCGAGCGCCATGAATACCCAGCAGAAGAAGTAGGCGGTGTTGCCGACCGTGTAGCCGTCCGCGAACCACGGGTAGGCCACGGCAGCCGCCACCGCGAGGGCGAAGGCGGTCCAGAAGGCCGGGCCGCGCCCCAGGGTCTGCGGGCCCTCGAGGCGCCGGAGCAGGGTCATCGCCGGAATCATCGCCATGGCTTCAGGCCCGCTCGCGCAGGATCAGGCCCGAGATGCCCCGCGGCAGCACCCGGATCACCAGGATCACCGCGACGAGGAGTCCGATCTGGCCGAAGAGCTGGCCCTGCCACGTCGTGAGCAGCGCCCGCACCGTGCCCAGCACGAGCGCCGCCGGCGCCGTGCCGAGGAAGATGTCGGCGCCACCGACCACCACGGTGACGAAGGCCTCCATGATGAAGGTCGTCCCCATAGTCGGCACGATGGTCATGGTCGGCGCGTAGAGCCCGCCCGCGAGGCCCGCCAGCGCCGCGCCGAGGCCGAAGGTCAGGGCGTAGACCTTGCGGGTGTCGACGCCGAGGGCCTCGGCCATGTGCGGCACCTGGATGGTGGCGCGGGCGAGCGTCCCGAAGCGGGTGGCGTTGAAGGCGAGATAGAGGCCGGCCAGCACAGCGACGGCGGCGACCATCAGCACCACGCGGTAGGTCGAATAGGAGTAGCCGCCGACCGTGAAGCTGCCGAGCGGCGTGCCGATCCCCGGCATGCTGGAGCCCAGCAGGATCAGCGTGCCCTGCGTCGCCGCGAGGCTGATGCCCCAGGTCGCCACGATCGTGTCGAGGGGCCGCCCGTAGAGGTGGCGGATGACGAGGCGCTCCATCACCATGCCGACGGCCCCGGCGACGAGCGCGCCGGCCAGGATGGCCAGAGGCAGCGGCAGCCCGGCCCGCGAGGTCGCCGCCGTGACGTAGGCGCCGCACATGATCAGCTCGCCGTGCGCGAGGTTGATTACGCCCATCATGCCGAACACCACCGCGAGGCCGCAGGCGGAGAGGACCAGGAACGAGAACGCGTCGCCGATCTGGTAGAGGAACGTGAAGGCGTGAGTCAGCAGATCCATCCGGAGGCCCGATCGTGATGGCTGTGGGCCGGGGCCTCGGCCCCGGCGATGTCGCGTCGTCTCCGGCCCGGGACCGCGGCGCGCGGGAACCCGTCCCGGCGGCTCAGGGCTTCGGCGGGTTGCTCGGCGTGTACTGCGCCATCGGATCCTTCTTCGTCAGGTCGCAGCCGGCCTTCCCGAGCCAGTACGGCTGGATGTTGTCCCAGGTCTTCGGGAAGGAGATCGCGTGCTTCTCGTCGACCTTGGCGAGGTAGATCGTGTGGGAGGCGTGCTGGCTCTTCGGGTCGATGCAGACCTTGCCCTCCGGCGCGTCCACGCAGACATCGCCCGCCGCGATGACCTTGCGCAGGTCGGCGCGCTTGGTCGAGCCGTTCGCCCGCTCGACCATCTGCTTGTAGAGGTAGACCGCGAGGTAGGAGTTCTCGGCCTCCTGGTTGACGTACGGCTCGTTCGGAAACTTCGCCTTCCACTTGGCCAGGAACGCCTTGCTCGACGGGCTGTCGACCTCCTCGATGTAGTTCGTGGTCACGTACATGTTGGCGAGGCTCGGGGGCTGGAAGCGCTTGTGCTCGTAGCCCTGGCCGATGTTGACCGAGGAGCCCATCGGCACCTTCAGGTTCGCGGCCGCCGCCTGCTCGTAGTAGGAGGCCTGCGCCGTCCCGACGAGCAGCGTCATCAGGATGTCGGGCTTGGCCTTCTGGATGTTCTGGATCGTCTGCGAGAATTGCGACACGCCGAGGGGGATAAATTCTTCCCCGACCATCTCGCCGCCGTTCTCCTTGACGATGTTGCGCACCCACTCGGCCGAGATCTGACCGAAATTGTAGTCGGCCGCGATCGTGTAGACCCGCTTGCCGAACTTCTCTATCATCCACGGGATCAGCGTCGAGAACTGCTGCTCCGGCACCGCGCCCGTGACGACCATGTGGCCGTCGCAGACGCCGCCCTCGTACTGGTTGTTGTAGAAGGCGAAGCCGTCGAGCTGGTCGACGATCGGCCGGTAGGCCTCGCGGGACGCGCTGGAGAAGCCCGCGAAGACGGCGTTGACCTTGTCGCGCTGGAGCACCCGGCGCATGAATTCCTGGTAGCGCGTGTTGTCGGACTGCGTGTCGTAGATCACGAGCTCCAGCTTGCGTCCGGCGATGCCGCCCGCGGCGTTGATCTCGTCCGCGGCGAGCTGGATGCCGTGGACCTTGCCGATGGTGGCGACCGCGAAGTCGCCGGACTGGTCCTCGAGGACGCCGAGCTTGATCGGGTCGGCGGCGCGGGCCGCCGGGGCGGCCAGGGATGCGCCCGCGAGCAGGGCGGCCGCGAGGGCGGACAGGCGGGATCCGCGGGGCGTTCTCGTCATCGGGTCGTCCTCGTCTACGGGGTGGAGTGCGTGCTTCAGGATCGGGCCAGCCGCGGCGAGAGGGCCGGCGCGGCGACGGACGGACGGGTGCGGACCAGCGCCTCGCAGTAGGCTTCCAGGGGCTGCCGGGCGCGCATGGCGTCGCGCCGCAGCGTCTCGTAGGCCGCGTCGTCGTCGAGGCCGTGCTCCTGCATCAGCCGGAGGATCGCCTTGACGACGTGGCGCCGACCGCGCCTCCGCTCCTCGTGGCGGGCCAGGCGCTCCTCGAGGAGACGGCGCCGGTTGTGCTTGTTCACCGCCAGGAACAGGGCGGCGTAGACCGAGGCGCCGTGGATCGGCTTGCGCAGCAGGCCGGTCGCGCCGAGCTGGAGCAGCCCCTTGAGACGGCTCGGCGCCTCGACGCCCACGAGCCCGACCACCGGGACCGGCGGCAGGTCGGGCACGGCGCTCGCCGCGAGGCCCGGCAGCGGCAGGTCGCCGTCCACGATGACGATGTGGTGCTCGGGGTCGAGGATCTCGAAATCGAGCCACGGCGCCTCGCCGGCCGGGACGACCGAGGCCACGGTGAGCCCGAGCTTCATCAGGGTGCTCGCCAGGACGTCCGTGGCGGTGCTCGGCGGCGCGATCAGCAGGGCCTGCGCACCGCTGAAATTCTGGATCAGCCGGGGCGTCGTCATGGCACCACCTTCAGGTGCGGGCGCCGGCTCACCGGCACGACGCGCGGATCGCTGCGCACCAGGTAGGGGTCCGGCGCGACCGGCGCCTCGGCCTGCGCCACGATGGTGAAGCGGGCCGCCGCCGTCGAGAGGCCGATCCGAGGGGTCAGGCAGGCGTGGAGGGTCGTCTCGTCGAGGCGCACCGGTCCCTGGGGCGCCTCGAACTCGTCGGCGCAGGCCGCCCGGCGCACCGTCGCGGCATCCTCGGTCCCGGCCCGCGCCAGCGCCCGCGCCAGGAGATGCACCGCGATGTACGAGGATTCCGCATCCGCCGAGGGGGTCGGGCCTTCGGGAAAACGCGCCGCGTAAGCCGCCATGAAGGCGCGGTTGCGGGGCGTGTCGATCGACGTGAAGTAGACGCTGGAGGACAGGTGGCCGTCGACCGCCTCCGGCCCGATCGCCTCCAGTTCCGGCTCGGCGAGGCTGCAGCTCGCCACCGGCATGGTCCGCGCCTGGTCGATGCCGCGCGCCGCGCAGGCACTCCGGAAGTCGCGGAAGAAGCGGTACGCCGAGATGCCGATCAGCGTGTTGAAGACGAAGTTTGGCTTCGCGTCCAGGATCGCCGCGATCACCTGATCGAAGACGGTCTCGCCCACCGCGAAATAGCGCTCACCCGCGACCCTGCCGCCGGCGATCGCCAGCGTCTCCCGCAGGATCCGGTTGTTCTCCCAGGCCCAGATGTAGTTGGAGCCGACGCAGAAGGCGGTGCGGCCGCCCCGGGCGAGGAGGTGCCGCACCAGCGGGACGATGTGCTGATTCGGCGCCGCCCCGGTGTAGACAACGTTCGCCGAGGTCTCGAAGCCCTCGTAATGCGACGGGTACCAGAGCAGGGCGTCCCGCTTCTCGAAGATCGGGATAATCTCCTTGCGGCTCGACGAGGTGTAGCAGCCGACGACGTGGCGGATCCCCGCGTCGAGGAGCCGCTCGGCGCCGGCGACGTAGCCCGCGAGGGCGCCCTGCGGATCGCGGATCACCGGCTCCAGGGCGCAGTCGGCCCGCGCGTTCACCTCGTCGACCGCCAGGAGCGCGCCGTTCAGCATCGCCCGCCCGACGAGACCGTAGGGTCCGTCCGCGGAGAACAGGATGCCGATGCGGTGATGGCTGAGGCCCATGCAATCCTTCAGAACGCAAAAAGCCCGCCAGTGCGGAAGCACTGCGGGCGGCATCGCCGTGAAAGATGGTGACGTATTGGCGCGAAACTGGGCAGCTTTGCCCCGCGCCTGAAAACTAGGCTCCTCGGTAATGGCCTCGGTGTCAAGTCCCGCGCAGTCTTTTCGGAACCGGCGTCTTGATGATTGCTTCCCGGGTCGCTGATCGGCGTCTGCGCCAAGCCCGTCCGCGGCGCCTGTACCCGCGGGGCGAGGCGGATGACGGCCGCGCCAAGCCGCGCGATTATTCCGATTTCCGGAATGATGAACTGCGGAGAACGCCTATTCTGCTCGCCCGAACGCGGCGGCATTCTCCTCACACGGCCCGGGGCGATCCCGGCCCCCGACGGAGATCCACGGTCATGAAGCTCTACCACCATCCCCTCTCCGGCCACGCGCATCGGGCCCGCCTGTTCCTCTCCCTGGTCGAGGCCCCGCACGAGTTGATCGAGGTCGACCTGAAGGCGGGCGGACACAAGACGCCGGCCTTCTTGGCCATGAACCCGTTCGGTCAGGTGCCGGTGCTCGACGACGACGGCGTGATCGTCTCCGATTCCAACGCCATCCTCGTCTACGTGGCGAAGCGGCTCGGCCGATCCGACTGGCTGCCCGAGGATCCGCGCGCCGCGGCGGCGGTCCAGCGCTGGCTCTCGGTCGCGGCGGGCGAACTCGCCTACGGGCCGGCGGCAGCGCGGCTGATCACGGTGTTCGGCGCCACGTTCCATCCGGAGGAGGTGATCGCCCGGGCGCACACGCTCCTGGGGCGGCTCGAGGCGCATCTCGATGGCCGGGACTGGCTCGCGGCCGAGCGGCCGACCGTCGCGGACGTGGCGGTCTACAGCTACCTCGCCCGCGCCCCGGAGGGGAACGTGGACCTGTCGGGCTACCCGCGGGTCGAGGCCTTCCTGCGCCGGATCGAGGGCCTGCCGGGCTTCGTCCCCTTCGCCCAGACCCCCGCGGGCCTCACGACCGCGGCGTGACCGGAAGGCCCCGGGCGCACCCGCGCCCGGGGGCGGATACGAGTGGAGGGCGCGGAGATGGCTGACGGTCAGACCTTTGCGACGCTGCCGACATGGCATGCCGGCGAGACGTCCATCCAGGAAACGGTCGGCGCCGCCGACCGAATGGCGGTGATCGGCCAGCGGGTGGTGCGGGACTTCATGCCCGATCAGCACCGCGCCTTCTTCGCGGAGATCCCCTTCATCGTGCTGGGCAGCGTCGACCGGCAGGGCGACGCCTGGGCCACGCTCCTAGCTGGCCGTCCCGGCTTCATCTCCTCGCCGACCGCCACGACCCTCGACATCGCCGCGCGGCCGGACCAGGCCGACCCCGCGTCCGATGGCACGGGCGACGGCGACGCAATCGGCCTCCTCGGGATCGCGCTGGACAGCCGCCGCCGCAACCGCGTCAACGGCCTCGTCCGCTCCACGGCCGGCGGAGTCCTGCACTTCGCCGTCGACCAGAGCTTCGGGAACTGCCCGCAATACATCCAGCTGCGCGACATGAGCTTCGTCCGCGAGCCGGGCGCCCCCGCTCCGGCCCCCGCCGAGGAGAGCGCGGAGCTCGACCCGGAAGCCCGCGGCCTGATCGCGGCGGCGGACACGTTCTTCGTGGCCTCCTACGCCGACCGGGAGGGCCGGCGCCAGGTCGACGTCTCGCATCGCGGCGGCAAGGCGGGGTTCGTCCGCATCGCCGCGGACGGCACGCTGACCATCCCCGACTTCGCCGGCAACCTGTTCTTCGCCACGCTCGGGAACATCTTCCTGAACGGCAGGGCCGGCCTGGTCTTCACCGATTTCGAGACGGGCGATCTCCTGCAGCTGACCGGCGACGCCGCGGTGATCCTGGACTCGCCCGAGATCGCGGCCTTCCAGGGCGCCGAGCGGCTCTGGAGCTTCCGGCCGCGCCGGGTGATCCGCCGACGCGGTGCCCTGCCGCTGCGCTGGTCGTTCCGGCCGGACGGCTGGTCGCCGAACGCGCTGATGACCGGCGACTGGGCGGAGGCCACCGACCGCGTCCGGGCGGCCGAGCGCGCGACGCAGTGGCGGCCGTTCCGGGTAGCCGAGATCGTCGACGAGAGCCGCACGATCCGGTCCTTCCACCTGACCCCGGACGACGGGGCCGGGCGGCTCCCGCACCGCGCGGGCCAGCACCTGCCGATCCGCGTGACACTGCCAGGGGCCGACGCGCCGGTCATCCGGACCTACACGCTGTCGGTGGCGCCCTCGGACCCGACCTACCGGATCAGCGTGAAGCGAGACGGTACCGTCTCGCAGCACCTCCACGACCGAGTTCGGGTCGGCGACATCGTCGAGGCGCGCGCGCCCGGCGGCGGCTTCACCCTCGACGCGAGCGCGGCGCGCCCGGCCGTGCTGCTCGCCGGCGGCGTCGGGATCACGCCGCTTCTCGCGATGCTCCGGCACGTGGTCTACGAGGGCCTGCGCACCCGCAAGATCCGGCCGACCACGCTCGTCTACGCTGCCCGCACCCGCGCCGAGCGCGCCTTCGACCGGGAGTTGTCCGAACTCGCCGCGGCGGCGCAGGGAGCCGTGCGGATCGTGCGCGTCCTGAGCGATGTCTCCGATGCCGCGGCTGGCGTCGATTACGAGGCCGCGGGCCGGATCGACATGGCCCTGCTCACGCGGTTCCTGGCCTTCGCGGATTACGATTTCTACCTGTGCGGCCCGTCGGCCTTCACCCAGGCGCTCTATGACGGC
Organism: Methylobacterium sp. 275MFSha3.1; assembly: GCF_900108435.1. Classification (NCBI taxonomy): domain Bacteria; kingdom Pseudomonadati; phylum Pseudomonadota; class Alphaproteobacteria; order Hyphomicrobiales; family Methylobacteriaceae; genus Methylobacterium; species Methylobacterium sp. 275MFSha3.1. Next base: position 145,177 of record NZ_FNWP01000011.1, on the reverse strand, counting down.
CTGCGCGGCTACAACGTGGCGGACGACCGGATCCACGCGGAGGCGTTCGGTCCATCGGGGCTCATCCGCGACACCGGAACGGCGGCGGCCGTGCCTCCGCGGCCACCGGCCTCCACGGAGACGGTGCCGGTCGCCTTCCTCGACACCGGCAAGGAAGCGCGCTGGACGCCGGATTCGGGCAGCCTCCTCGACCTCGCCGAGGCGCGGGGTCTCGCACCGGAGTTCAGCTGCCGCGAGGGCAGCTGCGGGACCTGCCGCACCAAGCTACTGGCCGGCGCGGTGACCTATCTGAGGGAACCGAGCGCACCGGTGGCTGAGGACGAGGTGCTGATCTGCTCCGCGGTGCCCGCGGAGGGCACGGACCGGGTGCAGCTGGCGCTCTGACGCGCGCGACGGCACGGCGCGCGCCGTGTTCCGCCTCGCGGGACCGGCGCCGGCGGATCATCCTGCGCCGCTACCGGAGCCGGGCTGAACCTTCCCCGAGGACAAGGAGCCCATCCTGTCCGTCCGCCGCTGCCGCCCTTCGACGCGCAGAGCACGATCACGAAGGTCCGCCTCGCCGAGGACGGGCTGATGCGCTATCGGCACAGCAGCATCAACGCGTTGCCGATCGCGGAATCGGACCGCGAGTTTCACTGGCCCCTCGGGCGCCGGCCGGACGACCATCCGGACCTGAGCCAATTCGGCTTCTGACCGATCGGCCGGGACGCCGACGCGGCAGGCCGGATCGGGCGTGAGCGTCGCGACACGGCCGCGAGAACCCGGAGCGAGGCTATGGATCGGTGGCAGGCCATGCGCATCTTCGCGAAGGTCGCCGAGACGGCGAGCTTCGCGCAGACCGCCCGCCTCCTGCACATGAGCCCGCCGGCCGTGACGCGCGCCGTGGCGGCGCTCGAGGAGACCATCGGCGCCCGCCTCCTGATCCGGACGACCCGCTCCGTGAAGCTCACGGAAGCGGGCAGCCGGTACTACGAGGATTGCCGGCGGATCCTGGCCGACATCGCCGAGGCGGAATCGGCGGCGGCCGGCTCCAACGCGACACCGTCGGGCACGCTCGCGGTGACGGCCTCGGTCCTGTTCGGACGGATGCACGTGCTCCCGATCGTCACCGATTACCTCGACACCTACCCGACCATGGTGGCGCGGACCCTCTTCGTCGACCGGCCGGTCAGCATGGTGGAGGAGGGAATCGACGTGGCGATCCGCATCGGCCACCTGACCGATTCCGGGTTCACGGCCGCTCGGGTCGGGTCGGTGCGCCACGTCATCTGCGGCGCCCCGGACTACTTCGCGCGGCACGGCGTGCCGGCGACCCCGGCAGATCTCAAGCGCCACCGGATCGCCGTCTCCACCGGGGCCTTCGCGTCGCCGGAGTGGCGGTTCGGCCGGAACGAGCGGGTGGTCGTCCGCCCCACTCTGGAGGGCAACACCAACGAGGTCTCGATCGGCGCCGCACGGTCGGGCTGGGGGCTGGCGCGTGTCCTGAACTACCAGATCGGCCCGGACCTGCGGGACGGCCGGCTGCAGATCGTGCTCGCCGATTACGAGGAAGCGCCGCTGCCCGTCCACGTCCTGTACCCGGAAGGCCGGCACGCGCCCGCGAAGGTGCGGACGTTCGTCGACCTGGCCGTGGCGCGGCTGCGCGCCAACCGGACGCTGAACTGAGAGCAGCCCGGATCGACGACGGTCGCATTGGTCGCAGCCGCGGCCGGGGAAAGGATGGCTCAGTCTTAGGTTAGTTTTTTAGGATCTTCCGCATCTTCTGCGGGCAATGGGGGCCCATACGTGACGAGACCCGAGCGCGCGACCGTGGGCAACCGCCCCTCAGCGGCCATTCGCCTGGATGTCGACGCGGTGGCGCTCTGAGAGGAGTCAGGCGCATGGATCAGTGGACCCGCCTGGATCCCGTCTACGATTCCGAGGCGGCCGCGCGCGCGATCGCCGCGTCGGCGCCCGCGCGCGCCGACGCCCAGGATCACGACGACGGCTTCCCACAGGACGATATCGCCGATCTCGCCCGCCTGGGGCTGCTCGCCGCGCCCGTACCGGTGGATCACGGCGGCGCGGGCCTCGGGACGGAGCCGGGCGCCGGTGCCCTGGCGGAGGTTCTGCGGCTGGTCGGCTACGGAAGCCTCGCTCTCGGCCGGCTCTACGAGGGTCACGTCAACGCCCTCCAGCTCGTCGCCCGTTACGGCTCACCCGCCCAGCGCGTCCGCCTGTTCGCCGACGCGCGCGCCGGCCACCTGTTCGGTGTCTGGAACACCGAGCCGGGGGAAGGCGGCCTCACGATCGAGGCCTCGGACGTCGACGGCCATCTCCGCGGCGTGAAGACCTACGCGTCGGGCGCCGGCTTCGTCACCCGCGCCCTCGTCACCGCCCGGCATCCGGGACAGGGCGGCACGGCGATGATGGTGGTGCCGCTCGACGCCGGCACGCGGTCCGATCTCTCGGCGTGGCGGGCGCAGGGCATGCGCGCCTCGGCGACCGGCACGATCGACTTCACCGGCCTCGCCTTCGCGGCCGACGATATCCTCGGCCAGCCCGACGATTACTTCCGGCAGCCGGCCTTCTCGGGCGGCGCGTGGCGCTTCGCGGCGGTGCAGCTCGGCGGCATCGAGGCCGTGTTCGATGCCTGGCGCGGCCATCTGCGCCGCCTCGGCCGGGGGAGCGATCCGCACCAGCTGGCGCGCCTCGGCGAGGGCGCTATCGCGGTCGAGGGCGCGCGTCTCTGGGTCGAGCGCGGGGCGCAGGTCGCGTCGGACGCGGCGATGCCGCCGGAGCGCGTCGTCGCCTACATCAACCTGGTCCGCCTCGCGGTCGAGCGCGCCGGCCTCGACATCCTCCAGCTGGCCCAGCGCTCGGTCGGCCTCCAGGGTTTCCTGCGCGGCCATCCGCTGGAGCGGCTGTCGCGCGATCTCGCCACCTACCTGCGCCAGCCCGGACCGGATCACGCGCTCACCAGCGCGGCCTCCGAGATCCTGCGCGGGGACGGCCTGGCCGGTGACCTCTGGACCGAGAACGCCGCGTGACGGAGCAGAGCGGCCACGCCACCGCATCGCGGACCGTCTGGCTGGACACGCCGGAGCGGTACGGTCGCGTCAGCCGCGGCTTCCACTGGGTGATGGCGGCCCTGTTCGCCTGGCAATTCACCGGGGCGCTGCTCTACGTCACGATCGGCGATGCGGCGCTCACCCGCCTCGTCGGCGGCAGCCACTTCACCCTCGGCTTCACCCTGTTCGTGCTCGTGCTCCTGCGCGGGGTGTGGGGCCTCGCGAACCTTCACCGGCGCCCCGCCCATCCGGGCGCGCCGGGGCGCGCGGTCGCGGCCGGTCACGGCCTGATCTATCTCCTGATGGTCCTGGTCCCGAGCCTCGCGCTGCTGCGCCAGTACGGATCGGGCAAGCCCTTCGCGCCCTACGGCATCCCGGTCATGCCGGCGCGCGAAACGAAGATCGAGTGGATGATGCTGCCCGCCGACCTGTTTCACTACTGGCTGGGCTTCACGCTCCTCGTCGTCGTGCTCGGCCACGCCGCGATGGCGTTCCTGCACCGCAGGCTCTGGAACGAGACCGTCCTGACCCGCATGACCTGACCGGCGGCGGGCCCGCGGGACGCGATCCTCAGCCCGTCGCCTCCGCCGCGGCGGGCGCGCGGTCGGGCAGCGGCGCGTCCAGCGTGAAGACCACGCCGCGGGGGCGGTACTCGATCTCGGCCGAGCCGCCCATCTCGGCGGCCAGCGCCCGCTCGATGAGGCGCGTGCCGAACCCGCCGCGGGCCGGTGCCGTCACCGCGGGTCCGCCGACCTCCTCCCAGCGGAACCAGAGACGGGCCGGCGTCGCCCCGTCGACCACGTCCCAGTTCAGGACCACTCGCCCCCGGTCGTTCGACAGGGCGCCGTACTTCACGGCGTTGGTCGCCAGTTCGTGCAGCGCCATCGTGAAGGCGAGCGTCAGGCGCGGCGTCAGCCACACCTCCGGTCCGTTGATCAGGAAGCGCTGTCCCGCCCCGCCCCGGAACGCCTGGAGGGTGCCCTCCACGATGACGTCGAGCGTGGCCCCGATCCAGCTCTGGCGGGTCAGGACGTCGTGGGCCGCCGAGAGCGAGTGCAGCCGCGCGTCGAGGGTCCTGTGCGCCTCCTCCAGGGAGGCGGCGTTGCGCAGGGTCTGGTGCGCGATCGACTGCATAGTCGCCATCGAGTTCTTCACCCGGTGATTCAACTCGTCGGCCAGGAGGGCGCGGTGCTCCTCCGCGCGCTTGCGCTCGGTCACGTCGATGGAGACGCCGGCCATGCTCAGCGGCTGCCCGACCGAGTCGTAGAAGGTCTGACCCCGGATCTGCAGCCAGCGAAGCTCGCCGCCGGGCGTGCGCGCCCGGTACTCGATGTCGTAGTCGCTGTGCTCGCGGATCGAGGTCTGCACCGCGGCCTGCATGCGCGGCCGGTCCTCGGGCTCGATCGCGGCGATCAGGTCCTCGTAGCTGAACGCCTCGCCCGGCACCCGCCCGAAATTCTCCTTGCAGGTCTCGGAGGCCACGAGCCGCATGTCGGCGAGATCGAGGGTCCACGAGCCGAAACGTCCGGCCTTCAGGATGAATCGCAGCCGCTCCTCGCTGCGGGTGAGGTCGCTGGTGCGGCGCTCGATCTCCTGCTCGAGCGCCTCCCGGTCGCGCTGCATCCGCGCGAGCTTCTCCCGCTCCAGCGTCACGTCGAACTGCGACGCGAAGAAGTAGGTGAGCTCCCCGGCGCGATCGAAGACCGGCGAGATCAGCAGCCGGTTCCAGAAGAGCTCGCCGTTCTTCTTGTGGTTCAGGAGCTCGATCTCGATCGGCACGCGGCGGGCGATCGCCGCCCTGATCTTCGCGATGTCGGCCTTGCTGGTCTCAGGCCCCTGAAGGAACCGGCAGTTCCGGCCGATGATCTCGTCGTGGCCGTACCCGGTCAGCTTGGAGAAGGCGGCGTTGACGAAGACGATGGGGTTGTCCGGCTGATGGGGATCGGTGATCAGCATCGGCATCCGCGTCGCCCGGACGGCGGAGACGAAGGGGTCGGTGCTCGCGTCGGTCCGGGCGAATTCCGCCTCGAAACGCGTGCGTTCCTGCTGATCCGTCAATGCCCGGTCGCCCCTGTCACGACTCGCCGATGGCGGCCTTCGGCCCTCGTGGCGTGGCTGTACCACAGCGGGGATAGCTTGTGCGCAATCATGATGCGGTCCGAGACGCCGCAGGGGGTCGCGACGCCTCGCCCGATCGGACCCGGGAAGAGGCCCGCCGCTACACCGCGGCCCGACCGGGGCCGAACCCGGCCGGCGGGCGCGAGCCGAGATGGTCCCGCAGCGTCCGGCCCTCGTACTCGGTGCGGAACAGGCCGCGCCGCCGCAGCTCCGGCAGGACCAGCGCGATGAAGTCGTCGAGGCCGCCGGGCAGCGTCGGCGGCATGATGTTGAAGCCGTCCGCCCCGCCGGCCCGGAACCGCGCCTCCATCTCGTCCACGATCTGGGCCGGCGTGCCGACGATCTGCGAGTGGCCGCGCGCGCCGGCGATGCGCAGGTAGAGTTGGCGCAGGGTCAGGCCCTCGCGGCGGGCGAGGTCGAACATGAGCTGCTGGCGGGACTTGATGCCTTCGGTCTCGGGCAACTCCGGCACCGGCCCCTCGGGATCGTAGCCCGACAGATCGTGGCCGCCGATCATGCGACCGAGCAGCGCCAGCCCGACCACCGGGTCGATCAGGTCCTGCAGCGCCTCGAACTTCGCCCGCGCCTCGGCCTCGCTGCGCCCGACGACGGGGAACAGGCCGGGCATGATCTTCAGATCATCCGGCGCACGACCGAAGCCGGGCATGCGCCCCTTGAGATCGCCGTAGAACTCGACCGCCTCCTCCAGCGTCTGGTTCGCGGTGAAGACGATCTCGGCGGTCCGCGCCGCGAGGTCCTTGCCGGGCCCGGAAGCGCCGGCCTGCACCAGCACGGGCTGGCCCTGCGGCGTCCGCGAGATGTTGAGCGGACCGCGGACCTCGAAATGCTTGCCCCGGTGATCCAGCGGGCGGAAGCCGTCCGGCTTCGAGAACTGGCCGCTCGCGCGGTCGATGATCACGGCGCCGTCGTCCCAGGTGTTCCAGAGGCCGAGGACCACGTCCGCAAATTCCTCGGCGCGCTCGTAGCGGTCGGCGTGACGGCCGATCCGGTCGCCGCCGAAATTCGCCGCCTCCGCGTCGGTCGCGGAGGTCACGAGGTTCCAGCCGGCGCGCCCGCCGCTGAGATGGTCGAGGGAGGCGAACCGGCGCGCGACGTTGAAGGGCTCGTTGAAGCTGGTGGAGGTGGTGGCGACGAGACCGATCCGGCGCGTCACCGCCGCGAGGGCCGACAGCAGCGTCAGCGGCTCGAAATGGGTCGAGCGCGCGGTGCGCTCGCTCGACCGCAGGTCGAGGTCGCGGATCCCGCTCCCGTCCTCCAGGAAGATGAGGTCGAACTTCGCGGCCTCGGCGCGCTGCGCCCAGCCGACGTAGCGCTCCAGGACGAGCCCGCCGTCGGCCTCGCTGGAGGGATGGCGCCAGCCCGCGACGTGGTGGCCGGTCGCGTAGAAGAACGCGCCGAGGCGCAGGGTACCCTGTCTCATCGAACCGACCGTCATCGTGCCTGATCCGCTCCGTGCCTTCCGCGCGGGCCGGTGTCCAGCCGAACCGTGCGCACGGGCGGACCCCGCGTCGCGCACGGCTCATCCGCCGCACCGGAACTCCGGCCGGGCGGCCGGAGCCTCAGCGCGGGACTGCGGCGTCCGGCGCGTTGTCGGCGGGGAGGTCGCGCAGGTCGGACGAGGCGTAACGCCCGTGCCGGGCCGCCAGCGAGCCCCTTGCCTCCTGCATCGGCATGAAGGCCGCGAATCCGACCGGCTCAGCCATGTCGTGGTAGATCGCCTCCATGCCGCCGCGCATGTGGTAGGTCTCGTGCCAGATGCCGACGCCGCGCGTATCGCGCAGGAAATCCCGCCACCAGATCCGGTGCGGCTCGGACTTGGACCACGCGACCATGCTGTCCATGTCCCGCCAATACCAGCGCATGCCGACATGGAGCGGGCGCAGGCTGAAGATGATGTTGTTCTCGTAGTGCAGGAGGCCCTCTGGCCGCGCCGCGCCGACCCTGTCGATCCGCGGCCCGAAGCCGAGCAGGGTCTTCACGCCGGCCAGGGTGCGGACCTTCATCCCGAGATAGATCACGACGAGGTCCGGGTAGCCCGAGAAGTCCGGGACCGCGTGTCGCCGGTTCGCCCCCATGATCGCGCCCTCCCTCGCCGGCCAGTCCTGGTGGGCCTTCAGCGTCGAGAATAGGCGACGATGCGGTCGGAGAGCAATATTCGTGGACCGCGTTGCTTACGACCCGCGACGTCCGGCAGTATCGGACGAACGCGATCGCCCTCCGTCACGGCCGCCGCGCGGCAGGCGCGATCCGGGCGGACGCTCCCTCGCGCGCCGCCGCGGAGATCCTCGAGGTTCGTGCCGACCGCCTCGAAGATCTCCGCTCCGTCGCCGGATCGTTCGGGGTCGCGCGCGGCTCAGCGCGTGCGCTTGCCGCAATCCGGGCCATTCTGCTGGGAGCGCGGCCAGGCGCGGGTGCGGATGTACTGTTCGACCACGAGAGCCCCTCCTCCAAGAACAACCACAGCGAGAATGGTTTCGCGGAAATTGCCAGGATCGATCATCGCCTCGGCTCCTTGAAATGAATCGCCCCTGCCGGAGCCTGAGAGCTCTTCAACTCTGCTCGCCCTCGTCAATCCCTGATCGCTTCCCGGGTTGCGCTGCCTAGCTGACAATTGCCCTTCGACGACGTGAACATTCTGTAAGACCGAGGATCGTGAGAGCGGCGCGTCGGCGCCGAGCGCGCGGCCGGAGAATGGGCCCGTTCACCGCGTGCGCTGGCCGACTGGCATCGTGTCGACGGCGCAAGGCCTTCGAGATTTCGCGCGACGCGCCCGTGTCGGATGCTAGGATCCGACGATGCAGCAGCAGATCTCGGTCATCACGCTCGGCGTCTCATCGCTCGGCCGGTCGCGCGCCTTCTACGGCGACGGCTTCGGCTGGGCTCCCGTGTTCGAGAACGACGAGATCGTCTTCTACCAGATGAACGGGTTCATGCTCGGAACCTGGCAGAACCCCAACCTCGACCAGGACATGCGGCGCGCGAGCGAACCGAGCCCGAGCGCGTTCTGCCTCGCCCACAACGTCCCGAACCGCGGCGACGTCGCGCCCACCATCGCGCGGCTCGTCGCGGCGGGCGGGACGCTCCTGCGCGCGGCCGACGAACCGCCCCACGGCGGATACCGCGGATATCTGAGCGATCCAGACGGACATGCCTGGGAGATCGCCTGGAACCCGGCCTGGCGGATCGATGAAAGCGGTCGGGTGACGTTCGGACTCTGAGCGGGCGCGGAGGCCGCCGAGAGATCGGCCGTGCCGGGAAGGCCGCGCCTCAGAGGTGGGTGAGCCGCAGGCGCCACCCGGACGAATCCGCGACGATGGCCGGGTCGAGGGCCGGATCGGGGGGCCGCGCCGCGGCCGGCGCGGCCGTCGGAGGCTCCGCCACGGCGATGTCGGCGGACGGGGCGCGGCCGGAAACGCAGCCGCAGAGGGGCAGCGCGAGGGCGAGTGCCGCGACGGCGACAGACCGGATCGGTACGGTCCACCCGCGGATCGGCGATCCGGCCTCGACCGCGCGGGAGACCGCGGCGCTCCGTCCTCGGCGCGGAGCGCGTCCGGAAACGGGTCCCGGCGAACGGCCTGAAGCGGCGCCGTGGAGGGGCCGGGTGCCCGACGCGGACATGGCCCGGCCCCGGCACTCGGCCTCAGGCGCCCGCCGGCCCGCGGCTCACGTGGCCGCCCAGAAGGAGCGCCTTGGCGGCCGCGTCGATCCGGCCGAGCCACTTCTCCGCGGTCTCCGCGCGCAGGTCGGCGACGCGGACCTGCTCCTCGGCGGCCCGGACCCAGGCTTCGGCCTCCGCGCGGATCGTCCGGACGCGCGCCTCGGCCTCCGCGCGGATGTCCTGCACCTGGGCGTCCGCCTCGGCCTGGACGCGCTGCAGCCGGATATCGGCGCGGGCCTCGACCTCGCGGACGCGCATCTCGGACAGTTGCAGGCGGTGCCGGGTCTCCGCCAGCGCGCGCTGCGCGGCGGCCAGGGCGGCCTCGTGCGACATGCTCTGCTCCTGCAGGCGCTGCTTCTGCGCTTCGGCGCGGCCGGCCATGCCGGTGATGATGTCGAGCGTGCTCATCCAGTCCGACACCGCCTCGGACTCGCAGGGGACCGGCGCGGGGCCCGCGTCGTTGACCGCGGGTTCCGGCAGGATCGGCGGGTGCGCGACGGGCTCGATGCGCGGCGCGGACAGCGCGGCCGGCCCCTCGACCGTGTCGAAGGACGGCTTGAGCTTCAGGATCTCGGCGGACGGTCCCTCGACGAAGCGGTCCAGGCTGTCGGCGACCTGCGAGAGGATGTGGGACCACGTGGCTGTGGGGGCCGCGACCATGATGGCTCTACCCTGGCGGGATTTTGGCAATAGCTAATACAATCTCCGGTATGGTTAATGGGTGGTTAATCGGCGGCGCGGCGGCGCGAATCCTGGACAGTTCGTGGCGGCCCAATCAGTCTCGGCAAGCCCGGACGGGAAGGCTCGACAATCTTCCGCCGGTTCGGTTCCAGTCTCCGAGGCGCTTCGAGCGGTTTCGGCAGGATATCGACCGCCGACGACCGGACTCCCGGACCGGCCGCGCTCGGGCCGGCATCATCGCGCGGCCTGCGTCGCGGGCGCGGCCTGGATGATCGGCGCGGCCGCGGCCAGGATGGACGCGGCGTCGCGGTCGAGGGGCGGATAGATGCGCGTGCCGTTGATGATCCGCTTCGTCGCCTTCGCGGCGGCGCCCGACGAGACCAGCGTGCCGCGATCCCAGCCGGCGGTGTAGACCGCCCCCCAGGCGCCCAGATCCAGCACGGTGACGTAGTCGGGCGCGGCGAAGCGCAGCCGCCGCTCCGGCCGGCCGGCGAGATCGCAGACGGCGTTGAAACCCGCGAACCGACCCATCGGCCGGGCGTGCTGGCACGACATCACCGTGCGATGACCGGCATCGTCCGCCGCAGCCGAGGCGATGTCGCCGGCCGCGTAGACGCCAGCGAGCCCCTGGACGGCCAGGAAGGCGTCGACGGGCAGGCGCCCGAGCGGGTCGAGGGGGAGGCCGAGCGTGCCGCCCAGCGGGCTCGCCCGCATGCCGGTGGCGCAGACACTCGTCCACGCCGGCAGGCGCGTCCCGTCCGCCAGCGTCACCCCGGCGCGATCGACGACACGGACCCGCGCACCGCCGATGCAGGTCACGCCGGCATCGCGCAAGGCCTCGCGGATCCCCGGCAGGGCCGCCGCGCCCATGGCGCTCCCGACCTCGCGCGCGTGGTCGATCAGGATGGTCCGCACCGGACCCGTGGCCCCGGCCCGGTCCCTGGCAGCGGCGAGCCGGGCGGGCAGCTCGCAGGCGAGTTCCAGTCCCACGAGGCCGCCGCCGATGACGACGGCGGTCCAGCGGCCGGCCTCATCCGGCCCGCCCGGGTCACCGAGACGATCGAGATGCGCCGCGAGGGCCTGGGCCCCCGCGAAGGTGTCGACATCGAAGGCGCCCGCGATTCCCGGGATCTCGGGGCGCCACAGCAGGCTTCCGGCGGCGAGGATGAGGCGGTCGTACGCCAGCGTCTCGACGACGCCCGACGACGCGGCAGACGACGCGGCAGACGACGCGGCGGACGACGCGGCGGACGACGCCGCGGACTCGACCGTGACCGTGCGCGCCGCGGGGTCGATGTCGATCGCGCGCGCCTCGCGGCGTTCCACGCCGATCGGCCCGAGAACGTCGTCGAGGGGCACGCGCAGGGCGCCGAGATCGGTCTCGTAGCAGCGGACCCGGATGACGTGGAACGGGTCCGGCGCGATCACCGTGACCGCGACGCGGTCGCCGAGGCCGAACTCGGTCCGGGCGCGCGCCGCGGCGGCGGCGGCCCACAGACCGGCGAAGCCGCCGCCGATCACGACGATTCTCGAGATCATGGCAGAGTTCCCCCCGTGCCGGAGACATCGAACTCTGCACGTCGCTCGGCGATGCGGCAACGGTTACAGTCCTGGCGCGGGCGCGGATCGCTTCCGACAGTCGAGCGCCGGCGGTTCAGCCGTCGTGGCAGCCGCCACCCTGGCGCGCCTTCGGGCGCCGGAAGGACCCGTCAGCCCGCAGCCGCGGTCTCACGTGAGTGCGGGCCGCGCGGCTCCAGCGTGGCCGCGGCGCGGCCCGGGAGGACAGACGCCGCGCCTCGCGCGCGCGGACGCGTAATTTTTTCTCGTCCTGGGTCGGCCGACCGAAAATTCTTGCTTCGACGCCGCGAAGTAGAGAAAGCCCTTTTGTTGACTCCGCGACCGGCCGACAGGATCTTGTATTCACAGTTACGCCGAGGGCCGCGCAGGTACGATGAAGACGCAGGGGCGGACCGGGCGTGATCCCGCAGCCGGGGGATGTGTCGGCGCGGATCGCGCGATCGGGGCGGTCCCGGGTCTCGGACGCGCCGGATGCGCCCGGCCGATCGTCTCGCCGCCGGCGCCGCGTCCCTGAACCCAGCCGCCCGGACGAGACCGCTCGGGACCGCGCCGCGGCGCGGATCCCCTGCCCCGCGCCGGCCCCGCACCCCGCCCTCCGTTTCGCCACGACATCAGGCCCGACCATGCGCTCCACCCGCCGATCCCTCCTGGCCGCCGGCCTCGCCCTGGCCTGCCTCGGCGCGCTCGCGCCGCGCGAGGCCCGCGCCGACGACCCGAAGGAGATCCGCCTGGACTGGGCGACCTACAACCCGGTCGGCCTGCTTCTGAAGGAGAAGGGCTTCCTGGAGGAGGCGCTGGCGCCGCGCGGCATCAAGGTCCGCTGGGTCCAGTCGCTCGGCTCCAACAAGGCCCTCGAGTTCCTGAACGCCGGCGCCATCGATTTCGGGTCGGCGGCCGGCGCGGCGGCCCTCGTGGCGCGCATCAACGGCAACCCGATCAAGGCGATCTACGCCTACTCGCGCCCCGAATGGACGGCGCTCGTGACCCGCAAGGACAGCGGCATCACCAAGCCCGCCGACCTGAAGGGCAAGCGCGTCGCCGTCACCCGGGGCACCGATCCGCACATCTTCCTGATCCGCGCGCTCCAGGGCGCCGGCCTCACCGAGCGCGACGCCAAGCTCGTGCTGCTGCAGCACGCGGACGGGCGGACCGCCCTCGACCGCGGCGACGTCGATGCCTGGGCCGGCCTCGACCCGATGATGGCGGCGGCCGAGATCGAGAACGGCGACGTGCTGGTCTACCGCGACGCCGCGGCGAACACCTGGGGCCTGCTCGACGTCCGGGAGGACTTCGCCACCGCCCATCCCGACCTCGTCCGGACGGTGATCGCGGCCTACGAGCGGGCGCGCGCCTACGCGCTGGCCAACCCGCAGGCGCTCGCGGCGGCCCTCGTGGCGGCCACCAAGCTGCCCGAGCCGGTGATCGCCCGGCAGCTCGAGCGGACCGACCTTTCCCAGCCGGCGATCGGCCCGGCCCAGGCGCAGTCGATCAAGGCGGCCGGCACCGCCCTGCAGCAGGCCGGGATCATCCCGGCGGGCACCGACGTGTCCGCCGCCGTCGACGGGCTGCTCGACACGCGCTTCAATCCCGTCGCCGGACAGTGAGCGGCCGCGTGCCGCTGCTGCGGCGGGGCGGTCGCGCCGGCCTGGGTCTGCTGCTGCCGCTCGTCCTGGCGATCGGCTGGGAGATCGCGGTCGCGAGCGGCGCGGCGTCGGGGCGGCTGCTCCCGCCGCCGAGCCGGATCGCCGCGACCCTCTGGGCCCTGGCCGTCTCGGGCGATCTCTGGATGCATGTCGAGGCGACCCTCGTGCGGGTCGGCCTCGGCTTCCTCTGCGGCGCGGCGGCCGGGATCCTGGCCGGCGCCCTCGTCGCCACGGTCCCGCCGCTGCGCTGGCTCCTCGACCCGAGCCTGCAGGCGCTGCGGGCCGTCCCGTCGCTCGCCTGGGTGCCGCTCTTCATCCTGTGGTTCGGCATCCTGGAGACGCCGAAGGTCCTCTTGATCGCCGTCGGGGTGTTCTTCCCGGTCTATGTCGGCGTCTCGGGCGCGATCGCCTCGGTCGACCGCAAGCTGGTCGAGGTCGGCCGGATCTTCCGCCTGTCCCGCCTCGCCCTCGCCCGCCGGATCCTGCTGCCGGCCGTGCTGCCGGCGACCCTGGTGGGCCTGCGCACGGGGCTCGGCCTCGGCTTCCTGTTCGTCGTGGCGGCGGAGCTGATGGGCGCCTCGGAGGGGCTCGGCTACCTGCTGGTGGACGGGCAGCAGTTCAGCAAGCCCGATCAGATCGTGGCGGCGATCATCGCCTTCGCCCTCGTCGGCAAGGCGGCCGACATGGCCCTGGTCACGCTGACAGCCCCCCTGACCCGGTGGCAGGATACCGTGCGGGACAGCCTGTGACCGCGGCGCCGGCCCGGACGCGCGCCGCGGACCGGGAGGCCGCCCCGCGCCGCGATCCCCACGCCACGCCCGCCGAGAGACGCCCGTGCTGACCGTCGACGACCTCTCCAAGACCTACGCGGACGGCACGCAGGCGCTCGCGGGCATCGACCTGTCGGTCGAGCAGGGCGAGATCGTCGCGCTGATCGGCGGCTCGGGCTGCGGGAAGACGACCCTGCTCCGGCTGATCGCGGGGCTCGACCACGCGAGCGCGGGCGCCGTCGCGGTCGACGGCGAGACGATCCGCGCACCCCATCCGAGCGTGGGCGTCGTCTTCCAGGAGCCGCGCCTGCTGCCCTGGCTCGACGTGGCCGGCAATGTCGGCTTCGGCCTCGCCGACCTGTCCCGGTCCGAGCGCCGCGCCCGCGTCGCCCACGCCCTGGAGCGCGTCGGGCTCGCCGAGCACGGCGGTCGCTGGCCGCGGGAGCTGTCCGGTGGCCAGCAGCAGCGCGTGGCGATCGCCCGCGCCTTCGTGGCGCGGCCGCGGGTGCTGCTCCTCGACGAGCCGTTCTCGGCCCTCGACGCCTTCACCCGCAAGGGGTTGCACGACCAGCTCCTCGGTCTCTGGGCCGAGTCGAAGCCGACGATCCTGATCGTCACGCACGATGTCGGGGAGGCCGTCACCCTGGCCGACCGGGTGGTGGTGATGCGCCCGCGGCCCGGGCGCCTCGACGAGACCGTCCCGGTCGCGCTCGCCCGGCCGCGCGAACCGGTGGCGGCGACCTACGAGGAGGCCGTGCGCCGCGTGCTCGCCGCCCTCGACCACTCCCTGCGCCCGGCGACGAGCAGCCGGCCGCCCGCGCCCGAGACCCGCGCGAGCTGGTGGTAGGGCCGCCGGCGAACCGCGGCCTCAGGACCCGACCGCGGTCAGTTCCAGATCCGCGGGGTCCGCGCGCCGGAACCGGGCGCAGCGCAGCGCCATCACCGGCAGGACCAGCAGGTTCAGCACCGTCGAGGTGATCAGGCCGCCGAGGATCACGAGGGCCATCGGGCCCTCGATCTCGCGGCCGGGCTCCCCGGCCCCGAGCGCCAGCGGCAGCAGGCCGAGGCCCGTCACCAGGGACGTCATCAGGATCGGCACCATCCGGTCCGCGGCGCCCGCCGCCGCCGTGGCGGCGTCCCAGGCGCGCCCGTCCCGGGTGACCATCTGCTCGTAATGGGCGATCAGCATCACGCTGTTGCGCAGCGAGATGCCCGACAGGGTCACGAAGCCGACGATCGAGCCCAGCGACAGCACACCGCCGGTGAGCGCCACGGCCGCGACGCCGCCCACGAAGGCGAAGGGCAGGTTGACGAGAACGAGGAGCAGGTTCGCCGCGGAGCCGGTGACGATCGCCAGGAGCACCACGATGCCGAAGCCGGCCATCCCGGCATGGACCAGCAGATCGCGGCGGGCGGCCGCCTGCGCCTCGGCGGCCCCCGAGAAGGTCACGTAGCCCCCCTCCGGCAGCCGCACCTCGCGGGCGATCTTGCGCTTGGCCGCCGCCACGAAGCCCGCGACGTCGCGGTCGGCGACGTTGGCGGTCACCGCCTGCACCCGCTGCGCGCCGAGATGCTGGACCTGGTAGCGGCCGGCGCTCTCGTAGACGTCGGCCACCTGCGACAGCCGGACGTAGCGCCCGCCCGGCGTCCGCAGGGGCAGGTCGCCCACCGCGCTGAGGCGGTCCCGCACGCGGGCGTCGAGGATCACCAGCACGTTGAACACGGCGTTGCCGCGGTAGGTCTGGCCGACCGTGTCGCCCTGGTAGGCGGTGCGCACGGCCTCCAGCACCTCCACGGGGTCGAGCCCCCAGTGCCGCAGGTCCACCGGGCGCAGCGCCACCGTGACCTGCGGCAGCCCGGCCGGCGAGGCCTGCTGGACGTCCCGGGCGCCCTTCACCTCCGAGAGCTCCTGCGCCACCGAGCGGGCGGCCGCCTCGATCCGGTCGAGGTCGCTGCCGACCACGTTGACCACGACCGGCGCGGTGAAGCCCGAGACCGTCTCCTCGATGCGCTCGGTGAGGAAGGTCTTGAGCGAGAAGGCGGCCCCCGGGAAGTCGGCGATCAGCTGCCGGATGGCGCCCTCGACCCGGCGCTGGGCGGCGCCGTCGAGCCCGGGCTCGAGGTCGATGTGGATCTCGCTGTAGTGCGGCCCGGCGGTGTCCTCGGCGGCCTCGGCCCGGCCGATCTGCGCCGCCACGGCGCGCACCCCGGGGATCTCCTTCAGGTCGCCGGTGATCAGCGTCCCGAGCCGCTCCGATTCCTGCAGCGCGGTGCCGGGGATGGCGACCATGTGCAGGATCATGTGCCCCTCCTTCAGGTCGGGGAGGAACACCGCGCCGAGGGTCGGCAGGACGGCGGCGCCCGCGAGGGTGACCAGCAGGGCGCCCGCCATGGCGACCCGCGGGACCCGCCCGATCCCGGCGAGCAGCCGCAGGTAGGCGGCGCGGCTCCAGCGCACCACGGGCGGATCGGGCGGCGCGGCGCCGGCGTCGCGCCCCATCCGGCCCCCGAGGAGCAGGAGCGCCAGGGCCGGCGTGACCGTGAGCGCCACGAGGAGCGAGGCGACGACGGCCGCGATGTAGGCGAGCGCCAGCGGCCCGAACAGGCGGCCGGCGACGCCGGTCAGCGCCAGGACCGGCAGGAACATCAGGATCACCGCGAGGGTCGCGTAGGCGACCGAGGTCCGCACCTCCAGCATCGCGGCGAGCACCACGCGCGGCAGGCCGCGGCGCCCACCCCGCGACTCCCGCAGCCGGCGCGCGACGTTCTCGACGCCGATCACCGCGTCGTCGACGACCTCGCCGATGGCGAGGGCGAGGCCGCCGAGGGTCATCGTGTTGAGGCTCTCGCCCCAGGCCTGGAGGGCGAGGGCGGCGGCGATCAGCGACAGCGGGATCGCCGTGGCGCTGATCAGGGCCGCCCGCCAGTCCGCGAGGAAGACGAGGAGCACGACCACCACCAGCACGCCGCCGAGCGCCAGCGCCTCGATCACGTTGCCGGTGGCCACGTCCACGAAGTTCGCCGGCCGGAACAGGTCGGCCCGCAGGCTCACGCCGTCGCGCTTCAGGACCGGGCGCAGCTCGTCGAGGGCCGCCTCCAGGCGGGCGGTCACGGCGCGGGTGTCGACGCCCACCTGCGCGCCGACCATCAGCAGCACGCCGGGCCTGCCGTCCACGAGGGCCGCGCTGATCGCCGGCTCGGGCGCGGCCGTGACGGTCGCCACGTCGGAGAGCACCACGCTCGCCCCGCCGTCGTTGTGGAGCACGATCTGCCCGAGCGCCTCCGGGGTGAGCGACTGCCCCTCGGTCCGGAGCAGGACGCGCTGGTTCGGCGTGTCGACGAAGCCCGCCCCGCGCACGCCGGTCCCCTTCCGGGCGGCCGTCAGGACGTCGTTGAGGCCGATCTGGAAGCGGATCAGGTCGTCGGGGCGAACCTGGATCTGCAGGGCGCGCACGCCGCCGCCGTAGATCGAGACCTGGGCGATGCCGGGCACCGCCTGGAGCCGCCGCCGCACGGTCCACTCCGCGACCTGGCGCAGGTCCATGGCGTCGCGGGTCTCGGAGGTGAGACCCACGAGGAGCACGGTCAACGTCGAGGAGGTCAGCGGGGTCATGGCGGGCGCCGCCACGCCGGCCGGCATGCGGCCGGCGAGCGCCGCCAGGCGCTCGTTGACCCGCTGGCGGATGCGGTCGACGTCGCTGCCGGACCGGA
This sequence comes from Methylobacterium sp. 275MFSha3.1, assembly GCF_900108435.1. Taxonomy (NCBI): domain Bacteria; kingdom Pseudomonadati; phylum Pseudomonadota; class Alphaproteobacteria; order Hyphomicrobiales; family Methylobacteriaceae; genus Methylobacterium; species Methylobacterium sp. 275MFSha3.1. The sequence continues at coordinate 127,947 of NZ_FNWP01000011.1, read as the reverse complement.
ACGCGGCGGTGATCACCGACAGGCCCTGGATCGAGGTGGAGCGCAGGGTCTCCAGGCCCGGCAGGCCGCCGACCGACACCTCCACGGGCTGCGTGACCAGCACCTCGACCTGCTCCGAATCGAGGCCCGGCGCCTCGGTCTGGATGGTCACGGTCGGCGGCGCGAATTCCGGGAACACGTCGTAGCGCGCCCCCGAGAGGGCGTAGAGCCCGAAGACGAGGACGGCGCAGGCGAGCGCCAGGACCACCCTGGGCAGCCGGACGGCGAAACCGACGAGGGCCGCCTGCGGACCGCCGCGACCGGCGGCAGCGGGCGGCTCAGTCATCGTCGTCGCCCACGACGCGGATGCGGCTCTTCATCTCCTCGGACAGGAGCGCCTGCGCGCCCCGCAGCACGATCTCGCTGCCGTCCGCCAGATCCTCGACCACGAAGGCGTCGGCCGACATCGGCGCGTCCGGCCGCACCGGGTGACGCACGAAGGCGCCGTCGCCGGTCCCGCGATACACCCAGGTGCCACCCTCGCCGTGGACGACGGCGTCCTCCGGCACGAGGACGCCCTTCACCGCGCGCGGCGCCGGCAGGAACGCCATCGTGCTGGTCCCGGGCAGGAGACCGCTGTCGCCGGAGACGAGATAGAAGAAGCTCTGCCCCTGGATCCGCGGATCGGTCCGCGTCGCCGGCGAGACCAGCCGGAGAGCGACCCGCTCGCTCTGCGGCGGCACCTCGGCGAAAGCGGCCTTGGGCGCCTCCGGCAGGGTCTCCCCCGGCGGCAACGTCACCTGCATGAGGAAATCGGCCCGCTCGATCAGGCGCGTCACCAGCGGCGACCGCTCGATGATCGCCTTTCCGAGCACCGGCCCCCATTCCTGGCGCGCCGTCGCCGCGAAGGTGCGCAACTGCGATTCCGCCACCGTGACCGACGCCTGATCGGTCAGGAGCGTGCCCTCGGCGGTCTCGATCTGCGCCACCGCCACCACGCCGGCGCCGAGGGTCCGCGCCCGGCGGGCGGCGCTGGCCGAGACTTCGACCCGGGCGCGCGCCGTCTGGAGCGCCGCCACGGCGCCGGCGTAGCTGTTGGTCAGCTCGGTGATGCGGGCGAGGTCGAGGACGCTGCCGTAGGCGGTCAATTCCTGGCGGTGCAGGACGGCGGGACGCGCCTCGGCGACGAGACCGATCCGGGCGCGCTCGGCCGGCGTCAGCCGGACCAGGGTCCGGCCGTCCTCGATGGCGGTGCGCGGCGCGGGAAGCTGCGCCGCCGCCGACAGGTTCTCTCGCCGCTCGGGAATCAGCGCCGCGACGCGCGCCCGTACCTCGGCGACGATCGGGCCGGCATCGGCCCGGAGGCGCGCGCCCGTCGGCGTGACCGCGAGACCGGCCGCAGCGAGCAGGACCCCTCCGATGAGCAGCAGCGCCCGGCGACCACGCACGTCGCTCTCCTCCCCCGAACCGATTGCCGAATCTACCCGGTTTCGGTGCCAAATACAGCCGAACTCGGCCAGCTCAAACTGTCACGCTCGGTTCTGGTCGTGGGTCGGGCCTCGCGGGTGCTCAGGAACGCGAAAGCCCGCCTCGACGGTGCGAGGCGGGCTTCCGGTCTGCTGGGATTATGTCGGTTCGGATCAGCAATCGTTGCCGGAGACCGGGGCGGTCTGCCGATCGGCGGCGGCCTTGTTCATGGCGCCGACCGTGCCGGGCGACGCGGGCTGGTTGCCGCCGGCCAGGTTCGCGGCGGCCGGATCGGTCGAGTTCGACTTGGAGCCGGCGTCCGTCTGCGCCTGACGGTCGGCGGTCTGGTTGGCGCCCACGTTGTTCATGGCACCGACCGTGCCGGGCGACGCGGGCTGGTTGCCGCCAGCGAGATTCTTGCTCGACTTGTCGACGTCGGAGCTCTTGGGATTCGATGCCTGCTGATCGGGGCTGTTCGACTTCGTGGTTCCGGTGTTGCACGGGGCCGCGAGGGCGGGCCCGGCAGCGAGGGCCAGAAGCGCAACAGCGCCGGCCAGATGAGAGACCTTCATCAAACGCTCCTCCAGGATTTATCGATCTCCCAAGTGCCTAATCGTCCCGTGAGTTCCGTCGCGACTGCCCAGATCTTCGATTGAGAGCGGGCCGCACACCGGATTTCGGTGCCCTCAACGTGGATAAATGTATGAATTCAGACATTGGTGCCGAAGATACCGGGCCGCTCACGTCGCGGCGGCCGATCTTCGGTGCGGCATCTTATCCCACGGGGCCCGGCCGAGCTGTTTCATCGGCCCGGCGGGACCGCGCATCGATCCGGTCGTCGCCGTGCGCCGCGCCGCCGCTACCTCGTTTGGTCGAGTTCTTGAGTCCGGGATGCCCGGGATAGCGTCGACTCGCGAGGGGGCGTGTCCGCGGCAGCCTCGAGCGGTGTCAGGCCGCGGGGCGGATGGGACACCGCCTCACCCGGGGCGTCTGAGATCGAGCGATGGCGTTTCCACGACACTTGACGGGCCTCGGACACGGTCCTGCCGGCGGCCTCGCTTGGTCGCCGGGCGGGCCGTACGGAACGGATCACCGCTGGGCCCATTCGGGCGCACCGGGCGATGGCGGGGCCGAGGCCATGCCGCGGCTCGGCGTGGCCGCCGCCGCGTGGATCGTGCTGTTCCTCTTCGCCCCGGTGGTCGGCGAGCAGATCAAGCTGCCGGGCGTCGACAAGGCGATCTGGATCGGCAGCGACCTGATCGCCTTCGCGTTCCTGGTCATGCGCCGCGACCTCGCCGCCACCCTGTTCGGCAGCCGTCTGCTGCTGCTCAGCTGGCCGCTCCTCGCGATCGCGTCCGCCCTGTGGTCCCTCACGCCCGGCCTCTCGGCCTATCACGGGCTCCAGCTGCTCGCGACGATCGTGGCCGGCATCACCCTGCGGACGACGATGGGCCTGTCCCGCCTCGTCAGGATCGTCTTCCTGGGCCTCCTGGCGGGACAGCTCCTGTCGGCCTTTCTCACGGTGGCGGCGCCCGCCCTGACGCGCGGGACGGACGGCAACTGGGCCGGGATCTACTCGCACAAGAACGTCCTCGGATCCCTGTCAAGCCTCCAGATCCTCTGCGCGGCCTGCCTGTTCCTGCAGGGCTGGAACCGTCTCCTGACCGCGTTCGGATTCTGTCTGGCCCTGGCGCTCCTCGTGTCGACGCACTCGGCCACGGCCCTGGTGGCGGCCGCCGCGGGGCTGTTGCCGCTCGCCGCGATCTTCGCTTGGCGCCAGGGCAAGCACGTGACGGGCTTCTGCCTCGGCATCGCCATCGCTTTGGCGGGCGTCGGGATCCTCGTCGTCGCCGCGCGGGGCGCCGACATCTCGGCGAGCGTGCTGTCGGATCTCGGCAAGGACACCACGCTGACCGGCCGCACCATCCTTTGGCAGTTCGGCCTCGACCAGTTCTGGCGGGAGCCGCTCATCGGCATCGGCTACAAGGCCTACTGGGAGAGCCCGCTCACCACGGCCGCCTACCTGCACTTCGTCACGAAGCAGAAGCTGTGGTTCTTCCACAACAACTTCATCGACACGGCCGTGGCGTTCGGGATCGTCGGCCTGATCCTCTTCACGGCCGCGCTGCTCGACACCGCGCGCCGGGTGATCGCCCATTTCGCGCGCTCCTCCGGCTACGTCGAGGCGTGGCCGATCCTGTTCATGAGCCAGCTCTTCGTCCTGGTCTGTTTCGAGTGCCCGCTCTTCGTCAATCACGGTCTCCACCAACTCCTGCTGGCGGCGATCCTGCCGGTGGTGCGGTCGCCGACCGTCGACGACAGCGACCAGGCCGCCCGCGATTGAGCTCGCAGGCCCGAGCGCCGTCCGGACCCCGGCGCAGATCCGGACGGCCGGAGCCGAAGGACGCGGTCGGGAAGGATCACGGCCGCCGAACGCGGCCGGCCCGACGGGCCCCATCAGAGGTGACTACGATGTACTGCTTCGGGATCTCCCTGCCCCGGTTCCGCGAACGGCACGCCTACCTATCCCGGCACCTCGCCGAGGTGTGGGGGCCGCGCTGCGAGATCACCGGCTATGAAGGCCCGGTCCCGGATCCGAACGCCCCGTTCCAACCCGACCTGACGGCCGGTCAGATCGGGTGCGCGCTGTCCCACATGAGCGCCTACGAGCGGATGATCGCGCTCGACCTGCCGCACGCGCTCATCGTCGAGGATGACGTCGTTCTGCCGCCGCAGATCCATCAGATCGTGGCCGGCATCGAGGCCGCCTTGCGGCCGGGCGACGTCGTCCTGCTCTTCAATTGGGCCGAGACGGTCGGGCCGTTCAGCTCAGTCGATACCGTCACCATCGGCGAATACCGGTTGTGCCTGCCCATGGACATGAGCAGCCTCGGCACGGCCGCAGCCTACGTGATCACCCGGTCGGCGGCCGAGGGGATCCTGCGGGCCAACCGCCCGGTCGCGGTGACGTCGGACAACTGGGCCTACTTCTTCGAGCGCGGCGCCCTGACATGCGGTCGCGCGCTCGTCCCGAACGCCGTCTCGCGGAAACCTTTCGAATCGACCATCTTCACGTCCCGCTCCAGGATCGCGGCCTTCCTGAAAGGCAACCCGATCCTCAAGCCCCTCTTCGCCGCGCGCCGCCGGGTCCTGGCGGAGCGGGTCGCCGCCAAGCTGACGTTCGTCGACGAGACCTCACCGCTGGCGGGACAGGCGCCGCGCTGACGCCCGTCCCACCGCGCGCAGCGGCGGGTAGAGCCCGGGGGCCGGGACGGTCGGGGTAGCCGAAAGGCGTAGGGGCGATCGCCCTCTTTGCAGCCTCTCACACCCCCGTGAAGTGCCAAGCTCTCCGGCGAGGCAGGAACCCGGGGCGGCAGGACAGGTCCGCGGCGGGTCCTCCTCGAGACGCCCGCATGACGGCGGACCCCGTTCGGCCGCTGGCCGCCCCGTCAAAGCGGGCCCTTGAGGATGAGAGGTCGTCGCTGGGCGCAGCGGCGGTCGCACCAGCGCGGCGGAAGACAGACGATGAGCAGCACGCTCCCGATCACCGGCCCGGACAAGGCCCTCGACACCGCCCTGCGACGCCTCGTCCGACCGGTGGCGGAGCGGGCGCGCTACTACCTGATCCTGTTCGCGCAGATCGGCGCCCTGCTGGTCCTGCTGAAGATCTCGCACGGCGTCACGGCGATCAACAACTACTACGGCGTGGTGCTGCCCGTGGCGCTGGCCCTCGCGATGACGCGGGTGCGCTTCGCCGCCGCCGATCTCGCGTCGGTCCGGCTGCTGCAGATGATCGGCGTGATCGCGGGCGGCTACGCGCTGATCCACTACCCGCTCTTCCCCGTCATTCTGCCCGGGGCGAAGGCGACCGTCGCCGTCACGGCCATCGCGGTGCTGTGGGTCGCGGCCGTGGCCGGCGGCGTGCTCTGCCTGCGCTGGCCCTCGCTCGCCCTGATCAGCGCCACCTACCTGGTCTGGAGCAAGCAGGCGGTCATCCGGGTGACCGGCCTCTGGCACGGGCACATCACCGACGTGGTGCCGCTCGCGGAGGTGAGCTTCTGCCTCGTCGCGGGCCTGCTGATCGCCCACGGGACGGCGCGTCTGCGCGACTGGCGCGGGCTCGGCGCCGCGGCGCGGTCGGACGTCGCGTCGGCCAGCGCGATGTTCTCGAAGGTGCTGATCGCGGCGGCGATCAGCATCCACCTCGGCAACTACTATTCGTCATTCCTGGCCAAGGTCACGCTCGACGACGGGCCGTTCTCGTGGCTGCTGAACAACGATCCCGGCAAGATCTTCATCGTCGGCCTCGACAACAACCACGTCCCCTACGCCGGCTGGCCCGTGCTGGTGGAGGCGATGCGCACGATCCTGAGCCATTCGAGCGCGCTGACCAACACGCTCATCCTGGTCGGCCAGGGCATCGCCCTGGTGGGGATCCTCATGCCGCGCCGCTGGCTGCTGCTGCTGCTCCTCGGCTTCGACGTGATGCACCTGTCGATCATCGTGCTCATGGGCGCCAACTTCGCCCCCTGGATCATGCTGAACCTCGCCATCGCGGCCGTCGTCGTGAGCCGGCACTACGAGCGGCCCCCGGTCTCGGTCGGGATCCTGTCGGTGCTGTTCATCCTGACCGGCAACACGTTCATGACCCAGGCCTGGCTCGGCTGGTACGACACCCTGGCCAATAATAAGATGTACTTCGAGGCGGTCGACCGGACCGGCCAGCGGCACTACGTGCCGACCAACTTCTTTACCTTCTACTCCTACCCGTTCGCCCACATGGCCTACGGCGCGCCCGACGCGGCGAACGCCTTCGCCCTCGACAACCCGAACGGCGGCACGCAGGTCTTCCGCAAGGTCACGGCCTCGACGACCTGCGACGTTCCCGTCCTGACCGCACCGGACGGCCTGGGCCAGGAATACTCGAAGTCGGAGATCGACGGGCCGGCGCTGGACGCCTACGTCCGGGGCTACCACCGCCTCGTCAGCGCGATCCGCGACAGGACGGGCCTGTTCCCCTACGCGGTCTATCCGCACCACTTCTTCGTCCCTCTCCAGTACGCCGCCGGCTTCGACACCCTCGCCATGGCCGACATCGTCGCCTACGTGTACCGGCGCGAATCCGTCTGCTTCAGCCTGCAGGACGGCGTCCCCGTCCGCCGCGTGGTGTCCGAAGCCGAGCACAGGATCGACCTGACGCCATGACCGCCCCCTCGACCGAGGCCGCCCTGACGGTGGTCTACGACGGCGAATGCCCGTTCTGCTCCAACTACGTGCACCTCATGGCCCTGCGCCGGTCGGTCGGCACCGTCGCCCTGGTGGACGCCCGGAGCGGGGGTCCCCTGGTCGACGAGATCGCGCGGCGCGGGTACGACCTCGACGAGGGCATGGTCGTCCGGCACGGCCCGGACCTCTATTACGGCGCGGACGCCCTCGTCCTGCTGTCGCGCCTCAGCGACGACCGGGGCGCGGCGAGCCGGCTCCTCGCGCGGCTGCTGCGCAGCCCCGGACGCGCGCGGCTTCTCTACCCGGCGATGAAGCTCGGGCGGCGCATCACGCTCCGGATGCTCGGCCGGACGCGCCTCGCGCGGCCCGGCGACGCGCCGGCCCGCTGAGCGGGCCGCGCTCCCGCGCCTCCCGCCGGCCCGGAGCGCCCTAGGCCCGGGCGGGCGCGCGCGTCAGCAGCGTCCGTGCGCTGTGCCAGGCGAAGGCCAGGACGCCGCTCAGATTGGCGGTCACGATGGCGCGCCATGTCAGGCCGAGCTGCGCGTCGAAGCGCGGACCCCCGACCAGTTCGCGGGCGGCGTTGCGGGCGGACCAGTACAGGTGCTTGATCAGCCACGGGCTGCGGCCGATGTGCTTGGCGTAGAGCGCGCCGTTGCCGAATTGGTAGTTCCAGTGCAGCCGGTCGATCGTGCGCGGGTCCCGGCGCCCGTGGAAGTGCTTGACGCTCATGTCGGGCACGTACTCGACCGCCACGCCGGCCGCCCAGCCGCGGTAGATGAAGTCCGTGTCCTCCGCCGCGCGGAACGTCGCCCCGGGGCCGAACGCCGCGTCGAACCCGCCGATCCGCTCGATGACGGCCCGGCTGCAGGTCATGTTGCAGCCGTGGACGAAGCCGCCGGGATGGGCCGGGTACGTCAGCCGGCTGGCCAGGGCCTCGGTCTTCGTGGTGAAGTCGATGTCCTGGGTCGATCCCAGTTCGACGCGGCCACCGCGGATGACGCTTTCCGTGTCGCCGGCATAGTGCGCGATCAGATCCCGCAGATACTGGTCCGACACGACGCAATCGTCGTCGATGAAAGCGATGATGTCTCCGGACGCGCGCGCGATCGCGGCGTTCCGAGACCCGGCGACACCTGGGCGCGCCTGCGCGAGGAGCAGAACGTCGCGTCGATCGATCGAGACGGACGCGGACCAGCGCTTCAACGCCGCGTCCGTGCCGTCCTCGGACCCGTTATCGACGACGATGATCTCGGCCTCAGCTTCCGGCGCAGCCTCGATCGCGCGGACCACCGAGTCGAGCGTCTGCAGGAGGGACGCGACACGGTTGCGAGTACATACGATGAAGCTGATCTTCATTTGGCATTATTCCATAAATACTGCCAGAATTGCGACCTTCTAAAACGAGTCACAGACAATGTATAGTAATATTATTGCACTTCCTCGATCCGTGCGCCGTAGGGGCGGCTACGCCTTTTGGATGCGGAACCGAATGTCATGCAGTTGTGGCGGCGCAATATCCGGCGTCCCCGACGCAAAGCGACGGCCGCTTGAATTTTCTGCCGCGCTATAGAAAAGTCCAGATCCGCGCCGGAATCGAACGATGATCTCGTTTATTCGATCCCACCGACTCGTCAAGCCGAGAACATCTTGCGGAGATTTACTGTTTCATCGACGATAACGCGGAATAGGGCACGCGCGCGCCGTGACGGAATTCGACTCGTCGGGCCTTTCGACCGGGATTCCAAGGTGTTCCGCAAGGTCTTCGGCCGAAACATCAGATCATCCCGGCCGTGCCGCGCGCCGCTTGCACATTCGTATATCTTCGTTCGGCCTCGGCATACGGTGCTGCCAGCGTGAACGGGGCTCGAAGTGCGTTCGGCAAGATGAATATATTACGTGCCGGTTCGTGACGCGGGCAGATCACGGATATGTCCGCCCGATACAGTCAAATCGGATTCCCGGACTCGGGAGCGGGCGAGTTCTCGGGCCTCTCTGCAGCGCCTGATCTGCACGGCGGCCCGACCTGACCTCGGCCATCGGGCGTGGGCCCGGTCCTCCGATTGGCCAGCTGCCGCGGTCCACCGGGCACTGTTAAGCCGTCCCGACCGATCGCGCCCTGGCCGCCGCCAGCGCCGCCGCCACCCTGTCGCGTCCGAAGGATCCCATGGCAGAACTCCGAGAGGGGCCGGAAGCGACGGCGCCGCCCGCGTTCTCGAAGCGCCGGAGCCTGGCCTGGATGGGATTCTGCCAGGGCGGGTTGTTCCTGGCACAGTTCGGCACCTCGCTGGCCCTCGCGCGGCTGCTGACGCCCCACGAGACCGGCATCTTCAGCCTCGCCGCCGCGATCGCGGGCCTGCTGTCCACGCTGCGCTCCTGCGGCCTGTCGAGCTACATCGTCCGGGCGGACCGGGTGGACGGGGCCCTGCTGGCGAGCGTGTTCACGGTGAACCTGATCCTGTCGGGCGCGGCGGCGATCCTGATCCTGGCCTTCAGCGTGTTCGGCAGCGTCCTCCTGGGCGAGCCGGAGGTCCAGCGCGCCCTGGCCATCCTCGCCGTCGTGCCGCTGGTCGGCGCGCTGGAGTTCCGCCCGGCCGCCATGATCGAGCGGCACGGCAATTTCCGCGGCGTGGCCCTCGTCAACATGCTGCGCGGTCTCGTCGCCAGCGGCGCGATGCTGGCGCTGGCGCTCCTCGGCTTCAGCTACATGAGCCAGGCCTACGGGCAGGCCGCGGGCGCCGTCGCGGCGGCGCTGGCGGCGAACGGCCTCGGCCTGCGCTACGTGTCGCTGCGCATGGGCCTCGCGGGCTGGCGCGAGATCCTGACCTACGGCGGCCGGCTCTTCGCCATCGCGGGGGTCGCGGGAATCGCCGGCCGGATGGGCGACCTCGTCCTCGGGCGGATGCTCGGGCTCAGCGCCCTCGGCCTGTACTCCCGCGCGGCGAGCCTCAACACCCTGATGTGGGACCACCTGCACGTGGTGATCACGCGCATCACCTTCGTGGACCTCGCGAACCAGCAGCGGAACGGGCAGTCCCTGCGCACCTGCTACCTCCACACGCTGCGGATGATCACCGTGCTGCTCTGGCCGGCCTTCGCGGGCGCGGCCGTCCTGGCCGGGCCGATCATGCGCGTCCTGCTCGGTCCGGGCTGGGACGGCGCGGCGCTGCCCTTCTGCCTGCTGTCCCTGGCGGCGATCGTGCTGAGTTCGCTCAGCATGACCTGGGAGGTGTTCCTGATCCGGGACCAGACCGCCCTGCAGGCGCGGTTCGAGTTCCTGCGCCACGGCGCCGGCCTCGTGATGTTCAGCATCGGCTGCCTGTTCGGACTCGGCGGCGCGGGCGCGGCACGGGTCGGCGAGGCGCTCCTGGCCGTGGGCCTCTACCGGCCGCATCTCGAGCGGATGACCGACACGTTCCGGCGCGACTACGCCCCCATCTACCTCCACGCCGCCGTCCTGACCGGCATCGCCGTCGCGCCCGCCGTCCTGGTGATGTCGGCCTGGGGATGGTCGGCCGAGACGCCGCTCCCGAGCCTCGCGGCCGCGATCGCCGCCGGGATCGCCGGCTGGGCCTGCGGCCTCTGGTACCTGGACCATCCCCTCGTCGCGGAAGCGCGCCTGCTGCTCGCGCACATGCGCCCGGCCCGTCCGGCCACGAGCGTGTCGAACCTCTAGCGGCGAGCGGCGGCCGCGCGCTTGCGCTCGCGCGCATCGGGGCGCGATATGACCGAGCACGACGGCGAGGCGGGACGATCGCGGGATGGCGGATTTCCGCAGCTTGGAGGTGTTCTACTGGGTCGCGAAACTCTCGAGCTTTCGCCGCGCCAGTGAGAAGGTGAACACCACGCAGCCGGCGGTCTCCCAGCGCATCGCGGCCCTGGAGCACGAGTACGGGACTCTGTTCGAGCGCCGCAGCCGGGACGTCGCGCTGACGGAGCGGGGACGCCTGCTCCTCGGCTTCGCGGAGCGGTTCCTGGCGCTCCAGACCGAGATGAGCGCGGCCCTGCACGAGACCGGCCGGACGCGGGGCACCCTGCGGCTCGGCGTGTCCGAGACGATCGTGCACCTGTGGTTGTCGCGCTTCATCGAGCGGATGCGCGCCACCCATCCCGGGATCGGCGTCGACATCACGGTCGACATCTCGCCGAACATGCAGGCCGCCCTGGTCGCCGACGAGATCGACCTCGCCCTTCTCGTCGGCCCGATCACCCTGCCGAGCTTCGCCAACCGGCCCCTGTTCAGCACCCCCGTCGCCTGGATCGCCGCGCCTGGCCTGCTGCCGGACGACGAGCCCCTGAGCCTCGGCGCGCTGCTGCACCACCCGCTCATCACCTACCCGCGCAACACCAGCCCCTACGTCGAGCTGCGCGATCTCGTCCTGCAGGAGAACCTCCTGCCGAGCCAGATCCACACGAGCGCCTCTCTGGCCACCATCGTGAAGATGGGCGTGGAGGGCCTCGGGATCTGCGTGATCCCCCCGGCCGTGGTCGAGGCCGAACTGCGTGCCGGCACCCTGCGCGTCCTGCCGGCCGAGCCGCAGCTCTCGGACCTGACCTTCACGGCGATGCACACCAAGCGGCCGGCCCACCACTTCGTGGCGGACGCGGCCCGCCTCGCCCAGGACGTCGCCGAGACCTGGGCCGCCGAGACCTGGGCCGCCGGCCGATAAGTCCGGTTTATCGCGCCCCATTCGCAATCACGATTGGCCTGCTCCGCGGCGCGATGGGATCGTTGCCGCAGGAAATGAATCGCTGAAGCGATCGGGATCTCGCGGAATACGGACGGCCGACGCGGCCGCTCCGGCGCGCGACGACCAGTCAGGGAGATCAACGCGGTGAGCCAGCACGCGGGCGCCGACGGCGCGCCACCTGTCTTCGCCGACGCGGCGGACGCGCGGCGCGCGATCCGCGCGGGTCGGTTCCGGGGCCACACCTCGGGTCTCGTCCCCGCCCACGCGCAGGGCAACCTGATGATCCTGCCGCGGGCCATGGCGGAGGATTTCCACCGCTTCTGCCAGCAGAACCCGAAGCCCTGCCCGATCCTCGGCGTCTCGCGGCCCGGCGCCCGGGCGCTTCCGACGCTCGGGACCGATCTCGACCTCGCCACCGACGTCCCCGGCTACCGCGTCTACGAGGGCGGCGCGCTCGTGGCCGAGCTGCCCGACCTGACCGGCGTGTGGCGGGACGACCTCGTCACCTTCGTCCTCGGCTGCTCCTTCTCGTTCGAGGCCGGCCTGATCGAGGCGGGCATCCCGCTCCGGCACGTCGCCCTCGGCCGCAATGTCGCGATGTACCGGACCTCCATCGCCACCCAACCGTCGGGCCCGTTCCACGGCCCGCTCGTCGTCTCCATGCGGCCGATGAAGGCGGCGGACGCCATCAAGGCCGTGCAGGTGACGGCCCGGATGCCGGCGGTCCACGGGGCGCCGATCCATCTCGGAGATCCGGGCCTGATCGGCATCCGCGACCTCGCGCGGCCGGATTTCGGCGACCCCGTGCCGATCGAGCCGGACGAGATCCCGGTCTTCTGGGCCTGCGGGGTCACCCCCCAGGCGGTGGCGATGGCGGCGCGGCTGCCGCTCTGCATCACCCACGCGCCCGGTCACATGCTGATCACCGACCTCCTCAACCGCGACCTGCCGTTCCTGTGACCATCCCGGCCGCGCGGCGGCCATTCCGCAAAGGAGTTGCGCCATGTGGGTGAGAGACACGAGTCCGGCGGAGCGCCGGGTCCTGGGCGCGGCCTTCGCGGGCTACGGCGTCGATGCGTTCGACTACATGATCTACACGTTCCTGATCCCGACCCTGGTCGTGGTCTGGGGCCTGACCAAGGTCGAGGCCGGCAACATCGCCACCGCCGCGCTGGTGACCTCGGCGATCGGCGGCTGGGCGGCCGGGATCCTCGCCGACCGCTACGGCCGGGTCGTCGTCCTGCAGGGCACCGTCGCGTGGTTCACCCTGTTCACGGTGCTCAGCGGCTTCACCCAGTCCTACGAGCAGCTGCTCGTGACCCGCGCACTGCAGGGCTTCGGCTTCGGCGGCGAGTGGTCGGTGGGCTCGGTGCTGATCGCCGAGACGATCCAGGCCCGCTACCGCGGCAAGGCGGTGGGGCTCGTCCAGTCGAGCTGGGCGGTCGGCTGGGCCTGCGCGGCGATCGCCTTCTGGGCCGTGTTCGCCCTGGCGGAGCCGGCGGTGGCGTGGCGGATCCTGTTCTGGCTCGGCGCCCTCCCCTCGGTGCTGATCTTCTGGATCCGCCGCAACATCGAGGACCCCGAGGTCTACCGGCAGACCCGCGCCGCCATGCGGGACGTCGGCGACACCGGCAGCTTCCTCGACATCTTCTCCCGGCCGCTGATCGGCCGGACCGTGCTGGCGAGCCTCCTCGCGACCGGCATGCAGGGCGGCTACTACGCCGTGACGACATGGCTCCCGACCTACCTGAAGACCGAGCGCAACCTCTCGGTCCTGAACACCAGCGGCTACCTGCTGATGCTGATCTTCGGGTCGTTCGTCGGGTACCTGACCAGCGCGTGGCTCTCCGACCGGATCGGGCGCCGCCTGGGCTTCGTCCTGTTCGGCTTCTGCGCCGGCATCCTCGTCCTGGCCTACACGCTGATCCCGATCACCGACCCGGTGATGCTGATCCTCGGCTTCCCGCTGGGCTTCTTCCTCTCCGGCGTCTTCTCCGGGATGGGCGCCTTCCTGAGCGAGCTGTTCCCGAGCCGGATCCGCGGCTCCGCGCAGGGCTTCTGCTACAATTTCGGCCGCGCCACCGGCGCGATCTGCCCGGCCGTGGTGGGCCACCTCAGCGGTTCGCTGACACTCGGCATCGCCATCGGCGTCGTGGCGGCGGGCGCCTATTGCCTCGTGATCGTCGCGGCGCTTCTCTTGCCGGAGACGGCGGGCCGCGCGCTCGATTCTCGCAGCGCGGATCCGGCCGAGCCGGAACCCGTTGCGGCCCTATGAGACCCGATCGGCACGCGGAGCGGCGGCGATGACCAGCGTGGACCTGAATTCCGACCTCGGCGAGGGCTACGGCGCCTACGCCTGCGGCGACGACGCGGCGATCCTCGGGATCGTCACCTCGGCCAACGTCGCCTGCGGCCTCCACGCCGGCGACCCCGAGATCATGGCCCGGACCTTCGCGCTGGCGAAGGAGCGCGGCGTCGCCGTCGGCGCCCATCCGGGTTTCCCGGACCTCTGGGGCTTCGGGCGGCGGCGGATGCCCTACAGCCCCGCCGAGATCGAGCGGCTCGTCGCCTACCAGATCGGCGCCGCGCAGGCGCTCGCCGCCTATGCCGGCCACCGCATCACCTACGTGAAGGCGCACGGGGCGCTGGCCAACGTCGCCGCCGAGGAGCGGCCGGTGGCCGACGCCATCGCCCGCGCGGTCCGCGCGGTGGACCGGGAGCTCGCGCTGCTCGCCATCGCGCTGACCGCCCAGGTGCCGGCGGGCGAGGCCTGCGGCCTCGACGTCCACCAGGAGATTTTCGCCGATCGCGGCTACACGCCGACAGGCCTCCTGATCCCCCGCAGCGAGCCCGGCGCGATGATCACCGATGCCGGCGAGGCGGCCGACCGCGTCCTCCGCATGGTCGAGGCGGGCGCGATCCTCACGGCCGACGGCCAAGCGCTGCCGACGCCGATCCGCTCGATCTGCGTCCACGGCGATTCGGACCACGCCGTTGCCACGGCGCGGGCGGTGCGGACCCGGCTGGAGGGCGCGGGCGTCACGCTGGCGCCGTTCCGGCCGTGAGCGCGGCGCTGGACGAGCCCCGCCTCCTCGACGCCGGCGAGGCGGCCCTCGTGGTCGAGTTCGGCAGCACCGTCGACCCGGCGATCAGCGACCGGGTCCTGGCCCTCGACGACGCCCTCGGGGCGGATCCGCCCGAGGGGCTGCGCGAGCGCGTGCCGACCTACCGCTCCCTGATGCTGCACTACGACCCGCTGGTGCTCGACCGCGAGACGCTCGCCGAGCGGGTCCGGGCGCTGGTGGCCGGCGCGACCGCGCGCGCGGCGAGCCCGATACTCTGGACGCTGCCCTGCTGCTACGACGCCCCCCACGGTGAGGACGTCGCGCAGGTCGCCGAGCGGAGCGGCCTGACCCCGGAGGCGGTGGTGTCGACCCACGCCGCCACGACCTTCCGGGTCTACATGTACGGCTTCGCCCCGGGCTTCGCGTATCTCGGCGGCCTGCCGAAGTCCCTGGCGGTGCCCCGGCGGCCGAGCCCACGGCCGCCGCATCCGCGCAACGCCATCATGATCGGGGGCGGCCTCGCCGCGGTGGCGACCGTGCCGATGCCGACCGGCTGGTACGTGATCGGCGCGACGCCGGCCCGCCTCTACGCGCCGGAGCGCGACCCGAGCTTCTTCGTCGGCGCCGGCGACCTGATCCGCTTCGAGCCCGTGGATGCCGCGACCTTCGACGCCCTCACGGCGCGCGAGGCGGCGGGCGAGCCCGTGGCCCGCCGCGGGGAGGCGCGCTGATGCCCGCCCTCGTCATCGACTCCGCCGGGCCCGGCATCACCCTGCAGGACGGGGGCCGGCACGGCTACCTGCGCTACGGCATCACCGCCGCGGGCCCGATGGACCCGCTGATGCACGCCGCCGCCAACCGCGCAGCGTCGAACCCCCTCGACGCCACCGCCATCGAGATCTCCACCGGCGGCGTCACCGTCTCGGCGGAGGACGGCGCCTCCGGGCTCGCCCTGCTGGCGCCGGGCTTCCGCGTCGCGCTGGACGGCGTGCCCCTGCCCGACACGGTCGCGCTCACCCTGGAGCCCGGCCAGACCCTCGTCGTGCGGGCCGGCGATGCCGGCGCCTGGGGCTACCTCGCGGTCGCCGGGCGGCTCGACGTGGCGCCGGTCCTCGGCTCGGCGGCGACCCACACCCGCTCGGGGCTCGGCGGCCTCGACGGGCGCGGCCTCGCCGCGGGCGACCGCCTCCCCGTCGCCGAGGGCGGGACGGCGGACGGGCCGCCGCAGCGGCTCGTCGCGCCCTGGCTCGCCCGCGACGGCCGGGAGATCCGGGTCGTGCTGGGCCCGCAGGACGACTACTTCGCGCCCGACCAGATCGAGGCGTTCCTGGCCGGTCCCTGGACGGTCTCGCCGCGGGGCGACCGGATGGCCTGCTTCGTCGACGGCACGCCGCTGAGGCACGCCAAGGGGCACGACATCGTCTCCGACGGCGTCGCCATGGGGGCGATCCAGGTCCCCGGCAACGGCCTGCCGATCATCCTGATGGCCGACCGGCAATCCACCGGCGGCTACCCGAAGATCGCCACGGTCATCGGGCCGGATCTCGGGCGGCTGGCGCAGGTCCGGGGCGGGGCGAGCCTGTCGTTCCGGCACGTCTCGGTGGCGGTGGCGGTCGCGGCGCGCCGCGCCGAGCGCGATCTCCTGCGCGAGGCGGTCCCGCGCGAGCCGGTCATCCGCACGGATTTCGCGTCGGACTTCCTGCTGGGCCTCAATCTCGTCGGCGGCGTCACGGACGGCCGCGCCTGAGCGCTTGGCGGCCGCGCGCGAGCGTCTAGAGTGCGGCCCCGGCCGGTCTGCCCGGCCCGAACCCCGACACAGGAAAGCCCGCACGCATGGCGCACGCCGTGACCGCCCCGGAGACCCCGCCGGCCCGCAGCAACGAGCCCCTGAACGCCGACAGCGTGCGCCGCGCCCGGGTCGACCTCGCCGCCTGCCTGCGCTGGGCCGCCCGCAACGGCCTCGAAGAGGGGATCTGCAACCACTTCTCGGCGGTGCTGCCGGAGCGGCCCGACCTGTTCCTGGTCAATCCCTACGGTCTCGCCTTCGCGGAGGTCACCGCGTCGAGCCTGCTGCTCTGCGACTTCCACGGCAACGTCCTCGAGGGCGACGGCCAACCGGAGGCGACCGCCTTCCACATCCACGCCGAGCTGCACCGGCTGAAGCCCCGCGCCCGGGCCGCGTTCCACACCCACATGCCCTATTCGACGGCTCTGGCCATGCTGGAGGGCGAGCCCCTGATATGGGCGGGCCAGACGGCGCTGCGCTTCTACGGCCGGATCGCGGTGGACGAGGCCTATAACGGTCTCGCGCTCGATTCGTCCGAGGGCCGGCGGATCGCCGAGAGCGCCGGCGAGGCGGACGTCGTGTTCCTGAAGAACCACGGCGTGATGGTGCTGGGCGAGACGATCGCGGAGGCCTGGGACGACCTCTACTACCTGGAGCGCGCCGCGCAGGCGCAGGTCCTGGCCATGAGCACGGGGCGCGCGCTCAAGCCCGTGCCCGAGGCGATCGTGCGGCGCGTGGCGGCCCAGGAGGCGGCCGGCCGCGCCGAGAGCGCCCGCCTCCACCTGGAGAGCGTCAAGCGGGTGCTCGCCCGGGACGAGCCCGCCTTCCTGGCGTGAGCGCCCGTCAGGGCGCGGCCCGGACCCGGTCCAGCAGCGCGGCGTCGGCGTAGCCGTCCGGCGGCAGGCCGACCGATCCCTGGAAGGCGCGCAGCGCCGCCCGCGTCTTCGGGCCGATCTTGCCGTCGATCCCGCCGGTGGCGAAGCCGCGCTCGGTCAGGCGGGTCTGCAGGTCGCGCCGCTCGTCGGCGGTGAGCGGTCGGTCGCCCCGTGGCCAGTCGTGCACCAGGCCCGGGTCGCCGCGCAGGCGGTCCGACAGGAGCGCGACGGTCAGCGCGTAGGCGAGCGCCGTGTTGTAGCGGAGGATCACCGCGAAGTTCGGCTGCAGCAGGAAGGCGGGGCCGCGGATCCCGGCGGGCAGGATCAGAGTCGCCTCGGCCGTGTCCGGCAGGGCGCGGTCGCGGGCGGGCCTCACGCCGAGCGCCCGCCACGCCGCGACGGTGCGGACCGTCGTCTCGTCGGCGAGCGCCGCGTCGAAGGTCTCGGGCAGAACCGCCTCGCTGCCCCATCCCGCGCCGGGCTTCCAGCCGTGGCTGCGCAGGTAGTTCGCCGTCGACGCGAGGGCGTCCGGCACCGAGGTCCAGATGTCGCGCCGGCCGTCGCCGTCGAAATCGACCGCCTCGCGCTGGTAGACGCTGGGCATGAACTGCGTGTGCCCCATGGCGCCGGCCCAGGACCCGGTCAGCCCCGCTTGCATCCGGTCCAGGGGCGCCTGGTTCCAGGCCAGGATCTGGAGCGCCGCCGCCAGCTCGTCGCGCCAGTAGGTCGCCCGGGCGGGATCGCTGCAGCCGAGCGTCGCGAGCGAGCGGACGACCGGCTTCACCACCGCCGCGTTGTCGAGCACCGCGCCGTAACTCGATTCGACGCCCCAGAACGCCACCAGGATGTGGCGGTCGACCCCGTACTTGGCCTCGATGGCCGCGAGCGTGTCGGCGTGCTCGGCGAGCTTGCGCAGACCGGCCTCGACGCGGGCCGGCGTGACGCTGGCCTCGATGTAGTCCCAGATCGGCCGGACGAACTCGCCCTGGCTCTGGGTCGCGGCGATCACGTCCGGGTCGGGGGCGAGCGCGGCGAGCTGCGCCTCGGCGAGGCCCTGCGGCACCGCGCGGGCCGTGACCCAGGCGATCAGGTCGGCCCGGCAGGCCTCGAAGGCCTGCTGCGCGGCCGGCGGCGACGGGTCCGGCCCCGCGGCGAGCGCCGGCACGGCCGCGCCCACGAGGAGTGCGGTGCCGGTCGCCAGGACCGCGCGCGCGGCGCCGTTCCGAGTCGCGGGCCGCTTCCGCGCAGCGCGATCGTCCATGGGTATCTCCGGTGATCCAGATCGGGACGGCGTAGCATAGCGGGCCGGCAGCGACACCTTCGAGACGCGGCCCGTCGCGGCCCGGGGCTCGCCGCAGCCCGGCGGCGCCCCAAGTCGCGTCACACCAGATCGACGGCCCGGAGACCGACCCGTGATGCATCCCGCTTCCCTGACGGCGATCGGCGCGGCCGTCCTGGCCGCCGGACCGGCCAGCGCCCTGGAGGTCACCCGCAGCCGCGACATCCCGGCCCCGCCCGCGGCGGTCTGGGCGCTGGTGGGCGATTTCTGCGCGATCCAGAACTGGCACCCGCAGGTCCAGCGCTGCATCCTGTCGGGCGAGGACGACGATGACGGCATCCGCGCGCAGATCCGCGGCCTCGTGGTGAAGGGCGGCCAGGGCACGATCGCGGAAGTCGAGACCGCGCGCGACGAGACCGGCATGAGCTACAGCTACAGCTTCATCCAGGGTCCCCTGCCGGTGCGCGCCTACAACGCGACGCTGGCGGTCCGTCCCAACGGCGCAGGGTCCACGGTGATCTGGAGCGCGACCTTCGACGCCGAGGGCATGAGCGACACCGACGCCGTCGCCGACATCACCGGCGTGTTCGACGCCGGGCTTGCGGGGATCGCCCGGGAAGCGGCCAGATAGCCGTCCGCCGGATCGGCCAGCCTGGCGAAAAATCGCCCGCCGGCCGCCGCGGGGCCTCGCCGCGGCGCCGTCGCGACCGATGTGAGCGCCGTCGGCGCGACCGAGCGCCCGGCTCGATTCCCAGAGGCAGCCTCAGGAGGCCGAGACCCGCATGCGCCGTCACCGCCACGCCAAGATCGTCGCCACCGTCGGTCCCGCCAGCTCCGCCCCGGACCAGCTCCGCGCCCTGTTCCTCGCCGGCGTCGACACGTTCCGGCTGAATTTCAGCCACGGCCTCCAAGCGGATCACGCCAAGGTCCACGCGGCCATCCGCGCCCTCGAGAAGGAGGTCGGCCGGCCGATCGGCATCCTGCAGGATCTCCAGGGCCCGAAGATCCGGATCGGCACGCTCCAGGGCGGACGGCTCGATCTCCAGGCCGGCGAGACGGTGCGCTTCGTCCTCGAGGGCGCCGACGGCGACAAGCAGGCGATCCCGCTGCACCACCCGGAGATCTTCGACGCCGTCGTGCCGGGCCAGGAACTCCTCATCGACGACGGGCGGGTGCGGGTGCGGGTCACCGGGCCCGAGCGGACCTCCATCACCGCCGAGGTCGTCACCGGCGGGCCGATCTCGAACCGCAAGGGCGTGAACCTGCCGGGCACGCTGCTGGACCTGTCGCCGCTGACCGAGAAGGACCGGGCGGACCTCGCCTTCGGGCTCGACCTCGGCGTCGACTGGGTCGCCCTGTCGTTCGTCCAGAAGCCGTCCGACGTCATCGAGGCGCGGGGGATCATCGGCGACCGCGCCGGCATCATGTCGAAGATCGAGAAGCCGCAGGCGCTGGAGCGGATCGACGACATCATCCGGCTCTCCGACGCCGTGATGGTCGCCCGCGGCGACCTCGGCGTCGAGATCCCGCACGAGGACGTGCCGGGGCGGCAGAAGGAGCTGATCCGGGCCTGCCGGCTCGCCGTGAAGCCCGTCGTGGTGGCGACCCAGATGCTCGACTCGATGGTCAACGCGCCCGCGCCCACCCGGGCCGAGGCGTCGGACGTCGCCACCGCCATCTACGACGGCGCCGACGCCGTGATGCTCTCGGCGGAATCCGCGACCGGCCGCTACCCGGTCGAGGCGGTGGCGATGATGGACCGGATCATCCGGAGCGTGGAGGGTCACAAGCTCTACCACTCCATCGTCGCGGCCTCGGAGCCGGGCGAGGAGGAGACGCCGCCCCACGCGGTGGCCACCGCCACGGCCGACCTCGCCGAGGCGGTGCGCGCCGCGGCCATCGTCGCCTACACGGCGAGCGGGACGACGGCCGCGCGGGTCGCGCGCAAGCGGCCCGCGGCCTCGATCCTGGCCCTGACCCCCAACGTTGCGACCTCGCGGCGGCTGAGCCTGCTCTGGGGGGCGCACAGCGTCCTGACGGAGGACGTCGACAGTTACGAGGAGATGACCTCGAAGGCCTGCCACCACGCCCAGGACGAGGGCTTCGCGCGGCCGAACGACGTCATCGTGGTCACCGCCGGCATCCCGTTCCACACGGCGGGCAACACCAACAACATCCGCCTGATGCAGGTCTGAGGCGCCCGATCGGGCGCCGGGCTGGAACGCGGCCCGCGCCTGACCCGTTGTTGGGGAAGCTGCGCCATTTGGGCGCGATACCGGAGGGCCGACCCATGAACCTGATCGGACGCATCGTCACCAAGATCCTCGGCAACGAGAACCGCCCCGTCGACCGGGACGACCGGAACGCCAGCACGGCGACGCCGCTCGGCCGCCTCGTGACGAAGATCCTGGGCAAGTAGGCGCGTCGTCCGCCCGCGCCATTCGCCGCGCGCCTGAGCCGGGCGCGCGGCGGACCGTTAGGCGGTCAGTTCGCGACGGCGCTGGCGGTCGCCTTGAGCACCGGCGCGGCGGGGATCGAGTGCTGCCAGAAGGTGCCGGTCCGGCCCTTCTCGTAACCGGCGTCGTACAGGGCCCGCATGTAGGCGGTGTCGAAGCCCTTCGCGGCCGACGCCTTGGGGCCGTTCTCGTCGATGTAGGTGAGATTGAAGCCGATGCCGTTGGTGCGGGCCAGCGCGTAGGTCGCCGTCAGCGTCGCGCGGGAGCGGGCGCGGCTCGCGGTGGTGAAGGAGCGCTCGACGATCGAGAGCGTGTTGTCCTTCGTGACCTCGAATTCCGGCTCCAGGCGGCCGTTGATCACCACGTAGATCTCGGCCTTGCCGCCGGTGCGGATCCGCCCGTCGCGCAGCAGCAGGGTCTGCGGCAGGGTGAAGACGGGGGTCACCACCGAGCCGTCGACATGCATCTCCTGGAAGCGCGCGTCGCCGGCCGAGACGTCGATGAACTGGGGCGGGAACACCGCCGGGATGCTGGCCGAGGCCGCCAGCACGTCGCGGAACAGCTGGCGGGCGTTGGGCACCCCGCTCGCCGCGATGGCGCCCATGTTCCAGATCACCGCGCGCTGGGAATCGAGGTTCGTCGTGACGACCAGCAGGCGCCGGCCCTTCGCGTGCTCCTCGGCCACGGCCTTGAGGAGATCGTCCGTGACGTAGCGGTCGATGAGGTTGCGCAGGCGCCCGTCGCCGAACAGGCCCGAGCCGAACAGCACGTTGGCCAGGTTCGGCGAGGCCACCAGCTCGCTGGCGACGCCGCTCGTATAGAACTCGGTCAGGTAGGGGTCGTAGGCCGGGCCCAGGAAGGCGAAGGGCGCGATCAGCGCGCCCGTCGAGACGCCGGAGACCAGGGTGAATTCGGGCCGCTTGCCGGACGCCGTCCAGCCGTTGAGCACGCCCGCCCCGTAGGCGCCGTCGCCGCCGCCGCCCGACAGGGCCAGGTAGGTGAAGCCCTTGAGGCGCCGCTCCGGATTGGCGGCGAGCGCCGCGATCGTGTCCACCGACGCGTCCGCGAAGACGCGCGCGCCGGGGATGCCCGGCACGGTGGCGAAGGCCGCCTGCTCGGCACTGTAGGGGGTCCGCGGAACGCTGCCGCAGGCCGCGACCTGACCCGCCAGCCCGAACGCCACCGCCATGCGCAGGCTGACCTGACGAACACCCATCGTCACTTCCTCGAACCGCGAAACGCGCCCACTCTGCCACACGGAACGAGCTTGGCCGTATCGCCTGTTCCGTCTTAGCCGGCTTCGGAGGAACGATAAGGCCGCGCTGTTGCGGTGGGGTCACGATCCCACGCGATCGGGGCGCAAGCGTGGCCGCTGCGGCCGGCGCCCCGGACGGTGCGGCGCCGTACCGGACACCGGCGGGACCGCGCCGGGACCGCGCCGGGACCGCGCCGGGGCCGCGCAGGATCGCGCCGGACCCGGCCGACCCGGGCCGGCCCGGGTCATTGCCGGTGGACAGGCGTCGCGGCGGCCGGTGACCGGCGACCGCCCGCCCTTGCAACGTTCGCGAGCGCCGCGCTAGGGTTCCCCCGTGGCCTGGCGAGACAGGGTGTCGCACGCGATGCGGCAGCCGGTGCGCGGGGGCGCGGTCTGCGCGGCGACACGGTCGGCCGGGATAACGGCTCCTGTCGGCCTGGAAAACGCGGACTGGCCTTCGGGAACGCGGCCGAGCCGCAGGGGGCGGAGGGGATGATGGAAGCGGGTCTCGGCTGGACGGACGATCGCGTGGCGCTGCTGCGCCGCCTGTGGGAAGACGGGCAGAGCGCCAGCAAGATCGCGGCGCAGCTCGGCGGCGTCACCCGCAACGCGGTGATCGGCAAGGTCCACCGCCTCGGTCTGGCCGGTCGCGCCCGCGGCGGCGAGGAAGCCGCCACCGCCGTCCCGCCGTCGAAGACGGTCGAGATCGAGACCGCCATCGCAGTGGTCGAGACGCAGGCGCCCGAGCCGGTCGCGATCCTGGCCCACCGTCCGGCCCCGGACTTCCCGGCGCCCGCGCCGGCCGCGGCGCCCGCGCCCGTGGCCCTCGCGATGTCGGAGCGCGTCACCATCATGGACCTCCGGGAATCCATGTGCCGCTGGCCCCTCGGCGACCCGACGACGCCGGAATTCCGCTTCTGCGGCGCCCGCTCCATCACCGGCCTGCCGTACTGCACCCACCACGCCGAGATCGCCTACCAGCCCGCCGCCGAGCGGAAGCGCGATCGCCGCGTCGCCTCGTTCCGCTGAGCCGCCGCGCCGTCAGCGCAGCGTGACGCCGGCTTCGCGCAGGACGCGGGCGGTGCCTGGATTGACCTGGTCCGCCGGGACGAGGCCGACGAGGTTCCTCGGCTGCGCTTCGGTGAGATCCGTCCGCGCCAGCGCCCGGACGATCCGGTAGGCCGTCTCCTCGTCGAGGCCGGGCCGCGCGATCACGAAGCTCCAGGACCCCACCGTCGCGATCGGCTCCGCCTGCCCGGCGAAGCTGCCGGCCGGAACCGTGAGGCGCCGCGTCGCCGCGCCGGGCTGCGCGAGGCGCGCGATGGCCGCCTCGGACGGTCCGAAGAAGCGGGCCCCGCCCGGATCCGCAGCCAGCGCGTGGAAACCCGGCCAATCGAGGCCTCCGCCCCAGAGCGCGTCGGCGCGGCCCTCCCGCACCAGGGCCGGGCCGTCGCCGGCCCGGTCGAGCAGGATCGGGCTGATGTCGCGCTCGGGATCCACGCCCGAGGCGCCGAGGACGCTGCGGCCCATGACGGTCAGCCCGGACTTGTGCGTGCCGAGCACGACCCTGCGCCCGCGCAGGTCCGCCACCGAGCGGATCGCGCTGGCCGCCGGCACCACGAACAGGCCCGGCGTCGGGTACATCGGCGCCAGGACGGTCAGGCCGCCGCCCTCGGCGAGGGCCGGGTAGGCGTACTCGCCCTGCACGAGGCCGAGATCGACTTGGCCGGCGCGGAGGAGGCCGACATTCTCGGACGACCCGCCGGTGGCGCGCCGCTCGACGGTCAGGGCCGGGTCCGCGGCCGCGACCGCGCCGGCGAAGGCCTCCCCGAAGGCCGGGAAGCCGCCGCCCGGCGTCGCGGTGGCGAGCACGACGCGGAGCGCCTCGGCGGCGCGCGCCGGCCGCGCCAGGACCAGCCCGAGGCCCGCCAGCAGAGCGGCCCGACGAGTCGGCCGAAGAGGGAGGCCCCGTCCGCCCGTCGGGCAGGATGGTCGGGCAGCGCCGGCCGCGGCCGGACGGGCTGGAGAATAGAATTCCATCAGGAACGGGCCGCTCAATAAAGGTCTTCCACCCCGCCGCGAAAGTTCGCCCAATTCCGGAAAGAACTTTCGGCAACGGCACTTAGCCCGATTGCTCCGGCCGCGGCAACGCGATATCGCAGCCTCCCGTCCGGGCCGGTCAAGCCTCCCCACGCGAGGGCGATCCCTTGGCGGGGCCTCTCCCGGATACGACATCTGTCCGATCCGTCACCACGAGCAGGAGTTCCGCGATGGCCGATACCCTCAACGCACCGGCGAAGGTCGGCCACGGCCGTGTCTACGGCTCGATCACCGAGACGATCGGCAACACCCCTCTGGTGCGCCTGAACCGGCTGCCCAAGGAGCACGGCGTCGACGCCGAGATCCTGCTGAAGCTCGAGTTCTTCAACCCGATCGCGAGCGTGAAGGACCGCATCGGCGTCAACATGATCGACGCCCTGGAGGCCTCCGGGAAGCTCCAGCCCGGCGGCACGCTGGTCGAGCCGACCTCGGGCAACACCGGCATCGCCCTCGCCTTCACGGCGGCGGCCCGCGGCTACCGGCTCATCCTGGTGATGCCCGAGACGATGTCGCTGGAGCGGCGCAAGATGCTCGCCTTCCTGGGTGCGGAGCTGGCGCTCACGCCGGGCGCGCAGGGCATGAAGGGCGCGATCGCCAAGGCCGAGGAACTCCTGAAGGAGATCCCGGGTTCGGTCATGCCGCAGCAATTCTCGAACCCGGCCAACCCGGAGATCCACCGGAAGACCACCGCCGAGGAGATCTGGAGCGACACGGGTGGCCAGCTCGACGCGTTCGTGGCCGGCGTCGGCACCGGCGGCACCGTGACGGGCGTCGGCGAGGTGCTGAAGCCGCGCCTGCCGAACCTGAAGGTCTTCGCGGTGGAGCCGGAGGACAGCCCGGTGATCTCCGGCGGCCAGCCCGGCCCGCACAAGATCCAGGGCATCGGCGCCGGGTTCATCCCCGACAACCTGCACACCAACATCCTCGACGGCGTCCTGAAGGTCACCAACCAGGCGGCGTTCGAGACCTCCCGGGCGCTCGCCCGGCTCGAGGGCATCCCCGGCGGCATCTCCACAGGCGGCAACGTCGCGGCGGCGCTGGAGCTGGCCAAGCGCCCCGAGTTCCAGGGCAAGCGGATCGTGACCGTCGCCTGCTCGTTCGCCGAGCGCTACATCTCCTCGGCGCTGTTCGACGGGATCGGCTGAACCGGCCATCGGAGCGGCCTTCGGGCCGCTCCCCTACGGAGCACCGATCGAATCGCACCGGCGCGGATCGCGGCGATGTGGATCCGTGCGCGCTTCCGGTCCGCCGGAGACGGACACGATCGTCGCGACCCACAAAATTTTTCATTTTATCACAGTCATACAATCATTTTTCTTTGATTAGTATCTATCTCTCTCAGAACTTATTCGCCGCATAATACTGAGTTTGGGCGAAAGTTTCGGATCAACACTGCGATCTGCCGTGCCTGGACGCCAGAAGAACTCTCCGCTAACGCCGGCCGGCGAACGGACAGTGACGATCTCATGCGCGGCCTCCTGCTTCTCGTGTTCGGCCTCTGGGCTCAGGCGGCGATGGCCCAGGGCTTCGCGGTCCACGACCTGACCGGCCTGGCCGAAGCCGCCCGATCGGCGCTCGGACCGGCGGCCACGGCGCGGGCGGAGGCCGGGCAGCTCGGCCTGCACTGCGCCGCCTGCGCGGGCGCCCCGACGATCGCGTTGCGGCTCGGGCGCCTGACGGACGGGACCGAGGCCCGGGTCCGCTCGGGCAGGACGACCCTCGCGGCGCTCGAGGCGCTCTGCGTGCGGCGCAATCCGGATTGCCGGCTCTCGGCACTGCCCGCCGGCCCGGCGATCGGCTGGTTGAGCGTGTACGCGCTGGACGGCGGCGCCGGGGCGACCGCGGTCATCCTCCGGGACGGCGATCTGCTGACGATCGAGGCGCGGGCATCGGATCGCGGAGCCGCGGAGGATGCGGCGCGGCGCCTCATGCAGGCCGTCCTGCCCCGGATCGTCGGTCCGGAGACCTGAACCGACGGCCTCCGGTCGCCCAGTCTGCGCAACCCTCCCCGGCCGCCTCCGTTGTCCCCCGAAGAGGCAGAGAGGCGAGCCATGACAGAACAGACCGGACGACCCGCGCGGGAGAGTGCCGAGGCCGCGGTGGCCAACGAGACCGTGCCGCGCGAGAAGCTCGGCCAGATGGAGGACAAGGCGCAGTCCGGCACCGATCTCGGCGAGGCGATCGACCGCGCCACTGCCGCCGTCGGCCAGGACGACGGGAAGCGCTGATGGTCAGGCCGACGAGCGAATCCGGGACCGTCACCCGCAAGCCCGACGACAAGGTCGGTTCGCGCGGGAGCCCGCCCGCCGGGGGCGGCCATCAGACGGCCGATCAGGCGGCGATCACCGACATGGGCTCCGGCGAGGCGCCGCGGACCGAACCGAAGGCGGAATGGGGCACGGCCGGAGAGCCGGGGCGCGCGCCGCCCGCGATCGGCGGCTCCTCGGGCGGCCATTCGGACCAGAAGGCCTCGCGGGGCCCGGCCGCCGACACGAAGGTCGCGGACGGCCACTACCGGGCGGAGCGGGAGAATCGGGAATGACCGAGCGTCGCGAGGCCGGCTCGAAGCCGGACAAGCCGAAGAACGTCGCCCCCGACGCGGTCAAGGACCCGAACGAGAAGACGGAGGGCAAGCCCGGCCAGGGGACGCCCGCCGGCGGAACGCAGAACGACGAGACCGATCCCGGGGGCAGCTGACGCGACCGGGCCGCTGGCGCGGCGGCGCGCGGCTCAGGAGAGGCGGAAGGGGATCGGCCCGGAAGCCAGCGGGACGTCGCCGGGACGGCAGCCGGTCTCGACGCAGGCGTAGCGGATCGCGTCCTGGCGGCTGCGGAAGATGCCTCCGGCACGCCCACCGGTCTCGACCGCGACCCAGTGACCCTCGCCGTCCTGGCCGACGAGGTATGAGGGCGGCGCGGCGGCGGCCTGCGCGAGCGACGGAAGCGGGTTCAGCGCGACGGGCATCGGTGTCACGGGGTTCACGCGGGCCTCTCGGGTCCGCCCCATCGAAGTATCGCCCCCGGCATAAGGGTTCGATGGGTCCGAGAGCGGCCAGGAATAAGGGCCACATCAGCAACCGGGCCTGAGCGCCCGGTTGCCGGTCGTTCACGATCGGTGACGGTCGCGCGCCTCAGGCGGCGTTCTCCTTCGACCGCTCGGCCCGCTTGCGGTCGTTCGGGTCGAGGATCGCCTTGCGCAGGCGGATCGACTTCGGCGTCACCTCGACGAGCTCGTCGTCCTGGATCCAGGCCAGCGAGCGCTCCAGGGTCATCCGGATCGGCGGGGTGAGGCGCACGGCCTCGTCCTTCGAGGTGGTGCGGATGTTGGTGAGCTTCTTGCCCTTGAGCACGTTCACCTCGAGGTCGTTCTCGCGGTTGTGCTCGCCGACGATCATGCCCTGGTACACCTTCCAGCCCGGCTCGATCATCATCGGGCCGCGGTCCTCCAGGTTCCACATGGCGTAGGCCACGGCCTCACCCTGGTCGTTGGAGATCAGCACGCCGTTGCGCCGGCCCGGCATCTCGCCCTTGTAGGGCTCGTACGCCTTGAACAGCCGGTTCATGATCGCGGTGCCGCGGGTGTCGGTGAGCAGCTCGCCCTGGTAGCCGATCAGGCCGCGGGTCGGGGCGTGGAACACGAGGCGCAGGCGGTTGCCGCCGGAGGGCCGCATCTCCAGCATCTCGGCCTTCCGCTCGGACATCTTCTGGACGACGACGCCGGAATGCTCCTCGTCGACGTCGATCACGACCTCCTCGATCGGCTCCAGCAGGCCGCCGGCCTCGTCGCGCTCGTACACGACCCGCGGCCGCGACACGGCGATCTCGAAGCCCTCGCGGCGCATGGTCTCGATCAGGATCGAGAGCTGCAGCTCGCCGCGGCCCGAGACGTAGAAGCTGTCCTTGTCGGCCGCCTCCTCGATCTTGAGCGTGACGTTGCCCTCGGCCTCCTTGAACAGGCGGTCGCGGATCATGCGGCTCGTGACCTTGTCGCCCTCGGTGCCGGCGAGCGGGCTGTCGTTGACGATGAACGACATCGTCACGGTCGGCGGATCGATCGGCTGCGCCTGGATCGGGGTCTCGACCTGCGGGTCGCAGAAGGTGTCGGCGACGGTGCCCTTGATCAGACCGGCGATCGACACGATGTCGCCCGCCTCGCCGATGTCGATCGGCGCGCGCTCCAGGCCGCGGAAGGCGAGGATCTTCGACACGCGGCCGGTCTCGACGACCTTGCCGTGACGGTCGAGCACCTTGATCTGCTGGTTCGGCTTCACCGAGCCCGCGGCGATCCGGCCGGTGATGATGCGGCCGAGGAACGGGTTGGCCTCGAGCAGGGTGCCGAGCATCCGGAACGGCCCCTCCTCGGTCCGGGCCGGCGGCACGTGCTTGAGCACGAGGTCGAACAGCGGCTCGAGGCCGACCGACGGGTCCGCGTCCGGGCTGTCGGCCATCCAGCCGTTGCGGCCCGACCCGTAGAGGATCGGGAAGTCGAGCTGCTCGTCGGTGGCGTCGAGGGCGGCGAACAGGTCGAACACCTCGTTCACGACCTCGTTGATCCGCGCATCCGGACGGTCGACCTTGTTGATCGCCACGATCGGGCGCAGGCCGATCTTGAGCGCCTTGCCGACCACGAACTTGGTCTGGGGCATCGGCCCCTCGGCGGCGTCCACCAGCACGATCACGCCGTCGACCATCGACAGGATGCGCTCGACCTCACCGCCGAAATCGGCGTGGCCGGGGGTGTCGACGATGTTGACGCGGGTGTCCTTCCAGACGACCGAGGTCGCCTTGGCGAGGATCGTGATGCCACGCTCCTTCTCGAGGTCGTTCGAGTCCATCGCCCGCTCCTCGACCCGCTGATTCTCGCGGAAGGTGCCGGACTGGGCCAGCAGCTTGTCGACGAGGGTCGTCTTGCCGTGGTCGACGTGAGCGATGATGGCGATGTTGCGCAGTTTCATGGCGGCCCGAAACGGGTTGTGCCGGCTCCCTGGCGGCCGCGCGGCGCGGCCGTCCGCGCCGGTTCAGGTACGGAGTCGTGGTGGTTGCGTCGCAATATAAGGACGCGCGCGCTTGGGCAAGGCCGCTGAGGTCATGGGGGCCTCGCGTGGCCGGGATTGCTGGGGGAAGACCGGCGGGGGAATCCGGCGCCGCATGCCTCCTGGCCGCAGGCGCAGGGCTGCTCCGCGCGCGCGCTTCGGCGCCGGTTGCCCTATATGACGGCGCGACGACACCGCGACCGGCGGAAAGCCGCGTTTATCGGGCTGTATTGGATGAAACCGGATCCCTCGGGTAGCGTATCGACCAGGATCAGGCGTCCGGCTGCGGCGATTCGGCCCTCGGGCCGCCAGGGCGGGCTTTCGTCGGAAGGACACGATGCGCGCGCTTGAGCCGCGGCTGTTCCCGTATATCTGGCGCTACTCCAAGGTCGCGCAGCTCCGGATCTGCGCCGTCGTGCTGGCGTCGCTCCCGTTCTATTTCGCCTCGCTCGACCTGCCGAAGCGCATCGTCAACGACGCGATCACGGGGAAGGCCTACGCGCACGGCGAGGCGACCGCGCCGTTCCTCGAGCTCACCGTCGAGTGGCCCGCCTTCCTGGGCGGCGGCAAGACGCACCTGTTCGAGGGGTTCCAGCTCGACCGGTTCGAGCTGCTGCTCAGCCTGTCGACGCTGTTCCTCAGCCTCGTCCTGATCAACGGCGCGTTCAAGTTCTGGATCAACCTCCAGAAGGGCATTCTCGGCGAGCGGATGCTGCGCCGCCTGCGGTTCCAGCTGTTCTCGCTGATGCTGCGCTTCTCCCCGGAGACGCAGCGGGAGGTGAAATCCTCCGAGACCGCGACGATCATCCGGGACGAGGTCGAGCCGATCGGCTCCTTCATCGGCGACGCGATCGTGGTGCCGGTGTTCCTGGGCACGCAGGCCGCGACGGCGCTGGCCTTCATCATGATGCAGAACATCTGGCTCGGCATCGCGGCCGGCGGCATGGTCGCCGTGCAGATGACCGTGATCCCGCGGCTGCGGCGGGAGATCATCCGTCTCAGCCGCCAGCGCCAGATCGCGTCCCGCGCCCTGGCCGGGCGCGTCGCCGAGGTGCTCGACGGCCTGCAGGCGGTGACGCTGAACGACACCGGCCGCTGGGAACGCGCGGAGATCGGCGGCCGCCTCTACCGGCTCTACGACCTCCGGCTGCGGATCTACCGCCGCAAGTTCGCGGTCAAATACCTCAACAACCTGCTCGCGCAGGTGACGCCGTTCCTGTTCTACGCGATCGGCGGCTACTTCGCCCTGAAGGGCCAGCTCGACATCGGCCAGCTCGTGGCGGTCCTGGCCGCCTACCGGGACCTGCCGCCGCCCCTCAAGGAGCTGATCGACTGGGATCAGCAGCGCCTCGACGTCGAGGTCAAGTACGAGACCGTGGCGGCGCATTTCGGCCCGCAGCGCCTCCTGCCGGCCGAGCACGAATCCGAGCGCGCGGCGCCCCGGCTCGGCGGGCCGCTGCGGCTCGAGGGCCTGCAGCTGCGCGATCCGCAGGGCGGCTCCCTGATCGAGGTCGGCGACGCGGAGGTGCGCCTCCCCGGGCAGGTCGCCCTGGTCCCGCCCGGGGCGATCGCGCAGGAATTCGTTCGCGTGCTCGCCGGGCTCCAGTCGCCGCCCGGGGGCACGGTCCGGATCGGCGAGCACGACCTCTCGACGCTGCCGCGCCGCGACCACGCGCGGCGCATCGCCTACGCGGGCGTCCAGCCCGTGCTGTTCCCCGGGACGCTGCGCGACAACGTCCTCTACGGGCTGCGCGTGCACCCGCTGCGCACCAAGAGCCTCGACCTCAGCAAGGCGCGGATCAACGAGGCGGTGAAGACCGGCAACCCCTGCGACAGCGTCGAGGACCCCTGGATCGACTTCAAGCGCCTCGGCGTCCGGGATGCCGACGAGCTCGACGAGCGCCTGCTCGACCTGCTCGGCCGGCTCGACCTCGGCGACGAGCTCTACCGGTTCGGGCTCGGCGCCCTGAGTTCGGTCGCCCACGACACGCCGGTGGGCCAGCGCATGATCGCGGCGCGGGAGCACCTGCGCGAGCATTTCGCCCAGAAGGGTCTCGCCGACCTCGTGATCCCCTTCGCCCGGGGCCACTACAACGAGCAGGCCACCGTCGGGGAGAACCTGCTGTTCGGCGTCCCCCGCGACCCGACGCTGACGGATCCGCGCCGCCTCGCCGGCGTCCCCCTGTTCCGCGACGCGCTGGAGAAGGTGAAGCTCCTCGACGAGCTCGACCGGATGGGCGTCGCCATCGCCAGCAACCTCAAGGACATCTTCGCCGACGTGCCGCCGGGCCACCCGCTGTTCCGGCGGTTCTCGCTGATCACCCCGGACGCGCTGCCCGACTACCTGCGCCGGCTCGCGCGCCTGCCCGAGGACGGGCGGCTGAGCGAGACCGACAGCGTGGCCTTCCTGGCGCTGGCCCTCGCCTATGTCGAGCCGCGGATGCGCTTCGGGCTGCTCGACGAGACCCTGGCCAAGCGCATGGTCGGCGCGCGGGCGGTCGTGCAGGGCTTCATGCACGGCGACGACGGCTGCGACGTCGAATCCTACGACCCCAACCGGATCAACCCGCGCAGCACCGTCCTCGACAACCTGCTGTTCGGCCGCATCGACACGGCGCGGATGCACGGCGAGGCGCTGATCCAGAAGGAGGCCCGCGCGGTGTTCCGGGAGTTCGACCTGGAGCGGCCGATCCAGCGGCGCGGCCTCGAGAAGGAGGTCGGCAACCGCGGGCAGGCGCTCGCCGAGCGCGTGCGGGTGCGGGTCGGCCTCGCGCGGGCGATCCTGCGCGAGCCGGAGATCCTCGTGGTCGACCGGGTGGACGAGCACTTGGAGCGGGGCGTCGACACGCTGCTCGACGTGACCGAGACCGCCCTGCCCCGGGCGAGCCTCGTGGCGAGCCTGTCGCCGGAATCCGACCCGGCCCGGTTCCCCGCGCGCCTGCCGATCCAGAGTGCCGACCGGAGTGCCGAAGCGCGCCTGCGCACGGCGGCGGAATGACGTAAGCGTGACCGGTCCGCGCGGGGCGCGGCCGGCGGTTTACAGGGCTGCCCGTCTCCGGCACAGGATGGCACCCCATGCCAACATTCTCGGACGCCACCGCGACCCCGGACCGGACGATCCCGAGCCTCGCCGGGACGCCGCGCGTGGTGCCGCCGCACCGCGCCCCGCCCGAGCGCGAGCTGCCGCTGCCCGCCTATCTGCGGTCGATCCGCGACAACGCGCTCGCGGGCTTCCCCCGGCGCGCCTTCGAGGAGCCGGTCACCCGCCGGGGCCTGCTCGGGCGGTCGAGCTTCGTGCTGAACGACCCCGAGGCGATCCGCCGGGTGCTCGTCGAGAATCAGGCGAACTACGCGCGCACCACCGGGACGACCCGCATCCTGCGCCCGATCCTCGGCGACGGTCTCCTGATCAGCGAGGGCTCGGCGTGGCGGCACCAGCGGCGCACCCTGGCGCCGGCCTTCACGCCGCGGGCGATCGACGGCCTCGTGCCCCACATCGCCGCGGCCGTGACCGACGGGATGGAGCGCATCGCCGCCGAGGCCGCGGCGGGGCCGGTCGACCTGTTCACGTCCTTCTACCGGCTCGCCCTCGAGATCGCCGGGCGCGCCATGTTCTCGGTGGGGATGGACCAGCACGGCGCCGAGCTGCGCCAGTTCATCGCCGAGTACGCCGAGCGGATGGGGCGGCCGCACCTCCTCGACATCGTCACCCCCCCGGGCTGGCCGGTGCCCCTCGACTGGTCGCGCCGCCGGTTCCGGCGCCGGTGGATCCCCTTCCTCGACCGGATCATCGCGGCGCGCCGGGCGGTCGAGGGGGACAGGTCCCGCTCGGGCGATTTGCTCGACCTGCTCGCGGCCGCGCGCAATCCCGATACCGGCGCCGCCTTCACGCCCGACGAGCTGCGCGACCAGGTCGCCACCATGATCCTGGCGGGCCACGAGACCACGGCCGGCACGCTGTTCTGGGCGGCCTACCTGCTGGCCCTCGCCCCGGAGGTGCAGGAGCGGGTCGCCGCCGAGGCGCGGGCCGCCGACCTCACCGACCCCACCGGCTGCCAGAGTGACGGGCGGCTGCCGCTCACCCGCGCGGTGATCGACGAGACCCTGCGCCTGTACCCGGCGGCCTTCGTGGTCGTCCGGCGGGCGCTGGGCCCGGACAACGTGGCGGGCCACGCCGTGAAGGCGAGCGACATCGTCATGGTGAGCCCCTGGGTGCTCCACCGCCACCGGTCGCTCTGGCCGGACCCGGACGCGTTCGATCCGGGCCGCTTCCTGCCCGGCGCCCCCGCCCCGCGGCGCTTCGCCTACCTGCCCTTCGGGGCCGGCCCGCGGGTCTGCATCGGCGCGCAGTTCGCCCTGAGCGAGGCCGTCCTCTCCCTGGCGCGGGTGCTCCAGCGGTTCCGGCTGGTACTCGACGAGCGCGAGCCGGTGCTGCCCCAGGCGGTCGTGACGACCCAGCCCGATCGCCCCGCGCGCTTCCGGCTGATTCCCCGCGCGCCGGTCAGCCCCTGATCCCGGTGATCGTCGCCGAGATCGCCCGCGGGTCGCGCATCGGCCAGCGGCCGCTCTCCACCTGCGCCAGGAAGTCGTCCAGCAGGCGGTTGTAGGCGTCGGGCTCCTCGACCGAGAGGGCGTGGCCGGTATTGGGCAGCATGGCGAGGGCGGCGGAGGGGATGACCCGCTTGAGCATCAGGCTCGGGGTGAGGCAGGGCCAGTCCTCGTCGCCGGCGACGATCAGGGTCGGGACGGTCATGCGCCCCAGCTCGTCCGTGAGATCGTAGAGCGACGGCCGCCCCTTCTGCACGCCGGCCTGGGTGTTGGCCGAGCCGAGGGCCGAATGCTCGGCGAGCATCCGCTTGAACTCGGCGTGGCCGCGCGGGTCCTTGGTCTCGAACTGCACCCGCGTCGGCCCGACGGCGTAGCGCTCCGCGAAGGCCGCCATGCCGTCGCGGAGCAGCATCGCGGCGGTCGCGTCCGCCTCGGCGCGGAACAGAGCCTGCCGCTCGGGCTCCGCGCCGTAGCCGCAGCCGCCGAGGCAGAGCGACAGCGCGCGGTCGGGATGCCGCAGGCCGAAATGCAGGGTCGCGAAGGCGCCCATCGAGATGCCGGCGACGTGGGCCTTCGGCGCGCCGAGATGGTCGAGGATGGCCAGGATGTCGTCGGCCGCGCGCGCCTGCGCGTAGGCCGAGACGGCCTCCGGCACGTCGGAGGGCGGGTAGCCCCG
Source organism: Methylobacterium sp. 275MFSha3.1 (assembly GCF_900108435.1). NCBI lineage: Bacteria > Pseudomonadati > Pseudomonadota > Alphaproteobacteria > Hyphomicrobiales > Methylobacteriaceae > Methylobacterium > Methylobacterium sp. 275MFSha3.1. The sequence goes on along the minus strand of NZ_FNWP01000011.1, from coordinate 93,515 downwards.
GGCGTTGAACGCGACCGCGCGGTAGCGGCGGCCGAAATGGCGCAGCTGCGCCTCGTAGCTGCGATGATCGCCGGCGAACTCGTGGACGAAGATCAGCGGCGTCCCTTGGCCGCTCTCCTCGTAGTGGAGCCGTATCCCGTCGTCCGTCGTGGCGCTCGGCATGGCGATCCTCTCATCGGCCTCCCCCGAGGTTTCCGAGATGGCGCGACGGGGCGCCCGGTCGAGAGTCGGGACCGGAGTTCGTGGAAGGAACGACGAAGCCGCACCCGGCGGACCGGGCGCGGCGCGTGGATCTCTGTGCCGGCGGGGACGCTCCCCGCCCGGCTCAAGCGGCCTTCTTGGAGGAGGCCGGCTTGGCGGCCCCCTTCTTGGCGGCGACCTCGGCGAGCTTCGCGGCCAGCTTGGCGTCGAGCTTGCCCGAGGCACCGAGCGGCAGCTCGATGTCGAGGCCGAGGGTCGAGACACCCTCGCCGCGCTCCAGGGTGACCTTCACCTTGTCGGGCTCCACCGCGACGTGGTTGGCGATCACCGCCAGGATCTCCTCCCGGAGCTGGATCACGAGGTCGGGGCGACCCGACTCCGCGCGCTCGTGGGCGAGGATCAGCTGCAGGCGGTCGCGGGCGACCGCGCCGGAGCTGCGCTTCTGGAACAGTCCCAGGATGCTCACGCCGCCCTCCGCATGAACAGCTTGTCGAGGAAGGACTTGCGCTCGACCGGCAGGCTCATCGGCACGGACTCGCCCTTGAGCCGGCGGGCCGCGTCGGCATAGGCCCGCGCCGGGGCGCAGAGCGGGTTGTTCAGCGTCACCGGGCAGCCGAGGTTCGAGGCGCGCAGCACCTCCTGGCTCTCCGGGATGATCGCGAGCAGCGGGATCGACAGGATGTCGAGCACGTCCTCGGTCTTGAGCATGTCGCCGCGGTCGGCCCGCATCGGGTCGTAGCGGGTGAGGATCAGGTGCTTCTCGATGTCCTCGCCCTTCTCCGCCTTGGCGGTCTTGGAATCGAGGAGGCCGATGATCCGGTCGGAGTCGCGCACCGAGGAGACCTCGGGGTTGGTCACGACCACCGCCACGTCAGCGTGATGCATGGCGAGCTGGGCGCCGCGCTCGATGCCGGCGGGGGAATCGCAGATCACCCAGTCGAACTTCGCGCGCAGCTCGTCCATCACCCGGGCCACGCCCTCATCGGTGAGCGCGTCCTTGTCGCGGGTCTGCGAGGCCGGCAGCAGGTGCAGGGTCTCGAGCCGCTTGTCCTTGATCAGCGCCTGCGGGAGCTTGGCGTCGCCGTTGACCACGTTGATGAGGTCGTAGACGACCCGGCGCTCGGCGCCCATGACGAGGTCGAGGTTGCGCAGGCCGACGTCGAAGTCGACGACGCACACGCTCTGCCCGCCCTGGGCCAGGGCCGCTCCGAGGGCCGCGGTCGTCGTCGTCTTGCCGACGCCGCCCTTGCCCGATGTGACGACGAGAACCTTTGCCACGCGTCGATCTCCCTTAATCCAGGCTTGCCATTCGGATGTTGCCGCCATCGAGCCAGACCTGGGCGGCCTTGCCGCGCAGGGCCGTGCCCATGTCCTCCGCCGTCCGCACGAGGCGGTCGATCCCCAGCAACTCGGGTTCGAATTTGCGGCAGTAGATTCGTGCGCGCGGGTTGCGCGCGGCTCCGGCGATCGCGCGACCGCGCAGGGCGCCGTAGACGTGGATCGAGCCGCCGGCCAGGATCTCGGCCCCGGAGGAGACGGACCCCATCACGGTCACGTCGCCGGTCGGGTTGATGACGCTCTGTCCGGAGCGGACCGAGCCCTCGACGGTGATCGAGGTGACCACCTGCGGCTCCGGCTCGGCCGGGACGCTCGGGATCTCGATCGTCTCGGACGGGTGCCCCTTGACCAGCAGCGGCGGCAGGCCGTCCACCACCGCGTCGGCCCCCTCGATGCCCAGGACCGCGATGCCGCGGGCCTTGAGCTCGTTCATGAGCGTCTCGAGCGCGTCCGGCTCGGGCTTGAGCTGGGCGCAGTCCAGGATGACGGCCCGGCCTTTCAGCAGGGTCGGCGAGCGCTTGAGCGCCGCGTCGAGGCCCGCGAGCCACTCGGGGAGCGGCGGCTCGGGGGAGAGGGCCAGGGCCTTGAAGGCCCGCCCGCGCAGGCTGAGCGGCCGGGGCGCGGAAGGAGCCGCCGCTGTGGCGGTCTCCGGGTCGATCGGCTCGGGGAGGGTGTCGCTCATGTCCGCCCGTTAAGAGTCCTTACCGGACCATTGACGGCGGGTATGGTTACCGAAGGGTTAAGTTTCTGATCCGGTCGGCAAATTCTGCCGGGATCCTTGTATCGGGGCAGCGGAGGATGGTCTCACGCCCTCGGGCGCGCGTCGCGGGGGGCTCGGCCCCGGTCTCCGTGGGTTCTGCGCGGGCGGAAAGGCCGTTAACCGACGGCCTGAACGCCGGAGCTGCGAAGCCTCTCAACCTCGCTCGAACAGGTTCAGCTTGATCGCGTCCTCCAGCAGCCGCACCTCCACGGCCTGCCCCCGGAAGGCCGGGTCGAGGTCGTCGGCGGCGCGGTAGAGACCGTCGATCGCGACCAGCTCCGGCTCGAACCGCCGGCACCAGATCCGCGCCGTCGGGTTGCCGGCGGCGCCGGCGATCGCGCGGCCGCGCAGGGCGCCGTAGACGTGGATCGAGCCGCCCGCGATGACCTCGGCGCCCGACGCCACGGCGCCCAGCACCGTGACGTCGCCCTCGAGGTGCAGGACGGTCTGGCCGGAGCGCACGGGCGCGTCGAGGATCAGCGAGCGGGCCGTCTCCCTGGCCTGCGGCTCGGCCGGCGCGGGCGCGTCCGCGGCCGACTCGTCCGGGGCGGCGATCTCCCCCGCGGGGCGCCCGCCCGACAGGGCCGGCGGGGTCGCGGAATCCAGGAGCGACGGCGCCGCGCCCTCGATCCCCAGGATCGGGATGTTGCGGGCGGCCAGCTCGGCGAGCAGACCGTCGAGATCCTCGCGGTTGAGCCGCAATCCGGACAGGTCGAGGATCACCGGCCGGCCGGCGAAGAAGTTCGGGGCACGGCGGTTGAGGGCGTCGAGGTCGCCGAACCAGTCGGCGACCGGGGGGATCGGCGCCAGGACGGTGGCCATGAAGGAGCGGCCGCGGAAGCGGATCGGCGGGCGCGCCGGCTCGGATGTCGGCTGGGTCACGGGCGTGTTCGGTGTGCGCGGAAGGGATCGTCTGCATCCATGGGACGGCGCCGCGCCCGGGGCAATCCCGCGAGGGCCGGTGTGACGCCTTGGCGGGTCCGCGGGCGCGTTTCTGTTGTAGAGAGAGCCGGCAGCCGAGCCGGACCGGACCGTTGAGCAGCGTCACCCCGCACGCCCCCTTCGTCGTCGACGACCTGACCCGCGCCAACCAGCGTCGGGCGGCCGACCCGCGCGCCTCGGCCTGGGTCTCGGCCAACGCCGGCGCGGGCAAGACCAAGGTCCTCACCGACCGGGTGGTCCGGCTGCTCCTCGACGAGGCGCCGCCCGGCCGGATCCTCTGCCTGACCTTCACCAAGGCCGCCGCGGCCAACATGGCGATCCGCGTCTTCCGGCTGCTCGGCCGCTGGGTCACGCTGGACGACGAGACCCTCGCCGCCGAACTCGCCCAGCTCACCGGCGAGCGCGCCGGGCCCGAGCGCCTGCGCCTGGCGCGGCGCCTCTTCGCCCGGGCGGTCGAGACGCCGGGCGGCCTCAAGATCGAGACGCTGCACGCCCTGTGCGAGCGGCTGCTCCACATGTTCCCCTTCGAGGCGAACGTGCCGGCCCGCTTCGTGGTGCTCGACGAGGCCAAGGCCCGGGAACTGTTCGACATCGAGATGGCCAACGTCCTGGCCGACGCCGTCGCGAACGGCGACACGCCGCTCAGCGCCGCCCTCGCGCGGGTCACGCCGGAAGCCACGGGCGACACCCTGCGGGCGGCGATCCGGGCGGCCATGCGGGCGCGGAGCTTCATCGGCGACGCCGCCGGCCTGGAGCGGGCCTTCGGGCGGCTGCACGGGGCGCTGGGACTGGCGGCCGAGGAAACCGCCGAGCGGATCGAGGCCGCGATCCTCGAGGGCGGTCCCGGGTGCCGCCCGGAGGAGCGCGCCGCGCTGGTCGCGGCGCTGCGCACCGGCAAGGCCAACGACGAGAAGCTCGCCGACGCGCTCGAAGCCGCCGAGGCCGAGCGGCTCCGCTCCGCGGACCTTCCCGACCGGGCCGAGGCGCTCGCCCTCTACCGCGCGGTCTTCTTCACCCAGAAGGACGAGCCCAAGGCCGACAGCAGCCTCGGGACCAAGGGCGTGCCGGCCGGCGCCAAGGCGGCGCTGCTCGCCGAGCGGGACCGGCTGGATCCGCTGTTCGACCGCCTGCGCGCCGCCCGGGCCCACGCCCGCACGCAGGCGCTGTTCCAGATCGCCGCCGAGATCCACCGCCGCGTCGAGGCGCAGAAGGCGCGCCTCGGCGCCCTCGACTTCGACGACCTGATCCACAAGGCGCTGGACCTGCTCGGCCGCGTCGGGGCCGGCTGGGTCCTGTACAAGCTCGACCGCGGCATCGACCACGTCCTCGTCGACGAGGCGCAGGACACGAACCCGGAGCAGTGGGCGATCCTGCGGGCGATCACGCAGGAATTCGCCGCCGGCGAGGGCGCGCGGTCCGGCAGCCGCACGCGCTTCGCGGTGGGCGACCCCAAGCAGTCGATCTACGGCTTCCAGGGCGCGGAGCCGCGGGAATTCGCCCTGACCCGCGCGTCCTGGATCGCGGAATCGCGCTCGGCCGGACTGACCTTCGAGGACGTGCCGCTCACCCTGTCGTTCCGCTCGACCGGCCTCGTCCTGCGCGCCGTCGACGCGGTCTTCGCCCTCGACGCCCACAACGAGGGCCTGTCGTTCGAGGACACGGTGCGCACGACCGTCCACGCCAGCGCCCGCCCGGGCGCGCCCGGCGCCGTCGAGCTGTGGCCGATCGCCGAGCCGGAGCCGGCCGCGGAGCCCGATGCCTGGACCGCCCCCGTGGACGCGCCCGAGACCAGCGCTCCCGCGATCGTCACCGCCCGCCGGGTGGCGCAGGCGGTGCGCGCCTGGACCACCGCGGGGGACGCGACCGGCCGGATCTGGCGCCCCGGGGACGTGCTGATCCTGGTCCGGAAGCGCGGGCCCGCCTTCGAGGAGGTGATCCGCGCCCTGAAGGGGCTCGGCGTCCCGGTCGCCGGGCAGGACCGGCTCGAGGTCTCCGCCCACATCGCGGTGGCCGACCTGGTCGCCGCCGGCCGGGCGGGCCTCCTGCCGGCCGACGACCTGACCCTCGCCACCGCCCTCAAGACGCCGCTCGTCGGCCTCACCGACGACGACCTCGTGCGGATCGCCGCCCGCCGCGACCTCGCCGAGACCCTGGAGGATGCCCTGCACCGCCACGCCGCGGCGGGCGACGCGGCCGCGCGGCGCGGGCTCGAGGCGCTGTCGGGCTGGATCGCCCTGGCGGGGCTCCACGGCCCGTTCGGCTTCTACGCCCGGCTCCTCGGGCCGCAGGGCGGCCGGGCCAAGCTGGTCGCCCGCCTCGGCGGCGAGGCCGGGGACGCGATCGACGTGTTCCTCGCCGCCGCCGCCCAGGCCGAGACCGGCGAGGACGCCCCGTCGCTGGGCGGCTTCCTCGCCCGCTACGTCGGGGCCGAGGCCGGCCACACGGTCAAGCGCGACCTCGAATCGGGCCGCGACGAGGTCCGGGTCATGACGGTCCACGGCGCCAAGGGCCTGGAGGCGCCGGTCGTGGTGATCCTCGACGGGTGCGAGCCCCTCGGCCGCAACGACCCGCCCCTCCTGCCGCTCCCGGCGACGGAGATCGCCCTGCCGCCGGTCTGGTCGGGCGGGCGGACGCAGGACTGTGCCGCCACCGACGCGGCGCGGGCGGCCCTGCTCGCCAAGGCCCGGCAGGAGCACAACCGCCTGCTCTACGTCGCCATGACCCGCGCGGCCGACCGGCTGATCGTGGCGCCCTTCCGCGGCCACGAGCGCGAGACCGAGGCGGCGTGGTGCCGGATGATCCAGGCCGGCCTGGAGGCGGCACTCGGCGCCGGCCGGGCGCTGGAACTCCCCTACGGGCCCGCGACCCTCTGGCAGGACGGCGCCCCGCCGGATCCCGCCCCCGCCGCGGGTGCCGCGTCGGCCAGAGCGGAGGCCGGGCCGGAGCCCGACTGGCTGCGCGGCCCGGTGCCGCCGGAACCGACCTCCGAGGCCCTGAACCCGTCCGGCGCCCTGCAGGCGGCGGACGGAACGCGCGTGCCGCCGCCGCGCCTCGCCGACGCGCAGGCCCGGCGCCGCGGGATCCTCACCCACGCCCTGCTGCAGCACCTGCCTCGGGTCGAGCCGGACCGCCGGGAGACGGCCGGGCGCGCCTTCGTGCAGGCCCGGGCGCCCGGTCTGCCGCGCGCGGCCGCCCCCGCGATCGTCCGGTCGGTCCTCCGGATCATCGACGCCCCCGACCTCGCGCCGCTCTTCGCCCGGGACGCCCGCGCGGAGGTGGCGCTGTCGGGGCGTGTCCGTGCCGGCGGGGCAGAGAGGGTGGTCCAGGGGCGCGTCGACCGCCTCGCCGTGACGGCGGACACGGTGCACCTCGCCGACTTCAAGACCGGGCGCCCGCCCGAGCCCGGCGCGCCGCTGCCCGCCGCGGAGGCCGGCCAGATCGCCCTCTACGCGCGCCTCCTCGCGCAGATCTACCCGGGCCGGACGATCCGGCCGATTCTCGTCTGGACCTCGGGGCCGGTGATCCGCGCCCTCGATTCCGACGACGTCGCGACGGCCCTGGACCGGATCGGGATCGAGGCGTGACCCTTGCCCCGGGGCGCGTGCCCGGAAGCGGTCCGCATGCGCCAGCGCACGTCGCGGCGCGGCGATTCACCGAGAGAGCCGTGCGTCCCGGGCACCCCCGCCCTCCCCCGGCGACCGGACTTCTTGACCGGGCGCCGGGCCGTCGCCAATTCTGACCGGACCGCGCGGGCCTCTGCCCGTTCGACGCCGCCCGACGGGCGGCGGATTCCGAAAGGTGACGTTATGGCGACGGTGAAAGTAACCGACGCGAGCTTCGAGCAGGACGTTCTCAAGTCCGCCGAGCCCGTCGTGGTGGATTTCTGGGCGGAGTGGTGCGGCCCCTGCCGTCAGATCGGCCCGGCCCTCGAGGAGATCGCGACCGACCTGCAGGGCAAGGTGAAGATCGCCAAGGTCAACGTCGACGAGAATCCGCAGATCGCCGCCCAGTACGGCATCCGCTCGATCCCGACGCTGCTGCTCTTCAAGAACGGCGAGCGCGTGGACCAGAAGGTCGGCGCCGCCCCGAAGGGCGACCTGTCGCGCTGGATCGGCGCCCAGACCGCCTGAACCGGCCACACGGTTCCGAACGACAAAAAGAAAGCCCGGCCGCGAGGCCGGGCTTTCTCGGTTTCGAGCCCAAGTTTTTTATTTCGGGATCCCGGTGGTTGGCCCGGGATCCCGTATTCCGTCTCAGTACGAGCCGAACTTGTAGTTCAGGCCGGCGCGGACGACGGCGAAGGCGTTCTCGTTCCGGCTGGCGCCGGCGAGCGAGTACACCGGCACGAGGCCGACCGGGGAGATCGCAGCACCAACCAGCGGCGCCTGGGCGCGGCCGTTGTTGTTGTCGAGGTTCACGTACAGACCTTCGACCTTCAGCGTGACGGCCGAAGAGCGGAAGAAGTTCAGGAACGAGTCGGTGGGCAGGGCGTACTCGACACCGCCGCCGACCGTCCAGCCGGTCTTGAAGTCGTTCCGGCGGCCGGCGAAGTTCTGCAGGCCGACGCGAGCGCCGTCATCCGTGCCGGTGGCGTAGGCGAAACCGCCGGTGGCGTACACGAGGGTCCGGTCGAAGGCCCAGCCGAGACGGCCGCGGACGGTGCCGAAGAAGTCGATGGTGTTGAGCGTGCCGTTGACCGGGATGAAGCCCGGGTTGATCGCCACGGCGTTGGTGGCGAAGCGGGCGCGACGGCCGAAGTCGAGGTACTGGGCGTCAGCCTCGAAGCCGATCACGGCGCCGGAGCCCGGGGTCAGCTGCCAGTTGTAGCCGACCTGGCCACCGCCCGAGAAACCCTCACGGCTGTCGTTGCTGTAGACCAGCGACGAGCCGTTCGGCAGCAGGGCCTGGTAGGGGACGAGACCGCCCGGAACCAGAGCGACCGGGTTGCCGGGCGTCTGGACGAAGCCGCGGGTGGAGTTGCTGCTGGCGTCGAACGCGTAGCCGGCGTTGATACCGAAGTAGGCGCCGGTCCAGGTGAACACCGGAACGGGGGTGAACACCGGCGGCGGCGCGGCGCGGCGCGGCAGGTCGGCGGCCGAAGCGGCGGCCGTGAGCGCGGTGAACGCCGCGAGAGAGGTGAGAAGCTTCTTCATTACTGTGATCCCCAGCATAAGCCCGATCGCCGGTGAAACTATGCGATCGGGCCCCGCGAGGATGTAGCTTAGCTGCCACAGCGGGAGGAAAGCGTGGCCGTGGACGGGTGTCCGTCCGGGCGATTGCGGCGATTCGACGGATTTTCGAATGCAGAATCCGGATTTCACAGGTCTCCGGTTTCCGGCCACTTGATACAGCGGCCGCGCGCGGCGCTCCCAGACTGGAGACGACTCAGACCGGCGGCGTGTCGTTGGCGGCGAGAACCATGCCGGCCAAGTAGAGCGATCCGCAGATCAGGATTCGCGGCGGGCGCTCGAAGGCGATGTCCCGCACGAGGGCGAGGGCCGCCTCGATGCTCGGCGCCGCGTAGGTCTTGAGGCCGACATCCTCGCCGATCCGGGCCACCTCCTCGGCCGGGCGCGCGGCCATGGTCCCGGTGATCGGGACGGCCACCAGGGCCCGGGCCAGGCCCACGAAGTTGCGCAGGAACCCGTCGGCGTCCTTCGTGCCGAGCAGGCCGACCACGAGGACGAGCGGCACGTCGCTCTTCTCGCCGAGATCCGCCATGGCGGCCGCGAGGATCCGGCCGCCGTCGATGTTGTGACCGCCGTCGAGCCACAGCTCGGTGCCGGGATCGAGCTGGGCGGCCAGCCGGCCCCGGCCGAGGCGCTGCAGCCGGCCCGGCCACTCGACCTCGGTCAGGCCCCGCTCCAGGGCCGCGATCCCGATGTCGCCGAACCCGGCGGCGCGCAGCGCGGTGATCGCGGTTCCGGCGTTGACCAGCTGGTGACGCCCGGCGAGGCGCGGCCGCGGGAGGTCGAACAGGTCGGTCTCGTCCTGGTAGACGAGCCGGCCGCGCTCCTCGTGCACGGAGAAGTCCTGGTTGCCCACCAGCACGGGCCCGGCCCCGAGGGCTTCCGCGCGCCGGCAGAGGACGGCGTCGGCCTCGGCGTAGTCCTGGGCGGCGATCACCGCCGGGCAGCCGCGCTTGAAGATCCCGGCCTTCTCGGTCGCGACCGACTCGACCGTGTCGCCGAGATACTCGGCATGGTCGCGGCCGATCGGCGTCACCACCGCGCAGGCCGGCCGGTCGATGACGTTGGTGGCGTCGAGCCGGCCCCCGAGGCCGACCTCCAGGAGCAGCACGTCGGCCGGGCTCTCCGAGAAGAGCAGGAACGCCGCGGCCGTGGTGATCTCGAACATCGTGATCGGCTCGCCGGCATTGGCGCTCTCGCAGCGCGCGAAGGCGTCGGCCAGCCGGTCCTCGTCCACGAAATGCCCGCCGCCGATCCCGCCGATGCGGATCCGCTCGTGGAAGCGGACGAGGTGCGGGGAGGTGTAGACGTGGGCGGCCAGGCCCCCGGCCTCCAGGATCGACCGCATGAACGCGATGGTCGAGCCCTTGCCGTTGGTGCCGGCCACGTGGATCACGGGCGGCAGGCGGCGCTCGGGATGGTTGAGCCGCGCGAGCAGCCGCTCGATGCGGCCGAGCGACAGGTCGATGGTGCGGGGGTGGAGCGCCAGGAAGCGCGCCATCAGGGCGTCGGACGAGGCCATCGCCGGGCTCAGGCCGCCTCGGAGGCCGCGGCCGGCGCGCCGGCCTGGGCCGCGTTGGTCAGGAGGCTGCAGAGACGCGTGATCGTCTCCTTGAGCTGGTGCCGGTGGACCACCTGATCGACCATGCCGTGCTCGCGCAGGTACTCCGCCCGCTGGAAGCCGTCGGGCAGCTTCTCGCGGATCGTCTGCTCGATCACCCGCGGTCCCGCGAAGCAGATCAGCGCGCCGGGCTCGGCGAGGTGGACGTCGCCCAACATCGCGTAGGAGGCGGTGACGCCGCCCGTGGTCGGGTTCGTCAGCACCACGATGTAGGGGAGCCGGGCCGCGTTGAGCCGGCGCACCGCCACGGTGGTCCGCGGCATCTGCATCAGCGACAGGATCCCCTCCTGCATGCGCGCGCCGCCGGAGGCCGCGAACAGCACGTAGGGCGTGCGCTTCTCCAGCGCCGTCTCGGCGCCGCGCACGAAGGCCTCGCCCGCCGCCATGCCGAGCGACCCGGCCATGAAGCCGAATTCCTGCGCGGCCAGCGTCATCGGCAGGCCGCCGACCCGGCCGAAGCCGATCTTGAACGCGTCCTGCAGGCCGGTCTTGGCCCGGGCCTCCTTGAGCCGGTCGACGTAGCGCTTCTCGTCGCGGAACTTCAGCGGGTCGGGCGTGACCTCGGGCAGGGCCACGTCGATCCACGTGCCCTCGTCGAACATCATCTTCAGGCGCGCCTGGGCGCCCATCTTCAGGTGATGCTCGGAACCGGGAATGACCCAGTGATTGGCCTCCACCTCCTTGTGGAACACCATCTGACCCGTGTCCGGGCACTTGACCCAGAGATTCTCGGGCGTCTCGCGCTTGAACAAGGTCTTGATCCGGGGGCGCACCACCTCCGAGATCCAGTTCATCGGTTCGACCATCGACTTGCGTCCGTCCGCTTCAAGCCCGCGCAGATATCAGGTGCGGCGCGCTCCGCCGCCAGGGGTGCCCGGTCCGCCCGTCAGGCGGCCCGCCCGACGCCCGCCGACCGCACGCCCGCGGCGAGTTCTCGCACCAGCTCCGTCACGGCCTCGACGCTTCCGCCCTGCGCCCGGCCCTCGCCGTCGAGGGAGCGCACCAGGGCGTCCACGAGCGCGGAGCCGACCACGACGCCGTCGGCGCCCTCGGCGATCGCCGCCGCGTGGGCGCCGGTCTTGACGCCGAACCCCACGACGACGGGCAGCTCGGTGTGGCGGCGGATGCGGGCGACCGCCTCGGAGACCTTGCCGAAATCCGGGGTCGCCGTCCCGGTGATGCCGGTGATCGACACGTAGTAGACGAAGCCCGCCGTGTTCGCGAGGACGGCCGGGAGGCGCCGCTCGTCGGTGGTCGGGGTGGCGAGGCGGATGAAGGCGAGGCCCTTGCCGAGGGCCGGCAGGCACAGCTCGGAATCCTCCTCGGGCGGGAGATCGACGACGATCAGCCCGTCGACGCCGGCCGCCAGCGCGTCGTCGAGGAAGCGGTCGACGCCGTAGGTGTGGATCGGGTTGTAGTACCCCATCAGCACGATTGGCGTGGTGTCGTTGCCGGCGCGGAAGCGGCGCACGAGGTCGAGGGTGCCCGACACCGTCTGGCCCGCCTTGAGCGCCCGCAGGCCGGCCGCCTGGATCGCCGGGCCGTCCGCCATCGGGTCGGTGAACGGCAGGCCGAATTCCAGGATGTCGGCGCCGGCGCCCGGCAGCGCCTTCAGGACCTCGAGCGAGGTCGCGGGATCGGGATCGCCGGACATCACGTAGGTGACGAGGACGGACCGGTTCTCCGCGCGGGCGCGGGCGAAGGTGGCGTCGATGCGGCTCGGCATGGTCGGTCGATATTCGCTTCTGCAGGGCCGCCGACGGCCCGGGATTGCCCCCGCGCTACACCAAAGGCACCGGCCCGTGAAGCGGGCGGGCCCGCGGCGACCGCGGGCGAAGGCGTCCCGGAGGCCCGGCCACGCGCGAGACGCGGCCATGCGCGCGGGCCGGTTGCCGAGACGGCGGCGCCGGCCTAGCCCTCGCCCATGCCCGAGTCAGCCCTCCCGTCGCGCCCCCTGGCGGCGCTCCTGTTCGACATGGACGGGACGATCATCAGCTCGATCGCCTCCGCGGAGCGGATCTGGTCGCGCTGGGCCGAGGCGCACGGCCTCGACGCGGCGTCCTTCCTGCCGACGATCCACGGCGTGCAATCGGTCGAGACCATCCGGCGGCTGAACCTGCCGGGCGTCGATCCCGTGGCCGAGGCGGCCGCGATCACCGAGGCCGAGATGGCGGATGTCGACGACATCGTGGCGATCCCGGGGGCGCGGGCCTTCCTGGAGGCGCTGCCGCGCCACCGCTGGGCGATCGTCACCTCGGCGCCCCGGCGGCTGGCGGAGCGCCGCCTCGCGGCGGCCGGAATGCCGGTCCCCGACCTTCTGGTGGCCGCCGAGGACGTGGCGCGGGGCAAGCCCGCGCCGGACTGCTTCCTCCTGGCGGCCGGGCGCCTCGGCGTCGCGGCGCCGGACTGCCTCGTGTTCGAGGACGCCCCGGCCGGCATCCGGGCGGCCGAGGCCGCGGATGCGGCCGTCGTGGTCGTCACCGCGACCCATCACGAGCCGGTGAGGACCAATCATCCCACCATCGCCGACTACACCAGGCTGCGCGTCGCGGCGGCCCCGGACGGGATCCGGGTGACACGGACCGCCTGAGCCTCTCCATCCCGGCCGCGGATCCGCTGGCGGCCGGCCCCGCCCGGTCGTATCGCCCGCTTGCGCCGCGCGGATCGCGGTGAAGGGACACGGCCATGGTGACGATCAGTCGACGCCGCGCGCTCGGGGCGGTCGCCGCCGGGGCCGCCGCGGGCCTCGGCCCCGCCGCGGCCGCCGAGGCGCAGCCGGCCCCGCTGTTCCCGCTGCCGCAGGCCATCATCCCGATCCTGGGCGAGGCGCAGGTCTTCCCGGTCCGCCGGATCTACTGCATCGGCCGGAACTACGCGGCCCACGCCCGCGAGATGGGCTCCGACCCGTCGCGCGAGCCGCCCTTCTTCTTCCAGAAGCCGGCGGATGCCGTACAGGTCGTCGCGGGCGGCGTCGCCGACCATCCCTACCCGTCGCTGACCCAGAACTACCACCACGAGATCGAACTCGTCGCCGTGCTGAAGTCGGGCGGTCGCGACATCCCGGCCGCGCAGGCGCTCGACCACGTCTACGGCTACGCCACCGGCCTCGACATGACCCGCCGGGACCTCCAGCGCGGCATGGGCAACCAGAAGAAGCCCTGGGAGATCGGCAAGAGCTTCGACCAGTCCGCGCCGATCACGCCGATCCTGCCGGTCGCCCGGGTCGGGCATCCAGCGCGCGGCCGCATCCGGCTCGCCGTGAACGGCACCGTGCGGCAGGACGCCGACCTGTCGGACATGATCTGGTCGGTCGCCGAGCAGATCGCCGAGCTGTCGCGGGCCTTCGAGCTGAAGGCGGGCGACATCGTCTTCTCGGGAACGCCCGAGAATGTCGGGGCGGTCGTCCGCGGGGACGTGCTCGCCGGCTCGATCGAAGGCCTGCCGGACCTGTCGATCCGCATCGTGTGATCGCGCGTCGCGCGATCCCCCGCGGCGATCCGGTCGCGGCGGGGCGTTGACTTTCCCTGCCGGCGTCGCGGCTTTATCCGGTACGGATCCGCGGGGGCAGGAGCAGCGCGCGTATGACCAAGCCCGACGGCGTGCCGCCGCACCTCTTCGAGACCGCCGAGGGCCGCCGTCTCGTGGAGGCCCGCTCCGATCCGGCGTGGCGCCGCTGGGGGCCCTACCTCAGCGACCGGCAATGGGGCACGGTGCGGGAGGATTACAGCCCGAAGGGCGACGCCTGGGACTACCTGCCCCACGACCACGCCCGGTCCCGCGCCTATCGCTGGGGCGAGGACGGGATCGGCGGCTTCGGCGACCGCCACCTGAACTGGTGCCTGTCCCTGGCGCTGTGGAACGGGCGCGACCCGATCCTGAAGGAGCGGCTGTTCGGCCTGACCAACCAGGAGGGCAACCACGGCGAGGACGTCAAGGAACTCTACTACTACCTCGACGGGATCCCGACCCACGCCTTCATGCGGATGCTCTACAAGTACCCGCAGGCCGCCTTCCCGTACGGGCGCCTGGTCGAGGAGAACGCGCGGCGCGGCCTCGACGACCCGGAATTCGAGCTCCTCGACACGGGCCTGTTCGACGAGGGCCGCTACTTCGACGTCGAGATCGCCTACGCCAAGGCCGCCCCCGACGACATCCTGATGCGGGTGACCGCGACCAACCGCGGCCCGGACCCGGCCGCCCTGACGCTGCTGCCGCAGCTCTGGGCCCGCAACACGTGGTCGTGGAAGCAGGGCACGCCGAAGCCGGAGCTGATGGCCGGGTCGGAGGGCTCGGTCTGGGCGCGCCACCCCGAGATGCCGACCTTCCGGTTCTTCGCCGAGGGCGCGGGCGACCTGCTGTTCACTGAGAACGAGACCAACACGCACCGGCTGTTCGGCAGCGGCCCCGCCGAGGGCTTCTACAAGGACGGGATCGACCGGTGCGTCGTGGGCGGCGACCGGGCCGCCGTCAACGCCCTGTCCGGCACCAAGTGCGCCGCCCGCTACGACCTGCATCTCGGCCCCGGCGAGACTCGGACCGTGCGCCTGCGCCTGCGCGCCGAGACCGCGCCGGGCGCGCCCTTCGCGGATTTCGACGCCGTCTTCGCCGCCCGCGAGGGGGAGGCCGACGACTTCTACGGGGCGCTCCAGGCGCCGATCGCCGATCTTGAGATGCGGCTCGTGCAGCGGCAGGCGCTCGCCGGCATGCTCTGGTCGAAGCAGCTCTACCATTACGACGTGCGCGAGTGGCTCGCCGGCGACCCGGCCCAGCCCGCGCCGGCGCCGGAGCGGCGGCACGGCCGCAACAGCGACTGGTCGCACCTGCGCGCCAACGACATCATCTCGATGCCGGATGCCTGGGAGTATCCCTGGTTCGCCTCCTGGGACCTCGCCCTGCAGGCGATCGTGTTCGGGCTCATCGACCCGGACTTCGCCAAGAACCAGCTCCTGCTGCTGGTCGACGAAGCCTACACCCACCCGAACGCCGCGCTGCCGGCCTACGAGTGGGGCTTCGGGGACGCCAACCCGCCGGTCCACGCGCTGGCCGCCTGGCGGGTGTTCGAGCTGGACCGGGCGCTCACCGGCCAGCCGGACCACGCCTTCCTCAAGCGGATCTTCAACAAGCTCACCCTGAACTTCACGTGGTGGGTGAACCGGAAGGATTCCGACGACCGCAATCTGTTCCAGGGCGGCTTCCTCGGCCTCGACAATATCGGGATCTTCGACCGGTCGAAGCCGGTCGGCGACGGCGCCACGCTGACCCAGTCCGACGCGACGGCCTGGATGGCGACCTACGCGCTGAACCTGATGCGGATCGCCATCGAGCTGGCGCTCGACGACCCGACCTTCGAGGACATGGCGGAGAAGTTCTTCGAGCACTTCCTCCTCATCGCCGGAGCCACGGGAGCGGGCGTGTGGGACGAGCCGGACGGCTTCTTCTACGACGTCATCGAGACGCGCGACGGGCAGCGCCTCCCGATCCGCGCCCGGACCATGGTCGGCCTGATCCCGATCTTCGCGGTGGCGGTGATCAACGAGTGCGACCTCGCGCGGCTGCCGTCCCTGCGCAGCCGGATGGTGTTCTTCCTCAAGAACCGCCCGGACCTCGCGACCCTGGTCTCGCGCTGGAACGAGCCCGGCGAGGGCCAGACGGCGCTGCTGTCGCTGCTGCGCGGGCACCGGCTGAAGGCCCTGCTCCACCGCGCCCTCGACCCGAACGAGTTCCTCTCGGATTACGGGCTGCGTGCCGTGTCCCGCGTCTACGCGGACGAGCCGTTCTGCTTCGCCTGGGACGGGCGGGACCTGGGGCTCGCCTACGAGCCGGCCGAGTCGCGCTCGCGGCTGTTCGGCGGCAACTCGAACTGGCGGGGACCGGTGTGGATGCCGGTCAACTACCTGCTCATCGCCGGGCTGAACCGCTTCCACGACTATTACGGCCCGGATTTCCGGGTCGAAGCGCCGACCGGGTCGGGCCGGACCTACGCGCTCCGGGAGATCGCCGCCCACCTGTCACGGCGGCTGATCAGCCTCTCGACCCGCCGCCCGGACGGGCGCAGGCCGGTCTACGGCGACAGCCGGATCGAGCAGGAGGATCCGCATTTCCGCGACCACGTCCTGTTCTACGAGTACTACCACGGTGACAGCGGCCGCGGGGTCGGCGCGTCGCACCAGACCGGATGGTCCGGGCTCGTGGCCCTGCTGATCCAAGAAGTGGCGACCGCCGCCGCCGAGGCGCAGAACCCGGGCTGGCCGTGAGGACCGGTCGCCGGGCTCGCGCGCCGGCGACCGACGCCCATTTACTCCGCGGCCTGCTGCATCCGCAGGCGCTGGCCCTCGCCGATCTGGCGGGAGATCGTCGAGCGGCGGGCGCTGTAGACCGCCGAGACCAGCGGGTAATCGACGGGCAAGCCCCACTTGGCCTTGTAGGCCTCGGGCGTGAGGCCGCGCATCGTCAGGTGACGCCGCAGGGCCTTGTAGGGTTTGCCGTCCTCGAAGCTGATGAGCGTGTCCGGCCGGATCGAGGCCCGGATCTGCGCCTCGGTCGGCCGCCGGACCTGCGGCTCCGCGGGCTGGTCCAGGGCGGTGATCGAGCGGTGTACCTCGGAGAGCAGGTCCGGCAGCGTTCCCGCCGGGACACTGTTGCGCGTGACGTAGGCGCTCAGGATCTTTGCGGCGAGTTCGACGCTCGGCGATGTCATCTGCATGGTCGTCACCTCGATTCTACGTGTTTCGGATGTGGCTCTCGTCGGTTTCCGTCGGGCTCTTCGCCGCCGACGGCCGGTGCATGTCCCTGAGACGTTCTCGGCCTCGGCCGGAGGCGGCGGATGGCCTCATTATGGGCCAGTCCGCCGCCGCTACAACCGAGCCGCGCATTTATCGCGCCGATATTTCTACTTAGGATTGAGATTTAGGGTCAACGACGAATCAACGGGCGCGTCGTTGTTCCGGCTCAAGTGCGGTATTGAGGACTCACCTGCCCAACCGGGCGCGTTGGAGAACGCGAAGACATGGAGGCCCTGGTCGTCGGAGCCGGCGTCGTCGGACTCGCCATCGGGCGGGCACTCGCGCTGCGCGGGCATGCCGTCATCGTGGCGGAAGCCGAGGACGCCTTCGGAACGGGGGTCTCCTCCCGCAGCTCGGAAGTGATCCACGCCGGCATGTACTACCCGAGTGGATCCGAGCGCTCGCATCACTGCGTCGAGGGCGCCCGCCAATTATACAACTTTTGCGCGAGTCATGGCGTCCCGCATCGCGCGTGCGGCAAGCTGATCGTCGCGTCCGACGACGCGGAGGCCGAGAAGATCGCGGCGATCCGACGCCAGGGCGAGGCCAACGGCGT
Source organism: Methylobacterium sp. 275MFSha3.1 (assembly GCF_900108435.1). NCBI lineage: Bacteria > Pseudomonadati > Pseudomonadota > Alphaproteobacteria > Hyphomicrobiales > Methylobacteriaceae > Methylobacterium > Methylobacterium sp. 275MFSha3.1. Next base: position 76,126 of record NZ_FNWP01000011.1, on the reverse strand, counting down.
CCCGGGCCTCGAACTCCTCGACGGACGCGCCGCCCGGCAGCTGGAGCCGAATCTCGCCTGCACGGTGGCGCTGCACTCGCCACGCACCGGCGTCGTCGACAGCCACGCGCTGATGCTCGCCCTGCTCGGGGCGATCGAGGATCACGGCGGCGCGCTCGCCCTGCGCACCCCGGTCGAGGGCCTGACGCGGCGGGACGGGCAGTGGCGGGCCGCGTTCGGCGGCGCCGAGCCCGGCACGATGGCCTTCGACGCGGTGGTCAACGCCGCGAGCTTCGGCGCCCCGGCCCTGGCCGCCGGCACGGAGGGCTACCCGGCCGAGCGCGTCCCGACGCTGCGCCTCGCCCGCGGCAACTACTTCGGCTGCACCGGCAAGCCGGCCTTCTCGCGGCTGATCTACCCGGCGCCGCGGATCGACGGCGGCCTCGGCATCCATCTCACCCTCGACCTCGCCGGCCGCACCCGCTTCGGGCCCGACGTGGAGTGGGTCGACGGGTTCGACTACCGGGTCGATCCCGCGCGCGCCGAGGCCTTCTACGGCGCGATCCGGCGCTACTGGCCCGGCCTGCCCGACGGGGCGCTGTACCCGGACTACGCGGGCCTGCGGCCGAAGCTGACCGGGCCCGGCGAGGCGGCGGCCGACTTCCGGATCGACGGGCCGGCCGAGCACGGCCTGCCGGGGATCGTGCACCTGTTCGGGATCGAGAGCCCCGGCCTGACCTCCAGCCTGTCGCTCGCCGAGGCGGTGGCCGACCGGCTGGACGCCTGAGGCCACAGAACAGCAGGTGCTCAGAACAGCAGGTGCAGCGCCAGGGGCGCGAGGATCGCCGTCAGGAAGGCGTTGAGCCCCATGGCGATGCCCGCGAAGGTGCCGGCGACCTCGCTGACCTGGAAGGCGCGGGCCGTCCCGATGCCGTGGGCCGCGAGCCCTGCGGCGAAGCCGCGGGCGCGCATGTCGCGGATCCGCAGGAGGTTCATCATCGGCGTCACGAGGATCGCCCCGATGATGCCGGTGAGGATCACCAGGATCGCCGTGAGCGTCGGGTCGCCGCCGAGCGCCTCCGCGATGCCCATCGCGACGCCCGAGGTCACGGATTTCGGGGCCAGCGAGACGAGGATCGGCTGCGGGATGTCGAGGAGGCGCGCGAGGCCGATCACCACGGCGAGGGTGGTGGCCGAGCCGGCGGCGAGGGCCGCCAGCATCGGCGCGAGGGCGCGCAGGACGGTCGCCCGCCGCTCGTAGAGCGGCATCGCCAGCACCACGGTGGCGGGCCCGAGCAGGAAGTGGACGAACTGCGCGCCCTCGAAATAGGCCCCGTAGGGCGTGCCGGTGACGGCCAGGACCGCCCCCACCAGGACGACGGTGATGAGGACGGGGTTGGCGATCGGGTGCCGACCGGTCACGGCGGCGATCCGGTCCGCCAGGACGTAGGCGGTCAGCGTCACCGTCAGCCACAGGAGCGGCGTCTTGGCGAGGTAGACCCAGAGCGAGAAGTCGCCGGCCACCCGTCAGGGCTCCCCGTCGGTCCCGCGCCGCTCGACCAGGGCGGCGACGGCGCGGAACACCAGGACGGTGACCAGCAGCGACAGGGCGGTCGAGACGACCAGCACGAGGGCCAGTTTGGCGCCCTGTGCCCGCAGCAGGTCGAGGCGGCCGACGACGCCGACGCCCGCGGGGACGAACAGGAGCGACAGGTTCATCAGCAGCCCGCGCGCGGTCGTCTCGAGCGTCCCGTCGGTCAGCGGCTTCGGCAGCACGCGCGGCAGGCCGAGGCGGGCATTGTCGCGCAGCAGCAGGAACGCGAACATCAGGCCCATGCCGATCACCGGCCCCGGGATCGGGACGCCCGCGCCGCGCGCGAGGGCTTCGCCCAGCAGCTGCGCGAGCAGGATCAGGGCCAGACTGGCGATCATCGCGGGCGGCCGGGACTACGCGGCCGCGACGCCCTGCTGTCCGCTGCGGCGGGCCGCCGCGATGGCGGCCTCGTCGAAGCCGAGCAGGCGGCCGAGGCGCTCGACCAGCGCCTCCTCGAACTCGTCGACGTTGCCGTCCGCCGCCGCCACCGACCACGCCATGGTCAGCAGCTCCTCGCGCTCGGACCGATCGGCCTCGTGCGGGATCATCTCCACGAGGCTCGCCACGTCGCGCACCTCCGAATCCATGGCGGCGGCGCGCTCGATCAGCGCCCGCGCGGCGTCCGGACCGTCGGCGTAGTGGCCCTGCACGAGGCGCGAGAGGCGCTCGCTCTCGGCCGGCGCCAGGATGCCGTCGACGCGGGCGACGTGGACGAGGAGCGCGGTGGCCGCGAGATGCGTCTCGTCCACGGTCTCCTGCGTGCCGACGCCGAGAGCCTCGGCCGCGTAGGCGCGCAGGCGTGCGATCAGGGACATGGCGGCTCCGGGGGATCGTGCACCGCAACAGTTCGGGCCCCGGCGGCGCGCCGTCAAGCACGCCGCCGCACGTCGCGCCGGACCGTGGCCCGGTTGCATCGCCGGCGCGGCGCTCACCGGCGCGCTGCGGCCTCCGCCCCCGTCACCAGCGGCGCGAGGATCGCCTCGGCCGCCCGGACGGTCGCGGACCCGGCCTCGGCGGGCGTGCCGGCGCGGAAGGGCGGCGCCGGGGCGTACTCGGCGACGAGCTGCGCGGTGCGGGCGTAGGAATCCCCGCGCAGGCGCGCGGCGAGCGCCAGCCCGAGATCGAGCCCCGCCGAGACCCCGGCCGCGGTGACGCGGTCGCGGTCGAAGACGACGCGCTCGGCCACCGGCCGGGCGCCCAGGAGCGGCAGCACCGCGTCGCGCACGCTCCAGTGCGACGTCGCGCGGTAGCCGCGCAGCAGGCCCGCCGCGCCGAGGATCAGCGATCCGGTGCAGACGCTGGCGATCCAGCCGGCCCGGGCAGCGCGGTCGCGCAGGAAGGCGAGGAGCGCCGCGTTGCCCATCTGGGCGGGGGTGCCGTCGCCCCCGGGGACGAACAGGACGTCGAGATCCGCCGGGCAGGTCGCGAAGCCGTGGGTCGCCACCAGGACGAGGCCGGTGTCGCTCGTCACCGGCCCGGGCTCCGCGCCGACGAGGTGGAGGTTGCCGGGCGCGAGGCCGGCGAGGAAGGTCTGCGGCCCCACGAGATCGAGCGCGGTCAGGCCCGGATAGACCAGCATGGCGATCCGGACGGGACGATCCGGCGGGATCGGCGCCGGATCGCCGGCGGCGGCGGCCAGGGCCGGACGGAGCGGCGCGACCAGGGCGGCGGCGAGCGCGGCGGCGACGAGATCGCGGCGGCTGGCGTCCGGCGCGGTCACGGGCGCGCCGGGCGGGTCACAGGGCCCAGGCCGCGTCGCGGTAGGCGCTGTCCCAAAACTGCCACTCGAGCCGGGTGGCCTGCGTGAACGCCCGGTGCATCCGCGCGCGCTCGGCCTCCGACGCGCCCCGCACCGCGCAGTCCGTGGCGGCGATCATGGCCGCGACCGCCGCGGCGAAATCGTCGCCCGCGTAGGTGTCGATCCAGGCGCGATACGGGTTGTCGGGCGCCGCGCGGGCGAAGATGTCGTCGCCGACCGCCTTGTAGATCCAGAAGCAGGGCAGCAGGGCCGCGCAGACCACCGCGTAGGGCTCGGCGTAGGCGGTGGCCGTGAGGTAGCTGACGTAGTGGTCGCAGGCCGGCGTCAGGGGCGTGGCCGCGAAGGTGTCCGGCCCGATGCCGTAGTCGCGGAAGAAGCCGCCGTGGAGGGCGCGCTCGACCACGATCGCCTCCTGCGCAGCGCGGGAGAACTGCACGATCGTGTCCGGATCCGGCGCCTTCGCGGCGGCGAGGCTCAGCGCCCGGCCGAAGCCGATCAGGTAGTGCGCGTCCTGCACGATGTAGTGCCGGAACCGGTCTTGCGGCAGCGTGCCGGCGGCGAGCTCGGCGTTGAACGGCATCGACCGGATGGTCTCGTAGGCGGCGGCGTTGCGCGCCCAGGCCTCCCGGGAGAAGGCGTCGTCAGGTCCGGGGGATGCCACGGCTTAGCCCTGCCGCTGCGCGTGGGTGACGGCGACGTGGATCAGCTCGGCGAGGGTGCGCACGCCGAGCTTCTGGCGCATCTGCGAGCAGGCGTTCGTCACGGTCTTGTAGCTCACCGACAGGTCGGCCGCGATGGCTCCGTAGGAGCGGCCCTGCGCGAGGCGCGCCAGGATCTGCTGCTCGCGGGGGGTCAGCTGCGATTCCGGCGCGCGGCGGGCGTCGGCGCGCAGCATCGCCACCTCGGTGGCGAGGCGCCGATCGAGGTAGACCTCGCCGACGCGGACCTTGGCGAAGGCCTCGAACAGCTCGGCCGAGGCGTGGTCCTTGAGGACGTAGCCCAGGGCCCCCGCCTCGAGGGCGCGGGCGACGATCACCGGGTCGTTGTGCATACTGAAGACCAGGATGCGCGTCTCGGGCGCGACCGCCCGGATCCGCCGGATCAGGCCGAGCCCGGCCATGCCGCTGCCCTGGAAGGTCAGGTCGCAGATCACGACCGGCGGGCGGAGCCGGTGGAAGATCCGGTAGCCGCCGACGACGGTCGTCGCCTCCGCGATGGTCTCGACGCCGGAATCCTCCAGCACGCGTCGACAGCCCTGCAGGACGATGGGGTGATCATCGATGACGAGAACCGGCAGGCGCGTGGCGGCGGCGTCGATCTGGGATGCGATGGCGTTCATGCGCTCGGCGCGGTGTTGTTCTCGTCGCCCCGGTCGGGCGGAACGGGGATCGTGATCCGGACGATCGCCCCGGGGCCGGCATTGTCAAGGGCGAAGGTGCCGTCGAGGGCCTCCACGCGCTCGCGCATTCCCGACAGACCGAGCCCGGTACCGTGTTCCGGCGGGATTCCGGTGCCGTTGTCGCGGATGGTGAGGTCGATCCGGCCGCCGGTCTCGGCCGCCTCGGCCTCCACCCGGGTCGCGGCGCCGTGCCGCACGGCGTTGGTGGCGCTCTCCTGAACGCAGCGGAACACCGTGAGGTCCACGAGGTCGCCGTAGCCCCGGGCCAGCCCGTCGAAGCGGCCCGCGAAGGTGATGCCGGGATGGCGCTGCCCGAAGCCGCGCAGGAGCAGGTCGAGGCAGGTCGCCAGGGGCGCCTGCCCGAGGCCGTGCGGCCGCAGGCGGTTCAGGAGTTCCCGGTTGACGGTCTGGACCTGCCCGACGATCGCGCTGATCTCGGCCGCCCGGGCGGCGAGCTTCTCGCGGCTCGGCTCGGCCGCGCCGGAGGCGATGCGGCCGATCGAGGCGGCGTTGGCCTCCAGGGCGAACAGGCACGGGCCGAACTCGTCGTGCAGCTCCAGGGCCGTCCGGCGGCGCTCGTCGTCCTGCGCGGTCAGGAGCTGGCGGTTGAGGCGGCCGTTGGCGGCCCGGACCTCGCCCAGGGCCTCGGCGACCTTGTTGAACCGCTCGGCGATCACGGCCAGCTCCCGGGCGCCGGGCGGCTCCAGGCGGGCGGTGTAGTCGTGGTGCTCCAGCTGGGTCAGGCCGGCGCCGAGCCGCCGCAGCGGAGCGAGGATCCGGCCCAGCGCGATGTAGAGCGCGATCAGCATCGCGGCGTTGATCGCCAGGGTGGTCAGCGAGAGCGCCCGGGCGTAGCCCCAGATCTCGTCGATCTCGTCCATCGGCTGCGTGGTGATCTGCGCCGTGCCGAGCCGCCGCCCGTTGACGACGATCGGAAGGGCGTGGCGCTCGATCGGCGGCATGATCAGGTCGGCGAACCAGCGCGGCGCCTCCCGGTCGGCGCGCGGCGGCGGCAGCGGCCGGCCGACCTCGTCGCCGTCCGCGTCGAGCACCGCGACCCGGACGTGCCGGAGGACCTTGAAGCGCAGGTCGAGGGTCTGGAGCAGCGTGTCGGGCGCGGCGGTGTCGGACAGGCGGATCGTGTCGGCCACCAGCGACTCGACGGTCGCGAGCGACGCGCGGGTCTCGACGCGCACGGCCGACCGGGCGTTCAGGACGATGACCGCGCATGAGATCACGGCCGCGAAGGCGTCGATGAGCAGGACCACCGCGACGAGCCGCGCGCGGGTGGACCACGCCGACCAGGGCCAGCGGCGGAGCCGGGGAGCGTCCGGCGCTTCGGCCGTCTCGGTACGCGGGGACAGGTTCGGGCGGGTATCCACGCGCTGACGCATAGCGACCGCGCCGGCGAAGTCCATGGCGCCCGCCGCGGGCGGCCGGCGGAGTGGCGACCCGGACGTGCTCAGGCCGCCCCGCCCCCAGTGCAGCGGACGGGGCGAACACCGATTCTTAAGCGGCGTGGCGTAATCTTGTGGATAGCCGCGCCAGGACTGGCTGGGCAGGCAATTCGGACCGACATCATTGCGCCGTATTGCAGCTCCTCTATCGCCACCAGAGTCGAACCACCTTCGAATCCTCGGAGTGTGGCGGCCGGTGAAGGGGAGCCCGGTCGCGCGCGGCGTGTATCGTGTCAGAGACCCCGGCCTATGATCGATCTCAACCTCGACCCGTCCGAGACCCGGCCTGACCGGACGCCGTCGGCCAAGCCCGGGCCGTCGCTGAACCTCAAGGTCGCGCTGTTCAGCGTGGCCGGCGCGAGCGCGCTGGTCGGCTTCGGCGTCGCCGCCTCGACGGTGATGGCCGGCCTGGCGGCGCCGACCCCCGTGAAGATCGTCGCGTCTCGGCAGGCCGCGGACTGGCCGGAGCTGAAGGACGGGCTGCCCGCCATCAAGGGCTCCGTCCAGGCGGCGGCTGCCCCGGCGCAGCCCGCCAAGCCGGAGACACCGGCGCTCAGGATGGTGTCGCTGCCGGAGGCGTTCGCGGCGATCACGCCGACGCCGCCCGCGCCCGACGCCCCGCGGCCGGCGGCCCCGCAGCCCGCGAAGGTCGCCGCCGCCCCCGTCGCGCCGACGCAGCGCATCCCGGTTCCGACGCCCGTCACGCCGGTCGCGGCCGCGCGGGAAGTCGCGCCGCTGGCGCCGGTCCGCACGGCCGCGCTTCAGACGCCCCGCGCCTCCGAGACGGTCCGGGCCCGCGAGCTCGTCGAGCCGGCCGCGCCGAAGCCGGTGGCGGAGAGCACGGAGCGCGCGGAGAAGGCCGAGCGTCCCGAGAAGAAGGAGCGGGCCGAGAAGACGGAGCGCTCCGGGAAATCGGAGAGGACGGAGCGCGCCGAGAAGATCGAGCGCCCCGAGAAGCCCGCGCCCAAGGCGGCGACCCGCCAAACGCCCGCGCCGACGCGGACCGCCGACAAGGCGAAGGGCGCCGCCGCGACCGTTGCCCAGGCGGAGCCCGCCGAGGCTGAGGACACCGAGGTGCTCGGCATCAAGCTCCCGTCCCTGGCGCCGGCCGGGCGGAAGCTGAAGGAGAGCGTCGACGCCCTCGGCGACGCCGTCAAGAACGTCTTCTGATCCGCTGCGGCGGCCCCGATAGCGGGGCCGCACGGTTATCGGGCTCGGCGCTCAGGCCCGGCCCGTCTGGCGCCCGGCCTTGTCGCCCTTCGGCCCGGTGCGCTCGGCCTTGCGCTGGTGCTTGCCGGCCCGCGGGCTCGCGAATCCCTTCGGCCCGGCGGGCGGGCCCCTGCGCTCGGCCGGCGCCCCGTCGCCCGCGAGCGCCTCGACCTGGATCTCCGGCGAGCCGTTGCGGGCGAAAGCCTCGGCGAAGCGCGCGGCCGCGTTGCCCCGCACCTCGAACTTGGTCTCGCGGTCGAAGATCCGGATGGCGCCGATCTCCTGGCGCCCGATCCCGCCCCGACGGGTCAGCATCGGCAGCAGCCGGCGCGGATCGGCGTTGTCGCGGCGGCCGAGGTTCAGCCGGAACCAGACCGCCGGGCCCATGGCGGCGATCCGCTCCGGGTCCATCGGGTCGTAGGGCGGACGCTCGCCGCGGGGGGCGCGGCCCTCGCCCGGATCGCTGACCTCCTCCGGGGCCGGCAGGCGGGTGCGGTACACGCGGGCCAGGAGCGCGGCGAGCTCCTCCGGGCTCTTGCCGGCGAGCAGCGTCTCGGCCAGCGCGACGTCCTCCTCGGCCGGCGGCTCGGCGAAGAGCGGGTCGGAGAGCATGCGCTCGCCGTCGAGCCGGCGGATCTCGTCGGCCGAGGGCGGCCCCGACCATTCGGGGCTCACCTTGGCGATGGCGAACATCTGCTCGGCCCGGCGCCGCCGGGAATTGGGGATCAGCAGCACCGAGGTGCCCTTGCGGCCGGCACGGCCGGTGCGGCCGCTGCGGTGCTGCATGACCTCGGCGTCGTGCGGGAGATCCGCGTGGATGACGAGGCTGAGCGACGGCAGGTCGATGCCGCGGGCGGCCACGTCGGTGGCGACGCAGACGCGGGCGCGGCCGTCGCGCAGGGCCTGGAGGGCGGCGTTGCGCTCACCCTGCCCCAGTTCGCCCGAGAGCGCCACCACCGAGAAGCCCCGCTCGGTCAGGCTTGCCTGGAGGTGCCGGACGGCGTTGCGGGTGTTGCAGAAGACGATCGCGGTCTTGGCGTCCGCCTCGCGCAGAAGGTTGAGCACCACGTGCTCGGTCTCTCGCGGCATGATCCGCACCGCGCGGTAGGCGATGTCGGCGTGGCCCTTGGTCTCGCCCTTGATCGCGAGCCGGAGGGCCCCGCGCTGGTAGCGCTCGGCCAGCGTCTCGATCGCCTTCGGCAGGGTCGCGGAGAACAGGTAGGTGGCCCGCTCCGCGGGCGTCGCCGAGAGGATGAACTCGATGTCCTCGCGGAAGCCGAGATCGAGCATCTCGTCCGCCTCGTCGAGGACCACGGCGCGCAGCGCCGTCGGGTCGAGGTTGCGGCGCTCGAGGTGATCGCGCAGGCGGCCCGGCGTCCCGACCACGATGTGGGTGCCGTCCGCGAGCATCCGGCTCTCCCGGCGCGGATCCATGCCGCCGACGCAGGCCGCGACACGGCCTCCGGCCGGCCCATAGAGCCAGGACAGCTCCCGCTGGACCTGCAGGGCGAGTTCCCGGGTCGGGGCGATCACGAGGGCGAGGGGCGCCGCCGGGGGCGGCAGATGCTCGGCCTCCCCGATCAGCATGCTGGCCATGGCGAGGCCGTAGGCCACGGTCTTGCCGGACCCGGTCTGGGCCGAGACGAGGAGGTCGCGGGAGCCGGCGGCGGCTTCCAGCACGGCGGCCTGGACCGGCGTCGGGTCGGCGTAGCCGCGGTCGCTCAGGGCCCGCGCGAGGGGGGCGGGCAGGGTCGGGAAAGGCAAGCTTCGGGAACTCTCAACGGCCGTGCCGCGCCCGGCAGCGCGCCATCGCGCGGCGGGGGAATCAGGCGCCGGACTTTATTCGGGTGCCTGGAAGGTAACGCCAACCGGGCCGACTGACCACTCCCGTCGCAGCATGGGGCGGTTGCGCGCGCTCGATCCGGGATCCGGCACGCCTCATCGGCGCGCGAATGGACCCGCGGCCGATCGGCCGTCGACGCCGACACTCGTCCGACGACCTGCTAAGGCTCCCGTGAATCGCGCACGTCGAGGCCCGACGCGAACCGAGCGGAGTACACGTTCATCATGATGGCAGCCCTGCGGGTGGCGGTAGCCTGGGCGACGGTTCTCGCCTTCACGTGGTTCGGCAAGGACTGGCTCGGGGACCTGTCTCAGCCCCTGTTCGCGGGGGGCCTGTTCGCGTGGCTGCTCGCCGTGATCGTCTGGGCCGCCTTCGGCGTGGTGCACGAGGCCGAGGAACTGGCACACCGCCTCGGCGAGCCCCTCGGGACGCTGGTCCTGACGCTGGCGATCGTCATCATCGAGGTGGCGCTGATCTCCGCCGTGATGCTGTCGGCCAAGGACGCGCCGACCCTCGGTCGCGACACGATGTTCGCGGTGCTGATGATCGTGCTGAACGGCGTGGTCGGGCTGGGTCTCCTGGTCGGCGGCCTGCGCCACCACCAGCAGCGCTACAACCTCCAGGGCGCCTCGGCCTTCATGGCGGTGATCATCCCGCTCACCACCATCGCGCTGATCATCCCCAACTTCACCAGCTCCACCAGCGACGGGACCCTGACGACGCTTCAGGCGGTCACGTTCTCGGTGTTCACCCTCGCCCTCTACGGCGTGTTCCTGCTGATCCAGACCGGGCGCCACAGCGAGTTCTTCATCGACGCGGAGATACCCGAGGCGACGGAGCCGCCGCACGGCGCGGATCCGGTCTCGGGCGGCAGCGTCGCCAAGCATGTCTGCCTGCTGCTCGCCAACGTCCTGCCGATCGTGATCCTGGCCAAGAGCCTCGCGGTGATCCTCGACCACGGCATCGCGGCGCTCGGCGCGCCGACGGCGCTGGGCGGCGTGCTGATCGCCGCCATCGTGTTCACGCCGGAGGGGATCTCGGCGCTCAAGGCGGTGGCCCGCAACGAGCTCCAGCGGGCGATCAACCTGTGCCTGGGGGCGGCCACCTCCACGGTCGGCCTCACCGTGCCGGCGATCCTGACCATCGGGCTGCTCACCGGCCAGACCGTGGTGCTCGGCCTCAAGCCGACCGAGATGACCCTGCTGGCCGTGACGCTGATCCTCAGCGCCCAGACCTTCTCGGGCTCGCGCACCACCGTGCTGGAGGGCGCGGTGCACCTCGTGCTGTTCTTCGTCTACCTCGTGCTGATCTTCAGCCCCTGATTCGGCTTCCGGCGGAACGCTTCGGTCGGTGCAACCCGCTCCGTCGTCGCGAGCGCAGCGAAGCGACCCGGGGCGGCGCGACGTTGGAGAACGTGGCGCACTCCGGATTGCGTCGCTCCGCTCGCAACGACGACAGAGCCGAGATCCTCGACCGGAAAGCGCCTGGCCTCGTTCAGGCGCCGAAGCGCTCGGTGCGGATCAGGCCCGGCGCGACGCCCTGCGCCAGGATCAGGTCCGAGGCCGCGGCCACGAACCGGTTCGAGCCGCAGAGGAAAACCTTCCCGGGCGCCCCGATCCGCGCCAGCGCGTCGGCGACGAGGTGCGCGTCGATCCGCTTGCCGCCGGGCTCGCGCGTCGTGGCGAGATGCAGGGAGAAGTTGGGATCCGTCTCGGCGAGCCGCTCCAGCTCGGCGACCGCGATCGCCTCCGCGCGGGTGCGGGCCGAGTAGATCAGCGCCGCCGGGATCGCCCGCCAGTGCTGCGCCCGCCGCCGCAGCATCGCCAGGAGCGGCACCACGCCGGACCCGCCGCCGCCGAGGAGCAGCGGCCCGCCGTCGGTCCCGTCCCAGGAGAACGAGCCGCCGATTGGCCCGCGCAGCTCGACCCGGTCGCCGACCTCGGCGCAGTGCGAGAACCAGCCCGAGACCTCGCCGTCCGGCAGGGCCTCGATCATCAGCTCCAGGGTGCCGCTGCCGTCCTGCGCCGAGGCGATGGAATAGCTCCGCTGCGCCTGGTAGCCGTCCTCTGCGGTGAGCCGGACATCGACGTGCTGTCCGGCCCGGTAGGACTCGGCGAGGCCGCAGCGAAGGCGGACGCTCCTCACGTGCGGCGTGACCGGCGCGATCGCGGTGATCTCCGCCTCGTGCCAGCGGAAGACGATGGGCTCGAACGCCGGGTCAGTCACTGTGTCCGTCACTGCGCCAGTCACCACCTCAGGAACCGCCTCAGTCACCGATGTAGCGCTGCTCACGCCAGGGATCCCCGTACATGTGGTAGCCGCGCAGCTCCCAGAAGCCGGCCGTGTCGGTCTGGGTGAACCGGAGGCCCTTCACCCACTTGGCGCTCTTCCAGAAGTAGAGATGCGGCACGAACAGCCGCGCCGGGCCGCCGTGATCCGGATGGATCGGCTGGCCCTCGTAGCGCGTCGCCACCAGGGCGCGGCCGCCCACGAGGTCGGCCACCGGCACGTTCGTGGTGTAGTCGTCGTGGGATTCCGCCAGAAGGTAGCCGGTCGGCGCCGCGATCCCGGCATCGGCCAGGATGTCGTCGAAGCTGACGCCCTCCCAGGTCGTGTCGAACTTCGACCACTTGGTGACGCAGTGGATGTCGCCGCGCCAAGTCGTGCGGGGCAGCGCCTCGAACTCCGCCCAGTTCCACGCCTTGATCGGCCGGGACCCCTCGCGCAGCGTGAAGCGCCACGTCGACATGTCGACGGTCGGGTTGGGGCCGATCTGGAGGATCGGGAAATCGTCGGTCAGGTACTGACCCGGCGGCAAGCGCGCGCCGGTCTCGGGCGGCTGCCTGCGTCCGACGAAGCCCCGTGTCACCATGACGGTCGCCGCTCCTCTCGCTCGCCCTCCGGCTCGCCCCCGGGTTTGGTGCGGCGGAGCACCTCACGTCAAGCCGGCACGTGCGGCCGAACAAACGCCCCAAAGCTCGGGTGTGCTAGCAGCTCTGTGCCGATCGATCGGCACGAATCGCCTGCTTTCAGGGGGATGTCATGAAGTACCTTCTCGCGACGAGCCTTGTCGTCGGGAGCCTCGCCACGCTCGCGCCGGCCGCCCAGGCCCGCGACGGCATCGGCGCCGGCGGCGCCGCGGCCCTCGGCGTGCTCGGCGGCCTGGCCGTCGGCGGCGCCATCGCGTCGGCCAACAACGGCTACTACCCGGGCCGCCCGGTCTACCGCGCCCCGCCGCCGGTCTACGTCGAGGAGGATTACGGCCCGGTCTGCCACTTCGAGCGCCGCCGGACCTACGACGCCTACGGCGACGTCTACATCCGCCGCGTCCGCGTCTGCGAGTAGGCGGCTTCCGGAGTGGCCTCTGCGGCGGGCGCCGGTTTCAGGCGCTCGGCGCAGGCGATCCCGGCCAGCACCAGGGCCAGGGCGACCCCTTCCGTCGCGCCGAACGGCTCGCCGACCAGCAGGACGGCGAGGATCGCGCCGAAGATCGGCACGAGGTTGACGAACAGGCCGGCGCGGTTCGGGCCGATGATCTCGACGCCGCGCATGAAGAAGAGCTGCGCCAGCAGCGACGGCCCGAGGCCCACGAAGGCGACCATCAGCCAGCCCTCGCGGTTGGGCCAGACGGCGTGGCCCGTCGCCCACTCGACGGCGAGCGGCGGCAGCGAGGTGACGAAGGCCGCGACCGCCATCGCGGCGAAGAACACCAGGGCCGGCACCTTCGGGCGCGTCGGCAGGAAGATCGTGTAGCCCGCGTAGAGCAGGCAGGCGCCGAAGACGAGCACGTCGCCGCGGTTGAACGCGAGGGTCGTGAGCACCGACAGGTCGCCGTGCGTGGCGGCGAGGCCGGCGCCGACCAGGGTCAGCGCCACGCCCAGGACCTGCCCCGGCGTGACCGGCACCCGGTAGGCGAGCCGGTTCAGGACGATCACCAGCACGGGGATCGCCCCCTGGAACAGGGCGAGGTTGATCGCGCCGGTATGCACGCCGGCCGCGTAGAACAGGCAGTTGAAGGCCGTGTAGCCGAGGCCGCCCATCAGCAGGATGCGGAGCCAGTGCGGCCGCAGGAGCGGCCACGCGGCGGCGAGCCGGCGCGCGGCGAAGGGCATGAGCACCAGGCAGGCGACCGCCCATCGGAGCGTCGTGATGACCTGGGGTGACACGTGACCGGGCGCCCAACGGCTGGTGACGGCGTTGCCGGCCCAGAGCAGCGCCGTGACGGTCAAGAGCAGGTAGGCGGGCGCGGCCGGGGAAGCCCGGCGCGCGCGCCCGGTCGTCAACGGCGGCGGAACTGACCGCCGCGCACCGGCGGGCGGGGTCCGGACGAGCGCTCGTCCTTGTGGCGGAACACGAGGCGTCCCTTCTCGAGGTCGTAGGGCGACATCTCGACCGTCACCCGGTCGCCCGCCAGCGTCTTGATGCGGTTCTTCTTCATCTTGCCGGCCGTGTAGGCCACGATCTCGTGGCCCTGGTCGAGCTGCACGCGGTAGCGCGCATCCGGCAGGATCTCGATCACGAGACCATCGAACTGCATCAATTCTTCTTTCGCCATGCACCTTCTCCAGTCGGACCGTCCGGCAGCAGGCGTTCCGGCAATGCGTGTTCGGCTGTCATCGAGCTCGGGAAACGCCGCAGGGCGCGGATCCGATCCGGGGGACCGCCCGCGCCAGCTCAGCAGCACCGCCCGCATGTAGTCCCCGCGGGAACCGGCCGCAAGTCACGGACACCGAACACGTTCCGTCATCGACACGATTTGCCGGCTCTCAGGGCTCGGCGTCGTTGCCGGCGTAGTCGAGGCGACCGTCCGGCGTCCGGCGCCAGATCCGCAGGGCGATCGGTGCTGCGGCGCGGTCGCCCCGCGCGTCGAAGGCCACCGATCCGAGCAGCGTCCGGGACGGCCCCGTCCGCACGGCCTCGGCCACCTTGTGGCCGTCCGCGATGCGGCCGGTCCTCGGGTCGGCGGCGCGGGTGCGCTCGGTCGCCTGCGCCAGGAGCTCCACGGCCACGTAGGCGTTGGCCGCGACGCTCTCCGCCTCGGGCGAGCGCGGCACCGGGCGAGCGCCGCGGATCTCGGGCAGGCGCGGCGGATCGGGAACCAGGGTCATGACCGTCCCCTCCCCGTCGCCGTCGACCGCGGCGAAGGCGGGGTCGAGGATGCCGTCGCTCGCCACCAGGGTCGCGCCGAGGCCGGCCTCGCGCATGGCGCGGAGCAGGGTCACGGCCTCGGGCGCGAGGCCGCCGAAATACACCGCGTCGAGGCGCGCCGCCTTCAGCCGCGCGACGAGGTCCGCGAGGTCGCGGTTGCCCCGGGGGAAGCCGTCGAACATCACCTCCGGCATGCCGGCCTCCTTCAGCCGCGCCGCCACCGCGTCGGCGAGGCCGCGGCCGAAGGTCGAGCGGTCGCTGAGGATCCCGACCCGGCGTCCCGCGAAGGCCTTCGCCAGGTAGGCCCCGGCCGCCCGACCCTGCTGGGCGTCGCTCGGTCCGAGGCGGAACAGGTTCCACAGGCCCCGCCCGGTCAGCGGCCCGTAGGCCGCCGCGGGCGCGACCATGACCGCGCCCGCCTCCTCGTACACGGGCGCCGCGGCCGCGACCGCCCCGGATTCGAGCGGCCCGACGACGAGGCGCACGCCGTCGGCGGCGAACTTCTTCGCGACGGCGACGGCCTGCCGCGCGTCGCCGCCGTCGTCGGCCGGGACGAGGACCCAGCGCGGGCGGCCGCCCGCGACGCGGTTGAGATCGGCCACCGCCTGCTCGGCGCCCTGCCGGAGCCCCTGGCCGAAGGCGGAATCCGGACCGGTCAGCGGCGCCGACAGGCCGATCCGCACCGGTGCCTGCGCGACGGCCGGGGCGGCGGCGAGGAGAAGGGCGAGGAACGGGACGAGGCGACGGATCATGGCGGCACTCTAGGACCGTCGGCGCCCCGACCGGAAGGGCACCGGACAGGGATCGCCCGGCCTATCGTCGGGCGCAGCGTCGCGCAGATCGTTGAGCGGATCGGGATGCTGATGCGCGCGGAAGCGCTGGCGGGCGGGCGCGATGTGCGGAATAAGGGCGTCGGCCCGGCCCGTCGCCGGGCGTGCCGGCGCCCCTCCGCACGTCGCCGGCCGAGACCCTCTGGGACGATTGACGATCATGACCTCGCTGTTCGCCGGCATCCAGGACGCGCCGCTCGACCCGATCATGCGCCTGTTCGAGGCCTTCAACGCCGACCCGAGCCCCAAGAAGCTCAACCTCGTGGTCGGCGTGTACACGGACGCGGACGGCAAGGTGCCGCGCCTGCGCGCCGTGCAGACCGCCGAGAAGCGCTGGATCGAGAAGGGCCTGCCGAAGACCTACCGGCCGATCGAGGGCACCAAGCCGTTCCGCGACGCGGTCCAGGAGCTCCTGTTCGGCAAGGGCGCGCCGATCCTGTCCCAGAACCGGGCCGCGACGCTCCAGAGCATCGGCGGCACCGGCGCGCTGAAGACCGGCGCCGACCTGCTCGCCAAGCTCTACCCGAACGCCACCGTGGCGGTGAGCAACCCGAGCTGGGAGAACCACAAGGCGCTGTTCAGCCAGGCCGGCTTCACCGTGGTCGACTATCCCTACTTCTCGGCCGAGACCGGCGGCGCCGACTACCCGGCCATGAAGGCCTATCTCCAGGATCTGCCGAAGGGCTCGATCGTGGTGCTGCACGCCTGCTGCCACAACCCGACCGGCGCCGATCTCGGCCTCGACGAGTGGCGCGACCTCGTGCCCCTGATGGCCGAGCGCGGCCTGATCCCGTTCCTCGACATCGCCTACCAGGGCTTCGGCAACGGGCTCGACGCCGACGCCGAGCCGGTTCGCCTGTTCGCCGAGTCGGGCCAGGAATTCCTGGTCGCCTCCTCGTTCTCGAAGTCGTTCTCGCTCTACGGCGAGCGCGTCGGCGCGCTCACCATCGTGGCCGAGAACCCGGCCGCGAAGGCCAAGGTCGAGGCCTTCGCCAAGCGGCTGGTGCGGGCGAGCTACTCCAACCCGCACACCCACGGCGCGGCGATCGTCGAGATCGTGCTCACCGACCCGGAGCTGCGCGCCGACTGGGAGCGGGAACTCGGCGAGATGCGGGACCGGATCCGCGCCATGCGCGAGCGGATGGCCGACAGCCTGCAGCAGCGTCACCCGGAGCGCGGCTTCGACGCCATCAAGGCGCAGAAGGGCATGTTCTCCTACACGGGCCTGAGCCCCGCCGAGGCCACCCGCCTGCGCGAGGACCACGAGGTCTACGCCCTGGAGACGGGCCGGATCTGCGTCGCCGCCGTCAACACCCACAACATCGACCACGTCATCGACGCGATCGACGCGGTGGTGAAGGGCTGAACCGGGTGTCGGCCCCCAAGCGCGTCTGCCGATTCAACGTCTGGATCAATCCGGTCTTCGACGCGCGCCTGGAGGCCGAGCCCGACATCGACCTGCAGGTTGGCGACCTGCAGGGACCGGAGGACGCGCTCGCGGCGCTGCTGGCGCGGGTCCACGTCCTCCACGTCTCGCCGGCGCGGGACGAGCTGCCGCGCCGCTGGCACGTGACCGACGCGCTGCTGGCCGAATGCCCGAACCTGCTCGCGGTCTCGTCGGCCGGCGCGGGCTTCGACACGGTGGACGCCGCCGCCTGCACCCGGGCCGGCGTGGCGGTGGTGAACCAAGTGGGCGGCAATGCCCGCTCGGTGGCGGAACTGGCGATCGGCCTGATGCTCGCCGTCTCGCGCAAGATCTGCGTCTCCGACCGCCTGCTCCGGACCGCGCGCGGCTTCACCCGCGAATCGCTGATGGGCCACGAGATCGGCGGCGCGACCCTGGGCCTGATCGGGATCGGTCATACCGGCCGGGAGGTCGCCAAGCTGGCCCGCGGCTTCGACATGCGGGTTCTCGCCCACGATCCCCTGCTCTCGGACGCGGAAATCCGGGCCCGCGGCGCGGAGCCGGTGGACCGGGCGCGGCTGCTCGCCGAGTCCGACATCGTGTCCCTGCACTGCCCCCTCGACGACACCACCCGGGGCAGCTTCGACGCCGCGTCCTTCGCGGCGATGAAGCCGGGGGCGCTGTTCATCACCACCGCGCGGGGCGGGGTCCACGACGAGGCGGCGCTCGCCGCCGCGCTCGCCGCCGGCCATCTCGCCGGGGCTGGCCTCGATGTCTGGTCGCCGGAACCGCCGTCCCTCGACGCGGCCCTGCTGCAGCTCGACACCGTGGTGGCGACCTACCACACCGCCGGCGTCACCCACGAGGCGCGGCGCAACGTGGCCGCCTGGGGGGCCGAGCAGATCGTCGGCCTGCTCCGGGGCGAGACGCCGCCGCGGCTGGTCAATCCTGAGGTCTGGCCCATGGTCCTCGAGCGCCGGGCACGGCTGCTCGGCGGCGCCTGAGCGGGAACAGGTCCCGCTCCGCCCTGTCTGGGCGGCGCGCGAACCGGTCAGGATCGCTCGGACGACGCGAGAGGCGTCGTCTGTGCAGATGCCCCGCGACCCGGCGTGTTGAGAGCCCGTGCGCCGGAGCGACCTCCCCTTCCCTCACCGCTCGAACCGGCGACGACGGCGTCTTCGCGCGCTTCGTGCGGGCGCACCGTCGATCCCCATCAGATTGTAGTTATTCAAAATCTAGCCTGGAGGCTCCGCCGGAGATCAAGCTTGACCGTGAATGTTTCCGCACCGTATCTGGCGCCACTCGAAACAGAATGGTCGACATCGTGGTACGGCGTAACTGTGCAAGGTCTTGCACACGGGCTTCGCGCGGTGTTTCCGGGCGCGCAGCCAGAATCTCCCTCTTCCTCGCTCCGGTATTGCTCCCGTCTCCAGGCTGGGCTCAACTTGCCGTTGACAGTTCCCAGGAAATCCAGCTGGAGGAGCTGTCGGTGGCGGGGACCGGCGACGGGACGTCCCGCGTCGACGGTTACCGGGCCACGCGGGCGGTGAGCGCCACGCGGACCGACACGCCCGTCCGCGAGGTGCCGCAGACCATCGTGGCGGTGCCGCAGGAGGTGCTGGAGGACGCGGCGGCGACGCGGATCGACAGCGCCCTCGACCTCGCGGGCGTCGGCCGCGGCAACAATTTCGGCGGTCTCGGCCTGACCGAGTTCACGATCCGCGGCGTGGCGACCGGCGAGTATTACCGCAACGGGTTCCCGATCAACCGCGGCTACCCCAACAGCCCCGACATCGTCTCCATCGAACGCATCGAGGTCCTCAAGGGCCCCTCGGCCTTCCTGTACGGCCGCGGCGATCCCGGCGGCACCTTCAACATCGTGACCAAGCAGCCGCTGGCGGCGCGCTCCCTCACGGTCGGCACGCAGTACGGCAGCTTCGGCGCCAAGCGGAGCACCTTCGACGCCACGGGCGCCCTCGACGAGAGCGGCCAGGTGCTGGCCCGCGTCACCGGCGCCGTCGAGGACAACGGCAGCTTCCGGGACTTCGTCACCAGCGACCGCTACGCCCTCGCCCCGGTCATCGCCTGGAAGCCGACGACGGACACGACCGTCACCCTGGAGGGCGACTTCGTCAGCACGGCGCAGACCTTCGACCGCGGCATCGTCCCACTGGGGGGCAACGTGCGCGCCCTGCCGCGCAGCCGCTTCATCGGCGAGCCGGGCCTGCCGCCGGCCCATGTCGACAACGCCCTCGGCCAGCTGCGCGTCGAGCACCGGTTCGACCAGGACTGGGTGCTGAACGTCGGTGCCCAGGTTCTCGGCGGGAACCTGTCGGGCTACGGGGTCGGCGCCATCGGCCTGCTGCCGGATGGCCGGACCCAGCGGCGGACCCTGGAATGGCGGGACCTGACGTGGTCCGACCTCGACCTGCAGGCGAATCTCGCGGGCAAGTTCGAGACCGGCCCGTTCCGCCACACGCTCCTGCTCGGGCTGGAATACGACAGCTACCGCTACCGGGAGGTGTTCAACCGCTCGAACGTGGCGACGAACCCGTTCCTCCTCGACCTGCTGGCGCCGCGCTACGGCCAGCCGCTGCCGCCGATCACCGCGCGGGTCACGAACTTCCTGCAGAAGACCGAGAGCTACGCCGGCTACGTGCAGGACCAGATCGACCTCACGCCCCGCCTCCACGCCCTCCTGGGCGTCCGGGTCGAGGACCTCGGGCTGGTCTCGACGAACAACCTCACGAAGAGCACCACCAGCCTGCAGGGTCTGGTGGCGACGCCGCGCTTCGGCCTGCTCTACGACCTGACCGACACGGTCGCGCTCTACGGCAACTACGCGCGCTCGTTCCGGCCCAATATCGGCACGGATCGCAGCGGCCGGCCCTTCGCGTTCGAGGAGGGCGAGGGCTACGAGGCCGGCGCGAAGGTCAGCCTCCTCGACGGGCGCCTCGACGCCACCGCCGCCCTGTTCGAGATCCGGCGCTCCAACGTCCTGAGCACCGATCCGGTCGACCCGAACTTCAGCGTGGCCACCGGCACGGTCCGCAGCCGCGGCTTCGACCTGACCGCCGCCGGATACCTGGCCCCGGGCTGGCGCGTGATCGGGACCTACACGCGCGTCGACGCGGCCGTCGCCCGCGACAACACCCTGCCGGTCGGCACGCGCATCGCCAACGTGCCCGCCAACAGCCTCGCGTTCCAGACCGTCTACGAGTTCCAGAGCGGCGACCTGAAGGGGCTCGGCCTGGGCGGCGGCCTCGACTTCGTCGGCCGGCGCGCCGCGGGGACGGCGCTCGCGTCCTTCAACCTGCCGCAATACACGCTGGTCAACCTGATCTCGTACTACCAGATCGCGCCCGGCGTGCGGATCTACCTCAACGTCGACAACGTGTTCGACGCGACGTTCTACGACCGCGCGTTCCAGAACCGCTACGCGACGCCGGGGCAGCCCCGCACGATCATCGGCGGCGTCGCCGCCCGGTTCTGAGGCCCCGGCGCTACGCCGCTGCCGCCCGCATCCAGCCGAGCCCCGCCTCGGTGCCGGCCGCGGGATGGTACTCGCAGCCGACGAAGCCGGAATAGCCGACCTCCTCCAGGGCGGAGAAGATCGGGTCGAAGGCGATCGTGCCGGTCCCCGGCTCGTGCCGCCCGGGATCGTCGGCGATCTGGACATGGGCGATGAGCGGCGCGTGCGCGCGGATCAGCGCCGCCGGGTCATGGCCGAGGCACACGCAGTGATAGGCGTCGAACAGCAGCTTGACGTTGTCGCGGCCGATCGCCCGGATCGCCTCGACCGCCAGCAGCGGGTCGTCGATCGCGTAGTCGGCGATCGAACCGGGACCGATCGGCTCGACGATCACCGTCATGCCGCGCGCGCCGGCGGCGTCGGCCGCGAAGGCGAGGTTGTCGAGATAGGTGTCCCAGAGCCGCGCCCGCTCGACTCCCGCGGGCCGGACGCCCGCCATCGGGTGGACCATCCGGCAGCCGAGCTGCGCGACGTAGTCCAGGGTCGGCTCGATCGTGGAGCGGAAGTAATCGATCCGGTCGGGCAGCGCCGCGAAGCCCTTCTCGCCCTTGGCGGCGTCCCCCGCCGGGAAGCCGGTCTGGACCAGCGGCACGCCCGCCCGCTCCAGCCAGCCCGCGACCTCCCGGGCCGGCGTCGCGAACAGGTTCGGATGCTCGACCGCGCGGAACCCGGCACGGGCCGCGGCCGCGAAGCGCTCGGCCAGCGGCAGCTCCGTGAACAGGAAGCCGCAATGGCCGCTGAGACGATCCTTGTAGGCACCGAGCTTCATGGTCAGGCGCTCCCACCGGTCTCGATCATCGCCCGCATCCGGTCCACCGCCGCGTGGGGCGCGGTCAGAACCGGGACGTCGACGGCCTTCCGCACGGCCTCGGCCGCGCGCGAGGTGGAGAAATGCGCGAGCATGATCGCGTCGCAGTCGCGCAGGTCCGGCGCCCGCTCGGCGATCAGCCGGTTGTGGGTCTCGGCGTCGCCGGCGCGCAGCCGCGCCATCGCGTCGTCCACCAGGACCGTCCGCAGACTCGCCGGGCGCCCGGACTCGGCGACGAACTCCTCGAACTCGTCCGTCATCGTGCCGACCGAGGGGCCGAAGGTCGCCAGCATGCCGATGCGCGCGCCCTGCGCGATCGCCGCGCGGAACATCGCCTCGTTGGGCTTGAGCACCGGCACCGGCACGGTCTCGATCAGCCGGTCGATGGCCGGACCGAAGGCCGAGCAGGTGATCAGGATGCCGTCGGCGCCCATGTCGTGGCCGTAGCGGCCGAACCGCACGAAGCGCTCGATCATCCCCTCCGAGATCGCGCCCGGCTCCCTGGCCCGGTCGAGGGACAGGCCGTCGTCGAGCAGGTTGACGGTCTCCGCCTCCGGCCAGCGCTCGGCGAAGGCGGCCTGGATCGGCGCCATGGCGACCGGTGTCGCGTGCAGGAGAACGATGCGGGGCGCCATGCTGTGTTCCCGAGAGGCAGCGGACCCGGCCGGGCGCCGGTCCATATCTGGTCAGCGATTGTTGTAAGCGATTTCAAACAGGTGGCAAGATAGCGCAGGTCAGGGTCCGGCACGCCGCGGCGGAGCCGTGCTGGCGCGCAGGATCAGCTCGGCGTCGATCTCGGTGAGGCGGACCATCGGCCGCCCCTGGATCCGGGCGATCAGGTGGTCGCCGGCAGCGTGGCCGATCTCGGCGGAGTGGATGCGGATCGTCGTCAGCGCCGGGTCGAGGAAGGGCGCGAAGTCGGAATCGTTGTGGCCGATCACCGACAGGTCGCCGGGAATGGAGAGCCCCCTTGCCCGCGCCTCGATCATCGCCCCGAAGGCGATCTGGTCGGTGCCGCAGATGATCGCGGTCGGCGGCGGGCCGCCGGCCAGCATCTGGCGGAACCCGTCGCGGCCGCCGCCGATCCCGTAGGAGATCTCAATGTCGTGCTCCGGGGCGAGCCGCAGGCCGCGGGCCGCGAGCGCCGCCGCGATGCCCGTCACCCGGGCGCCGCCGCGGTCGTTGTCCTTGCGCAGGCCCGAGATCACCCCGATCCGGCGATGGCCGAGATCCATCAGGTAGTTGGCCGCCCGGGCCGCCGAGGCAGCGTTGTCGAAGCCCACGCAGGGGCGCTCGCGGGACAGGCTGAAGGTCTGCACCATCGGGATGCCGGCGCGGGCGATCCGGGCGTGGAGGTCCGGGTGGTGGATGTCGCCGACCAGCATCAGCCCGTCGACGCCGCGCTCCAGCAGGAAGGTCGCCTCGCGGAGCTCGTCCTCCAGGTCGTAGCCGGCATTGGCCGCCACCAGGGTGTAGCCCGCCTGCCGCAGCCGGTCCTGGAAGCTCGACAGGACGCGCACGAAGGCCTCGTTCTCGATGTTGGGCACGACGGCGCCGACGGCCATGAAGCGGCGCGTCGAGAGCGCCCGGGCCGCCCCGTTGGCGACGAAGCCGAGATCATGCGCGGCCCGCATCACCGCCGCGCGCTTGTCGGCCCGGACCCCGGCGGAGCCGTTCAGCACCCGGGACACCGTCGCGGTCGAGACGCCGGCGCGGCGGGCGACGTCCCGGGCAACCGGGCTGCGCGTCGTCGGCTCGAGGATCTCCTCCGGCAGGTCCAGCACTGAGATCGATCCCCCACCCCGAACGGCCCCGCGGGGCAGCGCATCGGCCCCGGATACGCGACGCGGCGATGCCCGGCCAGCAGAAGCGGGCCGAACCGGCAGTATATTGACACCTAACCCGACCACTGGCTATCTGAAAGCGCTTTCAAGAGGCTGCTCGATCGGGCGGCCCACAGGAGGATCCGATGGCGACGCTCGACCGGCCGGCCTCCGGACTGGGAGCCCCAGAGCGCGCCGCGCCGACCGTCGGCGGCGCGGACGCTGCGGCGCCGGGCATCGCGGCCCCGCAGGCCATCGTCACCAGCCTGAAGCGCAGCGACGCGGTCACGCCCTACCGGTTCCGCGACCTGCTGGCCCTCGACGATTTCGAGCGGCACGCCCGCAAGCTCCTGCCGCCGATGATCTTCCAGTACGTGGCCGGCGGGGTCGAGACCGGCTCGGCCCTGGCGCAGAGCCGCGGCGCCTACGCCGACTACGCCCTCGTCCCCCGCCTGATGCGGGACACCTCGGCGCGGGACACCGCCACCACGCTGTTCGGCCAGACCTACGCGGCGCCGTTCGGGATCGGGCCGCTGGGCGGGGCCGCCTTCATCGCCTACCGGGGCGACCTCGTGCTCGCCGAGGCGGCCCGGCGGATGAACCTGCCGATGTGCCTGAGCGCCTCCTCGCTGATCAGGCTGGAGGACGTCCACGCCCAGAACCCGCAGGCCTGGTTCCAGGGCTACCTGCCGGGCGACCAGACCCGGATCGACCGCCTCCTCGACCGGGTCGAGGCCACCGGCTACCGGACCTTCGTGGTGACCGCCGACACGCCGACCCTCGGCAACCGCGAGCACAACATCCGCAGCGGCTTCTCCATGCCGATCAAGGTCACGCCGAAGGTGGCGTGGCAGAGCGCCACCCACCCGCGCTGGCTGCTCGGAACCGTCGCCCGGACCTTCCTCAAGCACGGGGCCCCGCACTTCGAGAACACCGAGGCCGAGCGCGGGCCGCCGATGATGTCCCAGGGCGCGGTGCGCAACACCATCGCCCGCGACCAGCTCTCGTGGAAGAACCTGGAGGCGATCCGCAAGCGCTGGTCCGGCAACCTGCTGGTGAAGGGCCTGCTGGCGCCGGAGGACGTCGACATCGCGCGGGATTGCGGCGCCGACGGCGTGATCCTCTCGACCCACGGCGGCCGCCAGCTCGACTACGCCGTCGCCCCCCTCGACGTGCTGCCGGAGATCGCCGCCCGGAAGGGCGGGCTGAAGATCATCGTCGACAGCGGCATCCGCCGGGGCACCGACGTGATGAAGGCGCTGGCGCTGGGCGCCGACTTCGTCCTGCTCGGCCGGCCCTTCATGTTCGCCGCGGCGCTCGGGGGCGCCGCGGGGGTCGAGCACGCGATGCGGATCCTCAAGGAGGAACTCAACCGCGACATGGCGCTGATCGGGGTGAATCGCCTGTCCGAACTCAATCCCGACTTCCTGCGCCGCACCCCGCGGCGGGCCTGAGCCGATGGCGGGAGGATCGACCTTGCTCGGCTTCCCGGACACGCGCGGCGCGCCGGCGAGCGGCAGCGGGACAGCCGCCCGGGGCGCCGGGGCCGCCGCGCCCGGGCGCCCGGCATCCCCGCACCGTCGATCCCGCCGGCTGCCCCCGCAGCCCCGTCCCCGATCCGGATGCTCCGCATGACCGACCCCGCCCCCCGCGGCCTCGCCTTCGTGGGCTGCTTCACCACCGAGCGGCGCCGGGCGCGCGGCCGGGGCATCGACATCTACCGGACCGGTCGCGACCTCGGCGACTGGACGCATCTCGGCCGGGTCGAGAACCTGACGAACCCGTCCTTCCTGGTGACCGACCCGGCGCGCGCGATCCTCTACACGGTCCAGGGCGACGGCGAGGCGGCGAGCGCCTTCGCGCTGGAGCCCGACGGCACCCTGCGTGGCCTCGGCAGCGCCGCCACCGGCGGCACCAACAGCGTGCACCAGGCCCTCGACCCCGGGGGTCGGTTCCTGATCGTGGCCAACTACGCCAGCGGATCGGTCGCCCTCATGCCGGTGCGCGCCGATGGCGGCCTGGAGCCCGCGTGCCAAGTGCTGCCGCTCCCGGGCGAGCCGGGCCCGCACCGAACCGAGCAGGCCTGCGCCCACCCGCACCACGTGGTCCTGTCACCCGACGGTCGCCACGTCATCGTCCCCGACAAGGGCCTCGACCGCGTCTTCGTCCTGAAGCTCGCGGGTGAGCGGCTCGCCATCGCCTCGGAAACCGCGATGCGTCCCGGCGCCGGCCCGCGCCACATCGCGTTCCACCCGCACGAGCCCCTCGCCTTCCTAGTGAACGAGCTCGACTCGAGCGTCGCCACCTGCCGGTGGGACGCGGACGCCGGAGCGCTGACGCCCCTGCACCTCGTCTCGACCCTGCCGCCGGACTTCTTCGGCGCGAGCACCGCCGCGGCCATCGCGGTCACGCCCGACGGACGATTCGTCTACGCGTCGAACCGCGGACAGGACGGGATCGCGCGTTTTCGGGCGGACCCGGCCGGGCGCCTCGAACCCGCGGGCTGGACGTCCTCCGGCGGCCGCGACCCGCGCTTCATGGTCCTGGCACCGGACGGAGGCCACCTGCTCGTCGCCAACGAGCAGGGCGACTGCCTCGGCGCCTTCGCCATCGATCCCGAGAGCGGAGACCTCACTCGGACCGGTTCGCGCCCGAGCCTCAGTCCCTGCACGATCGCGTTCCTGTAGGAGGCGCCGACGCGTTCAGGCCCGCGCCGCGCGCGGGCCCGACCATGCCCCTCGAAGGGGCAAGAGAGGCGGAACCGGCGGCGGTCGAGCCGTGACCTCTGACCGCCGGGCCGCACCAAGCAAACAAGAAAAGAAAATCATAAATATTCTGGAGGATGCCCATGTTCGCCAAGCGTTACAGGTTCCTGATCGCGTTCCTGCTGTTCATCGCCGGTATCATCAACTACATGGACCGAGCGGCGCTCGGCGTCGCCGCGCCCTTCGTCAAGCAGGACCTGAACCTGTCGCCCTCGGAGCTGGGGGTGATCTTCAGCACGTTCTTCTTCGGCTACGCGCTGTTCGCCTTCGTGGGCGGACAGCTCGCCGACCGTTACGGGCCGCGCAGCGTCTACAGCTGGGCGGCGGCCTCCTGGTCGGTCCTGTGCATGCTCACAGGGGCGGTGACCGGCTTCGCCCAGATGTTCATCGTCCGCGCCCTGTTCGGCTTCGCCGAGGGGCCGATGAACTCCACCACGAACCGCACCATCACCACGTGGTTCCCCCGCGAGGAGACCGCCCGGACCATCGGCTTCACCTTCTCGGGCCAGACGGTGGGCAGCGCCATCGCGGCGCCGGTCGTCGGCCTGCTGGCGATCCAGTACGGCTGGCGCGTGGCGTTCGTGGCCATCGGCGCCGTCGGCCTGCTGTGGGTCGTGGCGTGGCGGATGCTCATGACCGACCGGCCGCAGGACAATCCGCGGGTCCATCCGGAGGAGATCGCCCTCGTGGAGCGCAGCCGGGCGGTCACGCACCTCGCGCCCTCCGACCATGCCCGCTCGCTGAAGGAGTACCTGTTCCTGCCGAGCACCCTGTCGCTCGGGCTCGGCATGTTCGCGGTGAATTACACCCTCTACATCTTCCTCTCGTGGCTCCCGAGCTACCTCACCGACGCGCTGCACATGCCGGTGAAGGAGATGGCGCTGGTCGCGTCGATCCCCTGGGCCTGCGGCTTCGTCGGCTATGTCGGCGGGGGCGTGGTGGCGGACTTCGTCTACACGCGCATGGGCGACAAGCTCGCCGCGCGGAAGATCACCACGATCGTGCCGCTCGCCATCGCGGGGGTGGCCCTGATCATGGTCAACGCCGCGACCAGCACCGCCATGGCGGTCGCGCTGATCGCGCTCGCCGTGCTGATGCTGACCAGCTCGGTGCAATCCTGCTGGGCGACGATCCACGAGCTGGTGCCCGAGGCCCGGGTCGGCGGCGTCAGCGGCTTCATCCACCTCCTGAGCAACATCTCGGGCATCATCGGGCCGACTGCCACGGGACTGGCCGTGCAGTATCTCGGGGGCTACGCCAGCGCCTTCGTGATCGCCGCCCTGATCGCGGCGGCCGGCGTCGTCGCGATGGCGATCTTCGTGCGGCGGCCGCGCAACCCGGCGGAAGCCGGCCCCCTCGCCGCGGCCAAGCCCGTCTGACCGAGGCTGTCCGATCAAGTCCGCCGGAATCTGGAGCAGCGTCCCATGAGCCCCGAGACCGTCCCGCCCAAACCCGTCCTCCTGACCGGAGCCTCCGGCGCCCTCGGGCGCGTCCTGACCCGCGGGCTCGGCGCGCAGGGCTGGACGCTCCGGCTCACGGACCGCGTCCCCTTCCCCGACCCGTTGCCGGAGGGGGCGCGCTTCCAGGTCGCCGACCTGGAGGACGGGCCGGCGATCCTCCGGCTGGCGGAGGGCTGCGGCACGATCCTCCACTTCGGGGGGATCTCGGTGGAGCACCCGTTCGAGACCGTGATCGGCCCGAACATCCGCGGCCTCTACCACGCCTACGAGGCGGCCCGGCGCGAGGGCGCCCGGATGATCTTCGCCTCGTCGAACCACGCGATCGGCTTCCACCCGCGGTCCGAGGTGCTGGACGACGATTGCGGCCTCGCGCCCGACGGCTATTACGGCCTGTCCAAGGCCTACGGCGAGCTGATGGGCGGCCTCTACCGCGACAAGCACGGGGTCGAGAGCGTTTTCCTGCGGATCGGCTCGTGCTTCCCGGAGCCGACCGACGCGCGGATGCTGGCCACGTGGCTGTCCTACGCCGACCTGACCCGGCTGATCACCCGCGCCACCCTGGCCCCGGACCTCGGCCCGACGGGCTCGGTGGTGATCTGGGGCGCCTCGAACAACAGCCGCATGACCTGGTGGCGGAAGGACGGCCGCGCCGTCATCGGCTGGACGCCGCAGGACAGCGCCGATGCCCACGCGGCGGCGCTGGAGGGGAAGACCAGCGGCAACCCGGTGGTGGAGCGCTACCAGGGCGGCGGGTTCACGGCGATCGACTATTCCCGCGCCGCGCCGCCGCGGTGACGGACCGCTTCTTCGGCGCGGCCACCCGACCGCTCCTCCCGAGACGAGAGACTGGACACACCATGCCGAGCGCGCGACCCGAGACACGCCTCAAATGCGCCCTGGTGGTGCGCGGCGCCTTCGACGCCCACGTCGTCCCGGCCTTCGAGGCCGCGGGGGGCCGGACGGCGATCCACTGGGCGCCGACCACGGTCATCATGAAGACCCTCGCCGAGGGCGAGACCGCCGACGCGGTGCTCGTCCTGTCGGACGCCATGGATCGGCTCGTCGCCGAAGACCGCGTCGAGCCCGAGAGCCGGGTCGACGTGGTGCGCTCGCGCTACGGCATCGCCGTCAAGGCCGGGGCTCCGCATCCGGACATCGCGACCGTCGAGGCGCTGAAGCGCACCCTGGTGGAGGCGCGGTCGGTGGCCTACTCGCGGACCGGCGCCAGCGGGATCTACTTCGCCGGCCTGCTGCCGCGGCTCGGCCTCGCCGACGCGGTGAACGCCCGGGCGACGATCATCCCGCAGGGCTTCACGGCCGAGAAGCTGGTCTCCGGGGAGGCCGACATCGCCGTCCAGCAGATCAGCGAGCTGATGGTCGTGCCCGGCATCGAGGTGGTCGGCCCCCTCCCCGACCCGGTGCAGGAGATGACGACCTTCGCGGCGGCGATCCTGCGCGGCGCGGCGGACCGGGACGGCGCGGCCCGGTTCCTCGCCGGGCTGACGACGCCGCAGGCGGCCGAGGCCTACCGGACCAGCGGGCTGGAGCCGGCCTACTGACGGCCCAGTCGTCTGGCCGTACCGTCGCGCTTGCAAGGAGCCCGCCGATCTTCGACAATCTCTGCCAAAGATCGTCATCCAGCGGGCGGAAGTGTCCCGTGGCCAGCATGAACGTCTCGCTGCCCGAAGCCATGAAGGCCTGGGTCGAGGCGCAGGCCGATACCGGCCGCTACGCCAATGCCAGCGACTACGTGCGCGACCTGATCCGGCGCGACCAGGAGCGCTTGGCCAAGCTCGGCGATCTGCAGCGGCTGATCGACGAGGGGCTGGCGAGCGGCGTCAGCGACCGGTCGGAGCAGGATATCCGCCAGCTCGGGCGGACGCGATTGGCGACCCGTCCGGAGCCATGACCTTCCGGACGACGCCCCGGGCCGATGAGGACATCGCCGAGGCCTGTGTGACGGGGGCGCTGCGCTTCGGCGTGACCCAGGCCGAGCGTTGCCAGGACGGCCTGTTCGACGCCTTCCGCATGCTGGCCGCAACGCCGCAGATGGCGCGCGAGCGGCGCGGATTCACGCCACCCGTGCCGCTACATCCCTATCGAGCCCACGTGATCGTCTACGTCGTGGACGGGTCCGCCGTCCTCATCCTGCGCGTGCTGCACGGGCGACAGGACTGGGAACGGGCACTGACGTAGGAGTCGAGCCCGCCTCGATACTGGTGGCCGAACGGCTCTGCGGCGGTCTTGTTGCCATCGCCTCCGCGAAACCGGGGTTCGCGACCGCAAAAAAGTCCTTATGCTCGTGCTGTCCGGACGCCCAATCCCGTCCGACCGGATCGCTCCATTCATGCTGAAGACAGCCTTCGTTGCCGCCCGCGACCGCCAGCGGCTGTCGGAGATCGCGACGATCCTCATCGGCTTCGGCGTCACCCGCGTCGTGGACCGGCTCGGCCTGCGCTACCTGCCGCTCCTGCCGCGCCGCCAGCCCCGGGTCGACGTCACGCGCCTGTCCGAGCCGGAGCGGCTGCGCCGGGCGATCGAGGCGCTCGGGCCGACCTTCATCAAGTTCGGGCAGGTGCTGGCGAGCCGGCCGGACCTCCTGTCGCCGGCCTGGACCGAGGAGTTGCAGAAGCTCCACAGCCAGGTCGTGCCGGTGACGTGGGAGCAGATCGGCCCGCAGCTCGAGCTCGATCTCGGCGCCTCGCCCATGGAGGTGTTCGCCGAGTTCGACACCAACCCGATCGCCTCGGCGTCGATCGCCCAGGTCTACCGGGCGCGGCTGCACTCGGGCGAGGACGTCATCGTCAAGGTGCTGCGGCCGAACCTGCGCAAGATCATCGAGGCGGATCTGCGCCTCATGGCCCACGGCGCCCGCATCGTCGAGAACGAGTGGCCCGACATGGCCCGCTACCAGCCGCGGGAGCAGATGCGCCACCTCGCGGAGGGCCTCAACGGCGAGCTCGACCTGCTCAACGAGGCGCGCAACTGCGAGCTGCTGGCCCAGATCTTCGAGGACCGCGACGACATCGTCTTCCCGAAAATCCACTGGGAGTACTGCTCCGAGCGGGTGCTGGTGCAGGACTTCATCCACGGCATCCCGCCCAACGACGAGGCGGCCCTGCGCGCGGCGGGCATCGACAAGAAGCTGCTCGCCCAGAAGGGAACCGACGCGTTCCTGCAGATGGCGCTGATCGAGGGCGTGTTCCACGCCGACCCGCATCCCGGCAACATGCTGGCCCTGCCCGGCAACAAGATCGGCTTCATCGATTTCGGCATCATCGGGCGGCTGTCGCAGCGGCGGCGCTCACAGCTGCTCGTGCTGATCGGCGCCATGCTCAAGCAGGACGCCGACGGCCTCATGGCCGTGCTCCTCGACTGGACCGGCACCAGCAACCCGGACCTCACCCGCCTCCAGGTCTCGGCCCAGTCCTTCGTGGAGAGCCACTCGTCGATCCCGCTGAATCTCGGACTGGTGCTGACCGACTTCATGAACATGGCCCGCGAGAACGACCTCGCGATGCCGACCGACCTGGCCATCCTGTTCAAGGGACTGGTCACCGCCGACGGCGTGATGCGCCACCTCGACCCGAATTTCGACCTGTTCGCCGCCGCCGGTCCTACGGTCCGGGCGAGCATGCAGACGCAGTTCTCGCTCTCCGCCCTCAAGCAGAAGGCCGAGGCCCTGGGCGTCGGCCTCTACGGCGCCGCCTCGGAGCTGCCGACCCTGATCCACCTGATGCTGGTGCGGCTGAAGCAGGGCCGCGTCACCGTCGAGATCGAGGTGAAGGGCCTCGACAAGGTCACCCGCGGCATCGAGCGCGCGGCCGCGCGGGTCGCCGTGGCCCTGGTGGTGGCGGCCTTCGCCACGCAGCTCGCACCCCGCCTCATCGATCTCGGCACGCCCGTCTTCGTCTCGATCGGATTGATAATTTTTATCCTCGGGATCGGCTGGCTCGTGCTGCTGATGCGAAACAAGTAACCGTCTTCGCACCCGCACAGGGCTCCAACATAAGTTTTCATCTGCAGGCGAATACCGAGCTGATTTGATTATCTTGCGCGCCATGCTAGCGTGAGACATCCAACGATTCGCTCGGCTGCGGGCGGGGAACCGGCACCAGAAGCGGTCTGAACCGCCGGTGCGGCCCTGCCATCGACATCCGTTGCCGCACCGCGCGGTCGGGGAGCTCCGACGGCGCGCCGCGCACGGCCGCCCCGTCGGGATGACGAGGGGGGCGGGCGATGGAAGTGGACATCGTACGGCCGCGGATCGACGGGGCGGAGCGCCGCGTCGAGACGCTCGAGGCGGAGAACATCCGCCTGCGCAGCCTGCTCAGCCAGGCGACCGCCCAGGCTGACTGGGAGCGGCAGCGGAGCCGCCGGCTCGGCCGAATCATCGAGACGGCGAGCCGCGTCGAGGCCGGTCGCATGGCGGCCGAGCGGGTCGAGGCGCCCCGCGGGCCGTCGCCCCGCGAACCGGCCGGCCTCGGGCTCGAGGCGAGGCCGCGCCCCTCCGGCCGCGCGCGCGCGATCGGCCTGCCGCAGGCCCCGAACGATTACCTGGAACTGCTGGACCGCGACGGGCGCCTGATCACCGCCAGCGAGGACGGTCCGGCCCTGTCCGCCGCCGGGGACGAGGCGGACGCCATCGGCCGGCCCTGGATCGACGCCTGGACGCGCCCCGAGGACCGGGAGGCGGTGGCCGAGGCGCTCGATCGGGCCCGGATCGGCCGCCCGAGCCGGTTCCAGGCCCAGTCGGAATCCGGCGGCGCGCTCCGCTGGTGGGACGTGGCCGTCACGCCGATCGGCGCGGCGCCGGACCGGCCCGAGCGGATCCTGGCGGTGTCGCGCGACATCACCGACCAGAAGCTGTCCGAGGCGCGCCAGACGCTGCTGATGCAGGAACTCGCCCATCGGATGAAGAACACCATGGCCATGGTCCAGGCCGTCGCGACGCAGACCATGCGCAACGCGCCGTCGCTGGAGGCGGCCGGCGAGGCGCTGGCAGCGCGGCTCCTGGCGCTCGCGAAGGCGCACGACGTGCTGCTCCAGGGCTCCTTCACCCGGGCCTCCCTGAGTGGCCTGGTCGAGGGCGCCGTGTCGCTCCACGGGGACGGCGTCGCGGGCCGGTTCCGCATCGCCGGTCCCGAGCTGACGCTCGGACCGCGCCACGGCATGACCCTGGCGCTGATGCTGCACGAGCTCGGAACCAACGCGGCCAAGTACGGCGCGCTGTCGGTGGCCGCCGGCTGGGTCTGCATCACGTGGAACGTGGCCGAGGCAGAGGGCGGCCAGACCCTCCGGTTCCGCTGGGAGGAGAGCGGCGGACCACCGGTCACGCCGCCGACCCGCACGGGGTTCGGCACGCGGCTCATCGCCCGCAGCCTCGCCCACAGCTTCGGCGGGACCGCCCACATGAGCTACCCGCGCGAGGGCGCGGTGCTGACCTTCGAGGCGCCCCTCGACGCGGTGATGGTCGCCTGATCGCGATGCGGCCGCGCGGCCCTAGGCGCTCAGCCGGGTCTCCGCCTGCAGGTCCCGCAGGGCCGCGACGGTCCGGTCGCGCAGGGTCCTGAGATCGACCAGCGATCGGGTCAGATCGTCGCCCGCCATGGCCGATTCCTCGAGGCCGCGGCAGGCCCGGGACAGTTCGGCGCAGCCGAGCATGCCGGACATCGAGACCAGCGTGTGCGCCTCGCGGCCGTAATCGTCGCTCGCGCGATCCAGTCCCTCGAAGGCGGTGGTCAGGCTGACGACGAACCGATCGAGGATGCGGACGAGCTTTTCCGTGCCGATCACGGCCGTGAGTTCCTCGAGCGCGTCCCGGTTCACCAGGGAGTGCGACACCGTCGGTCTCCAAGTACGGACCCGCGACAGCGATCCGAGAGAGGCGCGCAACCGAGGCGCCGCACAACGGCCCAGTTTGCAGCGAAGTGTTTACACCGCGTTGCGTCAGCTTTTCAACGAAGCGTGACCGTTCCCCAGGCTCCGCAGGGTTGACCCGGGTGCATGGATCGGCCGTCGCGACTGGCCGAAGCTTCGCGATGGACGTTGCGAATCAGTTCGGGCTCTCCTAGCCTCGTGCTCCTGTCGCGCTCGCACCAGGGAGGGAGCTGCATGATCGCTGTGTTTGCCACCCTCCGAGCAGGATTCCTCGGCGCCCCCGCGCGGGTCGGCTAGCCGCTTCCCGCTCTCGCCCGGCCCTGCCGCCCGGCGCCTCTGAACCCGATCCTGCCTGATCTCGCCGGCGCGCATCGTTCGCGATGGGATGCGGCGTCACCCGGAGCCGACGCTCGCCCGCGTCGGGCACTCGCATGTCTCTGTCGTCTCCCCGGAAGGCGGACGCGGTCCGTCGCGTCCTGGCCTTCGTCGTCCGCAGCTGGCGCAGGCGCTGGCCCCTCGTCGCCGGTCTCACCGGCGCGATCACGCTCGCCACCCTGGCGGAGGTGTTGCTGCCGCTCTTCGCGGGCCGCTTGGTCGACGCGCTCTCCGGGAGCGACCGACGCGCGGCGCTGGACGCGGCCTGGCCGGCCTTCCTGGCGATGACCGGGCTCGGACTCGCCACCGCGCTGCTGCGGCACGTCGCCTGGAGCCTCGTGGTGCCGCTCTCCCTGCGCACCATGAGCGACATCGTCGGCAACGGCTTCGCCCGGGTCCAGCGCTTCTCGACCGAGTGGCACGCCAACACCTTCTCGGGCTCCACCGTCCGGAAGATCTCCCGCGGCATGTGGGCGATCGACGGGCTCAACGACACGCTGCTGCTGTCGCTCCTGCCCGCGCTCGTCGTCCTCGTGGGCACGGCCCTGGTCCTCGGCCTGCACTGGCCGGCCCTCGGCGCGACGGTCGCGATCGGCGCGGGCGCCTATGTCGGCGCGACCGCGCTGCTCGCGACCCGCGTCATCGCGCCCGCGGCCGCGCTCTCGAACGCCCTCGACACCCGCCTCGGCGGCGCGCTGAGCGACGCGATCGGCAACAACGCCGTCGTCAAGGCCTTCGGCGCCGAGGCGCGGGAGGAGGCGCGGCTCGGCCGGCTGCTGGCGAAGTGGCAGCGGCGGACCCGGCGCACGTGGATGATCGTCACCTGGGGCGGCACCGGCCAGCTCGGGCTGCTGCTCGTCCTGCGCACCGCCATCGTCGCCATCGCCCTGTGGCTGTGGTGGCGGGAGCGGGCGAGCCCGGGCGACGTCGCCTACGTCCTGACCGCGACCTTCGTGGTGCACGGCTACCTCCGCGACATCGGCGGCCACATCAACCACCTGCAGCGGGCCATCAACGAGATGGAGGAGCTGGTCGCCCTGGAGGCCGAACCCGTCGGCGTCGCCGACCGGCCCGGCGCGGTCCCGCTCGCGGTCGCGGGCGGGGCGATCCGGTTCGAGACCGTGCGCTTCCACTACGGCGACCACACGCGGCCCCTCTACGACGGGCTGACCGTGACGATTCCGGCCGGCCAGCGCGTCGGGCTGGTCGGGCGCTCGGGCTCCGGCAAGACGACCTTCGTCAAGCTGATCCAGCGGCTCTACGACGTGTCGGGCGGGCGCGTGACCATCGACGGACAGGACGTGGCGTCGGCGAGCCAGGCGAGCCTGCGCGCGCAGGTCGCCATCGTGCCCCAGGAGCCGGTGCTGTTCCACCGCTCCCTGGCCGAGGACATCGCCTACGCCCGGCCCGGCGCCTCGGCGCAGGAGATCGAGCGGGCGGCGCGCCTCGCCAACGCGCACGACTTCATCGCGCGGCTGCCGAAGGGCTACGCGACGCTGGTGGGCGAGCGCGGGGTCAAGCTGTCGGGCGGCGAGCGCCAGCGGGTGGCGCTCGCGCGCGCCTTCCTGGCGGACGCGCCGATCCTGATCCTCGACGAGGCGACCTCGAGCCTGGATTCCGAGTCGGAAGCTCTGGTGCAGGAGGCCATGGCGCGGCTGATGCGCGGGCGAACCGCCCTAGTCATCGCCCACCGCCTGTCCACGGTGCGGGCCCTCGACCGGATCCTCGTCTTCGACCACGGTCGCATCGTCGAGGACGGGCCTCACGCCGCCCTGCTGCGCCGCCCGAACGGGGCGTACCGCGCCCTGTTCGAGCGGCAAGCCGACCTCGCGGAGAGCGCGTGAGGATCCTGTTCGTCTGCGGCCGGGCGCGCGCCCGCAGCCCGACCGCGGAACAGATCTTCGCGCGGCTGCCCGGCATCGAGACCGCCAGCGCGGGGGTGTCGCCCGACGCCGACGAGCCGGTGGACGCCGATCATCTCGCCTGGGCGGAGATCGTCGTCGTCATGGAGCGCGCGCACCGGCGCAAGCTGATGCGCCGCTTCGGGGCCGCCCTGCGCGGGACCCGCCTCGTCTGCCTCGACATCCCCGACGTGCACGACTTCATGGCGCCGGCGCTGGTGGCGCTGCTCGACGCGCGCGCCGGCCGCTTCCTGCCGCGCTGAACCCCGCCGCGCTGAGACCCGCCACGCCCGGCGGCGCATTGCCGTTCTTTAATCTTCCGGTCATGCGACCAAATGGCGGCCGGTCTATTATCTGAACACGGAATGAATGAGGCCAATGCAGATGAAGGCCTTATCTCCGGCACTAGAGGGAGATATTACTATGTCCTATCGCAAATCTATGGCTGCGGCTCTCGTGCTCACCACAATCCTCGGTGGAACTGCCTACGCGGCGGAGCAGGCCGTCCAGACCAACGGCACGCAGATCAGCGCGAGCCAGGCGGCGGTCGACAAGGATGTCGGCAAGCTCTCGAAGGACGGCGCACAGGGCTTCAGAGATCTCCAGCTCACCCGCCTCGCGATCTTCGAGGCCAATCCCGGCCAGGCCAAGGACATGATCGCCAAGGCGCAGGCCGCCTTCGCCAAGGCCAAGACCGACGACGCGGTCTTCACCAAGGCCGAGGCCGACCTCAAGTCGCCGGCCGACATGGCCGCCCACAAGGCGACTGCGCCGAGCGCCAAGGCCGATACCAAGACGGCCTCCAAGGAGCAGGTGGCCTGGGTCCCGGTCGACGCGCAGCTGACTCTCGGCGACGACTTCGTGGCCACGCCCGCCAAGGCCTCCGCGGTGACCGAGGCGAACAAGAACCTCGCTCAGGGCGACCAGAAGGGGGCCCTGGAGAAGCTCAAGCTCGCCCATGTCGACGTCAACTTCACCATGGCCGTCCTGCCCCTGAACAAGACCATCGCCGACGTCGATCAGGCCGCGACGCTGATCAACCAGGGCAAGTATTACGAGGCCAACGCCGCCCTGAAGACGGCCCAGGACAACATGCGCTTCGACGTGATCGACGCGATCGCGGTGCCCCAGAAGGCGGCCGCCGCCACGGCCGACAAGGGCGCGCCGCAGGCCACCGGCACGACGGCG
The DNA here is from genome assembly GCF_900108435.1 of Methylobacterium sp. 275MFSha3.1. Taxonomy (NCBI): domain Bacteria; kingdom Pseudomonadati; phylum Pseudomonadota; class Alphaproteobacteria; order Hyphomicrobiales; family Methylobacteriaceae; genus Methylobacterium; species Methylobacterium sp. 275MFSha3.1. The sequence continues at coordinate 39,771 of NZ_FNWP01000011.1, read as the reverse complement.
GGTGCCAAGACCAGCAAGTGACCGAACGCCGACGACGGCCGCGCCTGACGGATCTCGGGCGCGGCCCGGTCGGCGCACAGGAGGGAGGGTCGCGTGCGGCGATTCTGGATCTCGACCATCCTGGGACTCGAACTGCTCCTCGGCGGGACCCTGGCGGCCTCCGCCCGGACGGCGGGGGTTCCGGACTTCAACATCCGGGCGATCTGCGCGCCGGAGCACCGGGCGGGATCGACCGCCGTCGACCGGGCGAGCTACCGCGGCTGCCTGTCCGACGAGGCCGCCGCCCGGCGCACCCTGATCAAGCGCTGGGCGACGTTCGACGTGGCCGAGCGCCGGACCTGCGCGACGGAGAGCCAGATCGGCGGCACCCCGTCCTACGTGGCGATGCTGACCTGCGTGCAGCTCGGAAGCGACGCCCTGCCGATCAACCCGTCGGGCCAGCCCTGAGACAAGACCATCCGCGCGACGGATCGCACGCCCGTGATCCGCGCATGAGGAACCGGCGGCATCGCCAAGACGTCCTGCAATGTCGATTGAGTGGAGGAGGCATCATGTTCAAGACTACGGCGCGCGCTGCTCTTTGCCTGGCCTGTCTCTGGTCGGTCACGCCGGCCCTGGCGGCCCCGAAAGAGATGCCCCAGGGCAAGCGTGACGAGATGTCGATGAAGGACACCAAGCACGAAGTGGTGATGCAGCGGAAGGAGAATAAGGAAGCCAACAAGAACGTCGACAGCCTCATCACGAACCGCAAGTGAGCGCGCGCGCCGACGACTGATCGATCGTACGTCCGAGAGGGGTGCCGGACGCGGCGCCCCTCTCCCGGCGGTCCCGGGCCCGGCCCGGGGCCGTAAGCGCGCGTCGCGTCGGCACCGTGGGACCCGCGCAGTCTCCGCGTGGTCGGTGACCGGGCAATGGCTTAGGAACGGGGTCCGGGCGCGCGACGCCGCCGCAGGAGCCAGCGCCATGCCGGGTCGAACACCGCCGTGACGGCCTACAGCCTGCGCGCCCGGCTGCTCGCGCTCTGGGTCCTGCTGGTCGCCTCCGCGGCCGCCACCGCCTACCTGATGCTCGGCGTCTACGACCAGTCGACGGGCGTCCAGGTGGCGCAGGCCGATCTCGCGGTCGGGCGGGCCTGCCGCGACATCATCGACCGGTACGCCGCCCTCGTGCGTGCGCGCGGGAGGGGCGTCGGGGAGGCCGACCTCGTCGGCACCGTCTCGGCCGCTTTGGCGCGCTTCCCGGGCCTCGAGGGCGGAATCTGGAGCGCCGCGCGCGGGTCGGTGGCCTACGCCTATCCGACCTACGAGGGATCCGGGCCGAAGACCGACTTTCCGGCGGCCGAGCGCGACGCCATCGCGGCGCTGAACGCGCAGGCCCTGCGGGTCGACCACGCGGCCTCGGAGCGGCGGCCGAGCCGGACCCAGGTTCTCATGCTCCAGGCCTGCCCGCTGCACGGGCCGGAGGCCGGCCTGACCGCGTGGTCGATGACGCGCGCGCACGTGAATGACGGCCCCACCTACACGCGCTTCCTCGCGGGCCTGGGCTTCCTCGCCGCCACGGTACTCGGATCGGCCGCGTTCCTGAGCTGGTTCCTGTACGGGTTCTCGGGGCGGATCGCCCGGCTCGAGGCCGCGCTCGCCGCGCCGCGTCCGGACGGCCAGGACCTGCCCCAACTCGACCGCACCGGCGAGCGCGAGCTCGACCGGCTGGTCGACGCCCTCAACGCCGCCGGCGGGCGGCTGCGGGAGGCCCAGGCCCGGATCGTGGCGACCGAGCGCCTCGCCGCCGTCGGCCGTCTGGCGGCGAGCATCGCCCACGAGATCCGCAATCCCATCGCGGCGATGCGGCTGAAGGCCGAGAACGCCCTCGTCAGCGGTGATCCGCAGCGCGCCGCCGTCGCCCTCGAGACCGTTCTCGGCCAGATCGCCCGGGTCGACACGCTGCTGCGCGACCTCCTCAACCTGACGCAGGCGCGGCCGCTCAACCGGATGCCCACACCCGTGGCACCGCTCCTGGCCGAGTGCGCGGGCCTGCACGAGGATCTGGCGCGCGCGCGCTCTGTCCGGATCGCGGTCGAGGCCGACGGGCTGCCCGCCGCGGACCACCCGCATCTCGACCGGGCGCAGGTCGCCCGCGCCGTCGACAACCTGCTGCTGAACGCCCTGCAGCACGCGCCGCCGGGCGGGCGGGTCCGCCTCGGCGCCGAGCGGGTGACGGTCGACGGCGCGCTGCGGCTGCGCCTCTGCGTCGCCGACACCGGCGCCGGGGTCGACCCGGCGATCCGCGCCAGCCTGTTCGAGCCCTTCGTCACCGGCCGGCCCGACGGGACCGGTCTGGGGCTCGCGATCGTGCGCGAGATCGCCCTGGCGCATCGCGGCGAGGCGAGGCTGGTCGAGGGCGCGCCGGAGACCACCTTTGTCCTGGATCTGCCATGGCAACCATCCTGATCGTCGACGACGACAGAGCCCTGCGCGACGGGCTCGCCGAGACGGTGACCGATCTCGGGCACACCGCGCTCCCGGTCGCCTCCGGGTCGGAGGCGCTGGCGCGGCTGGGCGAGGGTCCGGTGGCGGCGGTGCTCCTCGACCTGCGCATGCCCGGAGACCTCGACGGCATGGCCACGCTGGAACGGATCCGGGCCCTGCCGGAGCCGCCGCCCGTGACGGTCCTGACGGCCTTCGCGAGCCCGGCCAACACGATCGAGGCGATGCGCCTCGGGGCGCACGACCACCTGACCAAGCCGATCGGCCGGGCCGACCTCGCCGCCGTCCTCGACGCGATGCTGCGCGACGCCCGCTCCGATCCCGTCGGCGCCGCCCCGCCGCCGGACCACCCGGTCCTGATCGGGTCGAGCGCGGGCATGCGGAAGGTCCAGAAGACCATCGGTCTCGTCGCCGACAACGCGTCCACGATCCTGGTCCACGGCGAGACCGGCACCGGCAAGGAGGAGGTCGCCCGGGCCCTGCACGCCTTCTCGCGGCGGCGCGCGCGGCCGTTCGTCCCGGTCAACTGCGCGGCGATCCCGGCCGAGGCTCTGGAGAGCGAGCTGTTCGGCCATGTCCGGGGCGCCTTCGCGGCCGCGACCGCCGACCGCGCGGGCGCCTTCCACGAGGCCCAGGGCGGCACCCTGTTCCTGGACGAGATCGGCGACATGCCGGCGGCGATGCAGGCGAAGATCCTGCGGGTGATCCAGGACGGCGTCGTGACCCCGCTGGGGGGCCGCCCTGCCCGGGTCGATGTCCGCCTCGTGGCGGCGACGCATCGTGACCTGCCGGCGCTCGTCGCCGCCGGCGGGTTCCGCGCCGACCTGTACTACCGGCTGAACGTCGTTCCGATCACCCTGCCGCCCCTGCGCGAGCGCCTGGCCGACATCGTGCCGCTCGCCGAGCACTTCCTGGTCCCTTCGGGCAAGCGCCTGAGCGGCGGGGCCGCCTCGCGCCTGCTCGCCTACGAGTGGCCCGGCAATGTCCGCGAGCTGCGCAACGTCGTGGAGCGCGCCGCCATGCTGGTGCGCGGCGGCGTGATCGCGGCCGAGGCCATCGATCTGCCGGCCGCGCGACCCGACCGCCGCGGCGAGGACGGCGCGGCCGACTGGCTCGCCGGCGACCTGCCCGGGGCCGTGGCCCGCCTGGAGCGAACCATGATCGCGGCCGCGCTCCGCGAGGCCGACGGCAACCGCGCCCGGGCCGCCCGCCGGCTCGGCATCCAGCGGCAGCTCCTCTACGCCAAGATCGAGCGCTACGGCCTCGGCGCGCCGGGCACCGATCTGTCGGAAGAGACGACAGACACTGTCGGGAATCCCGACGCTTCGGCCGACACCGACACGGCCTGAGGCCCGTGCGGGCCGGAGAACCGTTCACATCCCGCGTGAGGCCCGCGCCGCGCGGGAACCGATGGCGCGCGCGGGCGTCGAGCCCCGCGTGCGACGGCGCGGCCCGGATCGGGGCCGCGCCGTCCGTCGGTCGGGGGATCGCGGCAGGATGAACAGCATCGAGACGGGCGCCCGCGGCGCCGGCGGCCGGACACCCTCGGCCAAGGCTCTGCGCGGCCTCGACGCGCTCAACTTCTTCCTCGCCGACGTGCGCGACGGCCTCGGCCCCTACCTCGCCATCTACCTGATCGCCGTGCGCGGCCCCGACCAGGGCTGGAACGAGGCCACGACCGGCCTCGTGATGACCATCGCGGGCATCCTCGGCCTCGTGGCGCAGACGCCCGCCGGCGCGCTGATCGACGCCACCAACCACAAGCGCGCGGTGGTGATCGGCGGCGCCATCGCGGTGACGGCCAGCTGCCTCGTCCTGCCGTTCATCACGAACTTCTACCTCGTCACCGCCACCCAATCGATCGCCCACGTCGCCGGGACGATCTTCCCGCCGGCTCTGGCCGCGATCACGCTCGGCCTCGTCGGGCCGAAGATGTTCGCCAAGCGGATCGGCCGGAACGAGGGCTTCAACCACGCCGGCAACGCGGTCTCCGCCGCCCTGGCGGGCGGGCTCGCCTACTTCTTCGGGCCGGTGGTCGTGTTCTGGCTGATGGGCATCCTGGCGGCGCTGTCCATCGGCGCCATGCTGATGGTGCCGGCCGACGCCATCGACAACGACCTCGCCCGCGGCATGACCGAGGCGGAGGAGCAGGCGCAGGAGAAGCCCTCCGGCCTCGCCACCCTGCTGCAGAACCGGGCGCTGCTGATCTTCGCGGTGCTCTGCGCGATCTTCCACCTCGCCAACGCGGCGATGCTGACCTCGGTGGGCCAGCTCCTGACGCACATCTCGGGCAAGGACCACGCGACCTCGCTGATCGCGGTCTGCATCGTGGCGGCGCAGTGCGTGATGGTGCCGGTAGCGATTTTCGTGGGCGCGAAGGCCGACGTGATCGGCCGCAAGCCGATCTTCCTCACCGCCTTCGGCATCCTGGCGCTGCGCGGCGTCCTCTACACGCTGTCGGACAACCCGTTCTGGCTGGTGGGCGTCCAGCTCCTCGACGGCATCGGGGCCGGCGTCTACGGCGCGCTGTTCCCGATCGTGGTCGCCGACCTGACCCGCGGCGGCGGCCGGTTCAACGCGGCGCAGGGCGCCGTGGCGACGGCCCAGGGCATCGGCGCCTCCCTGAGCGCGACGCTGGCGGGCGTGATCATCGTGTCGGCGGGTTACTCCACCGCCTTCCTGGCGCTGGCGGCCATCGCGGCGCTCGGCTTCGTCCTCTACTTCGCGCTGATGCCCGAGACCCGCGAGGCGGTGCGCGCGGGCAGCGAGCCCGAGAGCGGCGCCGGCATGCCGCCGGCCGTGCCGGCGAGCGCCTGAGCGCCGCGATCGGATCCGGAGGCCGGGCTCAGGACGCCGCGGCCAGCTCCGGCGCGGCCTGGCTCGCCACGGATTCGCCCGGCCCGAGTTGGCCCGGCACGGTCGCCTCCGGCGGGGCCTTGCGCGAGACGTAGTAGATGTCGACGGCGCGCCAGAACGCGCCCTGCTCTTCCGTCGAGCGGCGCGCGAGGGAGGTCTCGAGGATCGACATCGCGGCCCGCGCGGGCTCGCTCCGCTCGAGTTCCTCGAGCAGGCCGGCGAGATGCAGCATGGGATCTATCTCCGAGCGGACAGCAACCCCCATCAACGCCCGAGCTTGCGTAACGATCCGTCGCGCCCTGCACGTCGGCGCCCTGCATGATCCTTGCCTCGGGCCGGGGCGCGGCTACCATCCCCGCGTCGAGTCCGACTCGCTCTCCCGTCAACCGTCGAGGATCTCCGATGTTCTCCTGCCGAAGCGGCGCGGCTCTTCCCCTGCGCGGAGCGGTCTTCGCCCTGGCCCTGGCCAGCGGATTCGGGGCGGCGCCCCTCGTCGCGCGCGAGATGCCCGAGGCCGGCACGGCCGCCGCGGCGAAGAAGCCGAACGTCGTGATCCTCGCCACCGGCGGGACGATCGCGGGCGCCGGCGCCGACGCCGCCAACAGCGCCACCTACACGGCCGCCAAGGTGCCGGTCGACAAGCTGATCGCCGCCGTGCCGCAGGTGAACACCATCGCCAACGTCCGCGGCGAGCAGGTCTTCCAGATCGCCTCCGAGAGCTTCACCGACGCCCAGCTGGTCCAGCTCGGCAAGCGCGTGTCCCAGCTCCTGAAGCAGGACGACGTCGACGGAATCGTCGTCACGCACGGGACCGACACGCTGGAGGAGACCGCGTTCTTCCTCGACCTGGTGGTGAAGAGCGACAAGCCGATCGTGGTGGTCGGCTCGATGCGGCCGGGCACGGCGATCTCGGCCGACGGCGCCCTCAACCTGCTCGACGCCGTCACGGTCGCCGCCAGCAAGGAGGCGATCGGCCAGGGCGTCACCGTGACGATGAACGACTACATCCAGTGCGGCCGCGACGTGAACAAGCGGACCAACATCGTGCCCAGCGCCTTCTACAGCCAGTGGGGACCGCTCGGCATGGTGGTCGAGGGCAAGACCTACTTCTTCCGCTCGCTGACGAAGCGGCACAACATGAGCTCCGAGTTCGACATCGACCAGATCGACAGCCTGCCGCTGGTCGGCATCGTCTACGGCTCGGGCAACATGATCCCGGGCGTCTACGACGCCGAGTTCCAGGCCGGCGCCAAGGCGATCGTCAATGCCGGCACCGGCAACGGCTCGGTCCCCGGCTACCTCGTCGACAAGCTCAAGGACATCCGCTCCAAGGGCGCCATCGTGATCCGCTCGTCGCGCGTGCCGGACGGCTTCGTCCTGCGCAACGCCGAGCAGCCCGACGACAAGTACGACTGGGTGGTCGCCCACGACCTCAATCCCGCCAAGGCCAAGATCCTCGCCGCCGTGGCGCTCACCAAGACCAGCGACACCAAGGAGCTGCAGCGCATCTTCTGGGAGTATTGAGGCCAGGGAAGTGCTGGGTCTCTGAGGTTCGACCTCGTCCTGAGGCATGCCGACGCCGGGCGTACGGGCAGAGGCATGAGCGCACCGTCTTCGCGAGCGCAGCGAAGCAATCCAGGGTCGCGCTGCCCTGGGTCACTTCGCTTCGCTCGTGATGACGATGTGAGTGGCATCGATCGAGAGCGTGAGCGTTCGCTGCCCTGGACGCGGGTTTCCTGAGCCGGCGGGCAGCCGTCGTGGCGTCGCCGGCGCCCGCCCCGGGTTACATCCCGCGGCGCACCCCTTAGATACCGGCCACCGACGCGGGCGCGCGGCCGATCCCGACTCGCGGCCTCGGCCGCGCGCCCGTCGGCACCGAGCCTGGAGGAACGAGCATGACCGAGCTTCATCCCGAGGTCGCGGCGGTCACCGAGCGCGTCGTGGCGCGCTCCCGCGAGACCCGGCGCGCCTATCTCGACCTGATCGCCCGCGAGCGCGAGGCGGGGGTCCGGCGCGGGAAGCTCGCCTGCGGCAACCTCGCCCACGGCTTCGCGGCCTCCGGCGAGGACAAGGCGGCGATCCGCGACGAGCGGACGGTGATGAACATCGGCATCGTCACCGCCTACAACGACATGCTCTCGGCCCATCAGCCGTACGGGCGCTACCCGGAGCAGATCAAGCTGTTCGCCCGGGAGCGCGGCGCCACCGCGCAGGTCGCGGGCGGCACGCCGGCCATGTGCGACGGCGTCACGCAGGGGCAGAGCGGCATGGAGCTGTCGCTGTTCTCCCGGGACACGATCGCGCTCTCGACCGCGGTCGCGCTGAGCCACGGCATGTTCGACGGCGCGGCTTTGCTCGGCATCTGCGACAAGATCGTGCCGGGCCTGCTGATCGGGGCGCTCCGCTTCGGCCACCTGCCGACGATCCTGATCCCGGCCGGGCCCATGCCGTCGGGTCTCGCCAACAAGGAGAAGCAGCGGATCCGCCAGCTCTACGCAGAGGGCAAGGTCGGCCGGGCGGAGCTGCTCGAATCCGAGTCCGCCTCCTACCACGCGGCCGGGACCTGCACGTTCTACGGCACGGCCAACTCCAACCAGATGATGATGGACATGATGGGCCTGCACATGCCGGGCGCGTCCTTCATCAATCCCGGCACCAAGCTGCGCCAGGCCGTGACCCGAGCGGCGATCCACCGGCTCACCGAGATCGGCGGCGCCGGCAACGACTACCGGCCGCTGGGCCTCTGCGTCGACGAGAAGGCGATCGTCAACGCCGCGGTCGGCCTGCTCGCAACGGGCGGATCCACCAACCACGCGATCCACCTGCCGGCCATCGCGCGCGCGGCCGGCATCGTCATCGACTGGGAGGATATCGACCGCCTGTCCAGCGCCGTGCCGCTGATCGCCCGCGTCTACCCGAACGGCGCCGGCGACGTGAACCACTTCCACGCCGCGGGCGGCATGAGCTTCGTGATGGCGGCCCTGCTCGACGCGGGCCTCCTGCACGACGACATCCTGACCGTGTCGGGCCAGACGCTGCGCGACCACGCCCGCGACCCGAAGCTCGACGGCGAGGAGCTGGTCTTCGAGGACGCCGTGCCGGAGAGCCTCGACGACACGATGCTGCGCCGGCCCGGCAACCCGTTCCAGCCCGACGGCGGCATGCGGCTCGTGAAGGGCAATCTCGGCCGGGCGACGTTCAAGACCAGCGCCGTCGAGGAGCATCGCCGCACCATCGAGGCCCCGGCCCGGGTCTTCTCCGACCAGGACGAGGTGCTGAAGGCGTTCAAGGCCGGTGAGCTGGAGCGCGACGTCGTGGTCGTGGTCCGGTTCCAGGGCCCGAAGGCGAACGGCATGCCGGAGCTCCACAAGCTCACGCCGCCGCTCGGCGTGCTGCAGGACCGCGGCCACAAGGTCGCTCTGGTGACGGACGGGCGGATGTCGGGCGCGTCCGGCAAGGTGCCGGCCGCCATCCACCTGAGCCCCGAGGCGCTCGGCGGCGGCCCGATCGGGCGGATCCGCGACGGCGACATCGTCCGCCTCAGCGCGGCCGACGGGCTGCTGGAGGTGCTGGTCGACGAGGCAGAGCTTGCCACCCGCCCCGAGGCCGAGGCGCCGGAGCCCGCGCAGGGCACCGGGCGGGAGCTGTTCGCGTTCATGCGCCAGGGGGCCGACACGGCGGAGCGGGGCGCCTCCGCGATGCTCGCCGCCGCCGGCCTCTGAAACCGAGAGGGAGTTGCCGACCATGAACGATCTGACCAGCATCGACGCGCTGATGCGCTCCGTGCCCGTCATTCCGGTCCTGGTGATCGACGACGCGGCGCAGGCGCGGCCCATCGCCGAGGCCCTGGTGAAGGGCGGCCTGACCGCCCTGGAGGTCACCCTGCGGACCCCGGCCGCCCTCGACGTCATCCGGGAGATGACCCGGGTCGAGGGCGCGGTGGTGGGCGCCGGGACGGTGCTCAACCCGCGCGATCTCGAGAAGGCCCTGGCGGCGGGGGCCGAGTTCATCGTCTCGCCGGGCCTCACCGAGCCGCTGACCGACGCCGCCAAGGCCAACGGCGTGCCCTACCTGCCCGGCGTCGCGACGGCGGCCGACATCATGCGCGGCCTCGACCACGGGCTCGACCGGTTCAAGTTCTTCCCGGCGGAGGCCGCGGGCGGGATCAAGGCGCTGAAGGCGCACGCGGCGGTGTTCGGCGCGGTGCGGTTCTGCCCGACGGGCGGGATCACCGAGCTGAGCGCCCCGGACTGGCTGTCGATCCCGTCCGTGCTCTGCGTCGGCGGCAGCTGGGTGGTGAAGCCCGGCACGCCGGATCCGGCGGCGATCGAGCGGGCGGCCCGGGCCGCCGCGGGGTTGCGCAAGGCGTAAGCCCCGCAACCGACGTCCTTGCGAGCGAAGCGAAGCAATCCAGGGTCGCGCCACATCTCTAGGATGTCGCGCTGCCCTGGGTCACTTCGCTGCGCTCGTGATGACGGAGAGGGCGCGGCCCCGCCCCGCAGAGCGGTGGGAGCTGTTGCAGCCCCTCACTCCGCCGGTAGCGGCTGCCTCTGCACCCGCGGGACGAAGACACCGCTCTCCGGCTCGAGCGCGATGCGCCGGTCGTGGAAGGCGTCCAGCGTCGAGCGATGGCCGATCGACACGATCGTCGTGCCGGGGAGCTGCTCGCGCAGCATCCGGTAGAGGGCGGCCTCGGAGGGCTCGTCGAGGGAGGCCGTCGCCTCGTCGAGGAACAGCCATTCGGGCTTGGCCAGCAGCGCGCGGGCGATGGCGAGCCGCTGCTGCTCGCCACCCGACAGCCGCCGCTCCCAGGTGTCGCTCTCGTCGAGATGGTCGACGAGGTGGGGGAGCTGGGCGGCCGTCAGGGCGTCCCGGATCGCCGCGTCCGAGAACTGGTCGGTGGTGTTGGGGTAGACAACGGCGCCGCGCAGGGTCCCCTGCGGAATGTAGGGCCGCTGCGGCAGCAGCAGGGCCGACTGCCCGGCGGGCACGTCGACCCGGCCCTTGCCGAACGGCCAGATCCCCGCGATCGCCCGGAACAGGGTCGACTTGCCCGAGCCGGACGGGCCCGTGACCAGGGTCGCGCCGCCGCGCGGCAGGGTCAGCGCGTCGGCGGTGACGATCGGCTTCCCGTTCGGCAGGGCGAGGACGAGGCCGCGCGCGGTGACGTCGCCGGTGCTCTCGTTCCCCTGGACGAGGCCGTAGCCCGCCGCCTCCAGCGCCTCGGCCTTCGTCATGGCCCTTCGGAACGAGCCGAGACGGATGGTATTGGCCTTGTAGGCCGCGAGCGTCGTGTACGAGTCCACGAAGAACGAGAGCGAGCTCTGCACCTGGCTGAAGGCCTGGGACGTCTGCTGGAGCGCGCCCAGCGTGATCTTCTTGGCGAAGAAGGACGGGGCCGCCAGCACCATCGGGAAGATGACGCTCGCCTGCCGGTAGCTGAACGTGAAGGCGATGAGCTTGATGCGGCGGAAGATGATCCCGACGTAGTTGTCGATCACGCTGTGGAACAGGCTCGAGAGCCGCGAGGCCTCCGCCCGCTCGCCGCGCAGCAGGGCGATCTGCTCGGAGTAGATGCGGTTCCGGGCCAGCGCGAAGCGGAAATTGGCCTCGACCTGCTCCTGCCGGAAGTCCAGCCCGATGAGCGGCCGGCCAATCAGGTGGGTGAGCCACGTGCCGACCACCGCGTAGGCGATCACCAGCCAGACCAGGAAGCCCGGGATCACCGTGTCGGTGAACGGCACGACGAAGTCGCGCGACAGGGTCCAGAGGATCACGATGAACGAGACGAGTTGCGCGGCCTGGCTGAGGAGCCGGATCGACAGCGTCGTGGTCTGCACGATGAAGCTGTTGACGTCGGCCTGGATGCGCTGGTCCGGGTTGTCCGCTTCCTCGTCGGTGAACGGGATCCGGTAATGCGTGCCGTTGCCGAGCCAGCGCTCGTACAGGCTGTGGGTCAGCCACGTGCGCCAGCGGATGAGCAGCGAGGAATCGACGAACAGGTCGAACATGCCGATGGCGATGTTCAGCGTGGCCAGCGGCACGAACACCCAGAGCAGCTGGTACCAGAACGCGTTCGCGTCGTATTCCTGGAGCGAGTTGTAGATGTCGCGGTAGAAGAAGTTGAACCGCAGGGTCAGCGCAACGTCGGCGAAGTTCACGAAGATCGACAGCGCCACGAGGTTGCGGCCGATCCGGCCCTCGGTGGTGCCGAACCAGCGGAACAGGCCGATCTCCTTGGTCGGCTTGTCGCGATTGGCGAAGTACGGGTCGGCGATGTTGGTGATCGCGCGGATCGGCTCGAGATGCGAGATGCCGAGCACGATGGCGGCGAAGACCACCGCGCCGGTGGCAGCGAAGGCCGGCGGGAGCAGCGCGGCGATCACCGGCGGCAGCAGCCCCATGGCGGCGATCGTCTTCGATCCGGCGAGCAGCAGGTAGCCGACGCCGTAGACCGAGACGAAGACCTTCAGGTAGGCCGAGATGCCGTTCGAGGCGATCAGGATGCCCGCCATGGCGAAGCCGGCGAGGGAGACGTAGAGCGGCGGGCTCGGGATTCCGGGAAACGCCAGCAGGATCAGCGCGGCCAGGGCCGTGAGCACGGCCTGGATGCCCAGTCCGGTCCTGAGTGCTGCCACCGTCGATCCCCCATCCGTGCGCGCCCGCCCGGGGCGCCGCCGGCGGCCTTGGCCCCGGCAGATGGCCAGATAGTGGCACTCGGCCCGCGCTGTCGCGTGAAACTTTGGTCACGTTCCGGCGGTGCGGCGATTTACGCGGGCGCCGCGGCTACCAGTTCCACTCCTCGAAGCCGGGCTCGCGGCAATGGTAGCCGATCGGGCATTGCGGGTTGTCGCGCGTCGGGGCGAAGCGCAGCTCGGCGATCTCCGCGCCGCTGCACTGGCCGGGATTGCTGACGAACCGCTCCGGCGCCGCTCCGGCGGCGATGATCACGTCGCCCTCGTTCTTCACCAGGGCCATCGCCTCGGAGCAGGTCATGCGGGCCGTCATCGAGCCGCGCGGCGGCCGCGACTGCGCACGGGCCTCAACCCCGGCCGCGACGGCGGCGAGGTGGGCGAACAGCAGAGCGAGGGCCAACGGCCTCATCGGGCACGGGTTCCGGTACGCACCCGGGAAGAAAGCCCGCGGGTCTGGCGCCATCCTGCACAAGCGGGCCGCCCGAGACTGTCACCGGAATGCGCCACCGGGCCGCTTTCGCCGTCGGACCGCCGCAATCGGCGGATTAGGAGATTCCGGGATCGCCGGAAGCAGCTGTAGATTTGTGGTCGTGGACGCCTGCGCGGGCGACCCCGGCACGACGGCTGGACCGGCCCCCCGGCACGCGTCTCCGGCGCCCCGCGTGCCGGCCGACCGGCGCCGGAGCCAAGGGACCCAGCGATGTCCGCTCTCTCGATCCTCGACATCTCCGCCGTGCGCGCCGCGCCCGTCTCCCGCGAGCCCTACGCCTACACGCTCGGCAGCAACGTCCTGAATCCCGACGCGATCGACGACATCCGGCGCGACTTCCCGGACATCGCCAAGCCCGGCTACCTCACGGTCGACGAGGTCACCCTGAAGGGCCGGTTCAAGGCGCTGATCGACGAGCTGGAGAGCGACGCCTTCTCGAAGATCCTCGGCGAGAAGTTCGGCATCGACCTCGTCTCCTGCCCGCGCCTGACGACCATCATGCGCCGCAGCCAGCTGAAATACGGCTCGATCCACACCGACGGCCCGTCGAAGGTGCTCACCCTGCTCGTCTACATGAACGACGCCTGGGACGCCCCGGCGGCCGGCCGCCTGCGGGTGCTCTACGACGGCCGCAACTACGAGCCCTTCGCGGTGGAGGTCCCGCCGACCATGGGCACGATGTTCGCGTTCCTGCGGGCGGACAATTCCTGGCACGGCCACGAGCCCTTCGAGGGCGAGCGGCGCGTGGTCCAAGTGGCGTGGCTCAGGGACGCGTCGGAGCTGGAGCGCAAGCGCAAGCGCAACCGCACGGCGCAGTTCCTGAAGGGCATCTTCGGCCGCTGAGCGGACGAGAGGGGGCGGACCATGGGGGCGGTCGTTCTGGCGGAACCGGGCGACGGGGCGCGTTCCGGCTCCTGGCGTCGCTTCGCCTTGCCGACCCTCCTCATCCTCGGCTGGGTGGGCCTGTTCGCCTACAGCGCCGCCTACCTCATCGAGGACCTGCCGTTCCGCCCGTCCCCGCCGGAAGCGAGCCCGTCCGCGGCGGGGTCCGCCGCGCCGCGCCCCGCGCGCCGCGTCGTGATGCTCGACGAGCCCGACCCGCTCACCGCCCCGGCCGAGCCGCCCGGCCAGACCGCCATGGCGGCCTCTCCGGCGCCGGCGGCCCCGCAGAGTGCCGCCGCGCCGCCCGCGACCACGGCGAATGCCCGCCCGGCCCCGGGCACCGCTCCGGCCGCCGCCGTGCCCGCCGCCGAGTATGTCGGTGTCTGGGGCCCGACGCCCGAGGCCTGCGGAGCGCGCTCGCGCCGCCGCGGCTACATCCCGGCCACGATCACGCAGGACCGCGCCCGCGCGGGCCGCACGCTGTGCCTGTTCCACGACGTGCGGCGGAGCGGCGGCGCCTGGGTCACGGCCGCCGAGTGCAGCGATCGCGGCCGCCACTGGTCGTCGCAGGTCCGCCTGCAGGTCGACGGCGAGCACCTGACCTGGTCGAGCAGCCGCGGGACCTCGACCTATATCCGCTGCGGCCGCCGCGCCGGCTGAGCGGCGCCGTCACGCCGCCGGATCCGCTCCCTGCCCCCCGGCCGCGCGCAGGACGATCCGCGCCGCGGCCCGGCTCGGCGTATCCGCCGCGGCGAGCCGCATCCGCCCGTCGATGCGGCCGAGGGCGGCGAGCTGGACGTCGCGCTCGTGACCGCCGGCCAGGAGCGGCCGCAGGGCGCCCGCGAGGCGCTCCGGGGTGCAGTCGGCCTGGACGAATTCCGGCATCGCGTTCTCGGCGAGGATCAGGTTCGGCAACACGATGCTCGGGACCTGGATCAGCCGGCGGGCGATGAACTCCTCCGCCCGCGACACCTTGTAGGCGACGACCATCGGGACGCCCGCGAGCGCCAGCTCCAGCGTGACCGTGCCGGAGGCGGCGAGCGCCGCCCGGGCCTCCCGGAAGGCCGCGTATTTCGGCGCCTCGCCGGTGACGATGCGGACCGGCACCGGCCACCCGGCCGACAGCCGCTCGATCAGGGCCCGGTGCCGGGTCACGGCGGGCAGCACCGCCTCGACCGCCAGGCCCTCGGCGACGCGGGCCAGCGCCGCGCCGAAGACCGGCATCAGCCGCTCGATCTCGGACCGCCGGGAGCCCGGCAGGACCGCGAGGCTGTAGGGCACGGCCTCGCGCCGCCCCCGCTCGGCCGCACCGGGCCGCAGTTCCGGGAGGCGCTCGATCAGCGGGTGCCCGACATAGGTGCAGGGCGGGCCGCCGAGCCGCAGATGCGCGTCGGGCTCGAACGGGAGCAGGGCCAGCACGTGGTCGATGAACGGCCGCATGCCCTTCGCCCGCCACGGCCGCCACGCCCAGACGCTCGGGGACACGTAGTCGATGATCGGGATGCCGGGGGCCGCCCTGCGCACGCGCCGCGCCACCGCGTGGGTGAAGCCCGGGCTGTCGATGATCACCAGCACGTCGGGCCGCGCGCGAATCGTCGCCTCGACGGTCTCGCGGATGCGGCGGAGCAGGGTCCGGGCCCGGGCGAGGACCGGCAGGTAGCCCATCACCGCCACGTCATCGAGGGGGAACAGGGACGCGAACCCCGCCTCCACCATGGCCTCGCCACCGACGCCGCCGAAGACGGTGTCGGGCGCGGCCTCGCGCAGGGCGCGCATCAGCTTGGCGCCGAGCTGGTCGCCGGAATCCTCGCCGGCCACGAGCCAGATCGTGCGGGGCCGGCCGGTCACGGCGCGCCCCCGTACCCGACCACGAACAGGCCGAGGCGGTCGGCCTCCGCGGCCGTCGCCGCCCGGTCGATGACCAGGGTCCCGCCGGCCTCCAGGGCGAGCCCGGCGCAGCCCGCTCGGGCCGCGTTGCGCACGGTGCGGGCGCCGACGGCCGGGAGATCGATGCGGCGGTCCTGGCCGACCTTCGGGGCCTTCACCAGCACGGTCGCGGGCATCGCCCGGCCGAACCCGAAGGGGCGCCGCCCCAGGGTCCGGGCCCGGGCCAGCATGCGGTCCGTGCCCTCCGGCCCCTCCACGGCGAGGATCCGGTCGCCGGCCAGGACGACCGCCTGCCCCAGGTCGTAGGGCGAGAGGGCGTCGAGGACGCCGCGCCCGGTGCGGATCGAGGCGGCCGCCTCCGCGTCCGGGGCCCGGCGCCCGAGGGGGCCGTCCGGGCAGAGCAGGTCCGGCGCGGCCTCGTGGACGCCGACGACCCGGTGGCCCGCCTCCTCGACCAGCGTGACCGCCGCCCGCAGCAGGCGGTCGTCCCCGCCGCCGGCGATCGCCCGCAGGGCCTCGCGGTTGCGCAGGGCGGCGCCCGCGTTGAGGATCGCGGCCGGGCTCGGGCGGGAGACGCCGCCCGCCGGCACCACGGTCGCCGGCCCCCAGAGCCGCAGCAGCTTCAGGGTGGCCGCGAGATCGAGGAGATCGACCGTGGCGTCGGCGCCGGCGCGCAGGGCCGGTCCGGTGAAGCCGCGCAGCGCGATCACCCGGAAGGGCCGGCGCGCCCGGCGGAGCGACTCGGCGACGAGCTCCGGCAGGCGCCCCGCCCCCGCGATCAGGACCAGGGCCCCCTCTGGGGCGGGGGCGGGGGCGGGATCGGCCTCGGTCACGGCCCGGCCGCTCAGGCGGCGCTGATCGGGGTCGGAACCTCGCGCGGCGTGCAGATCGAGCGCTTGCCGCCGAGGCGGATGAAGTCGAGGATCTCGGCGACCGCCGCGTGGGACTCGAAGGTCGCGGCCACGTCCTCCACCCGCTCCATCAGCGTGCCCTCGGGGGCGAAGAGCAGGCGGTAGGCGCGCCGCAGCGCGTGGATGTCCTCGCGGGCGAAGCCGCGGCGCTGCAGCCCGATGATGTTGAGCCCCGACAGGTAGGCCCGGTTGCCGAGCACCATGCCGTAGGGGATGCAGTCGTTCTCCAGGCCCGACAGGCCGCCCACGAAGGCGTGCGCGCCGACCCGCGCGAACTGGATCACGGCGGCGCCGCCGCCCAGGATCGCGTAGTCGCCGACGCTGCAATGGCCCGCCAGCATGACGTTGTTGGAGAAGATCACGTGGGCGCCGACCCGGCAATCGTGGCCGACATGCGAGTTGGCCAGGAAGGTGCAGTGGTCGCCGACCACGGTCTCCAGGCCGCCGCCGCTGGTGCCCGGGTTCATGGTGACGCCCTCGCGGATCAGGCAGTCGGCGCCGATCGTCAGGGTCGAGGCCTCGCCCCGGTATTTCAGGTCCTGCGGCTGGTGGCCGATCGACGCGAAGGGGAAGATCCGGGTGCGGGGGCCGATCGCGGTGCGGCCCGCCAGGACCACGTGGCTGATGAGTTCGCAGTCCGCGCCGAGCACGACCTCGGGCCCGACATGGCAGAAGGGGCCGATCCGCGCCCCGTCGCCGATGCGGGCGCCGGACTCGATCACGGCGCTCGGGTGGATGACGGGGGCGGTCACTCCGTCACCAGCATGGCGCTGATCTCGGCCTCCGCGACCAGCGTGCCGTCGACCCGGGCCTCGCCGCGGAACCACCACATGGTCCGGCGTTGGTTCAGCTTCGTCATGTGGAAGCGCACCTGGTCGCCGGGGGTGACGGGTTTGCGGAACTTGCACTTGTCGATGGTCATGAAGAACACCTGCTTGGTGTTCCGCCCGTCCGCCCGGATGTGGCGGCAGCAGATCGCCCCCGCCGTCTGCGCCATGCCCTCGATCAGGAGTACGCCCGGGAAGACCGGCATGTCGGGGAAGTGGCCCATGAACTGCGGCTCGTTGGCCGTGACGTTCTTGATGCCGACGCAGGATTCGTCCCGGTCGATCTCGACGATGCGGTCGACCATCAGGAACGGGTAGCGGTGCGGCAGCAGCTCCAGCAGCGTCTGGATATCGGCTATGCCCAGCTCGCTGCCGGTCTCGCGCGCCGCCTCACTCATCGAAATCCGCACCTCGACTTGCCGCCATCGGCGGCCCGCAATCCGGCCGCCACCGGGGCGCCGACCGCCCTATTCGGAAGAAATCGCCGGAAGCGCAAGGCCTTCCCGGTCAGGCGTCGTCTCCGGCGGGCTCCTTGCCCGAGCGTTCCGCGAGCCGCGCGAGCGTCGTCAGCTCGCGGAACCAAGCCCGCACCGGCTTGGCGGGCGTCCCGCCCCAGCGGCTGCCCGGCGGCACGTCGCGGTTGACGTTGGACGAGCCGGCGATCTGCGCGCCGCGACCGATGCGCAGGTGGCCGACGACGCCGACCTGCCCGCCGAGGACGACGTAATCCTCCAGCGTGGTCGAGCCCGAGATGCCGACCCCCGACACGATGACGCAGTGGCGCCCGATCACGACGTTGTGGGCGATCTGAACGAGGTTGTCGATCTTGGTGCCCTCCCCGATCACCGTGTCGCGCGAGGCGCCCCGGTCGACCGTGGTGTTGGCACCGATCTCGACGTCGTCCTGCACGATGACCCGCCCGACTTGCGGCACCTTGAGGTGGGTGGCGCCCATGGCGAAGCCGAACCCGTCCTGTCCGAGCCGGGCCCCCGGATGCAGGATCACCCGGTTGCCGAGGAGGGCGTGGCTGAGGGTCGTGCCCGCGCCGATCGCGCAGTCGCGCCCGATCCGGACGCCCGGCCCGATGACGGCGTTCGGCCCGATCACCGTGCCGGCGCCGATCTCGGCTCCCGGCCCGATCACCGCGCCGGGATCGACCGTGACCCCGTCCTCGAGCCGGGCCTCGGGATGGACGTGGGCGCCGGAGGCGACGCCGCGGACCGCGAACTGGGAACCGGGACGCAGCGCGTCCGGGTGCAGGCGGCCGAGCAGGGCCGCGTAGGCGCGGTAGGGATCGCGGCTGACGAGGGCGACGGTTCCGGCGGGGCAGCGCGCCGCGAAGCGGGGCGAGATGAGGCACACGCCCGCACGCGTCGCCGCGAGGGCGTCGCCGTAGCGGGCATTGTCCATGTAGGCGAGGTGGTCCGGACCGGCACTCTCCAGGGAGGCCGCGCCGCTGAACCGGCGATCCGGATCCGCTCCCTCGGGGAGGCCGAGGCCGGCGGCGGCCGCGATCTCGGCCAGGGTGAGGCCGGTGGCGGCGGTGAAGAAGACGGGATCTGTCATGTCCGACAACGCGCCGGCCGGGAGAATCCGGCCGGCGCGCGTGTTTTTTATCAGAAGCGCGAGCCGCCGGAGAAGCGGAAGGCCTGGACCTGATCCGCGCCGATATGGCCGAACTTGCCGAGGATCGGGACGAACACCTTCTGACCCTCGTCCTTGGACAGAGCGTAGGCGTAGTCGAACCGGATCGGGCCGAGCGGCGAGTTCCACAGGATGGACGCGCCGATCGAGGAGCGGATCGCCGCCGTGTCGCGGACGTTCACGCATTCCGGCTCCACGCCGATCGTGAAGGCGTTGAAGTTGCACTTCCCGGTCGTCGGCGAGATGCCGTTGATGAAGGCGTCGCCGTTCACGTTGAAGTTCCGCTGGCCGTGATAGCCGAACAGCGTGCCGGCATCGGCGAAGAGCGCGCCCTTCAGGCCCAGATCCCGCGGAACGAGGGGCAGCGGGAACTGCACTTCGAGGGTGCCGCCGACGTAGGTCGAGCCGCCGATGGCGTTCGAGCGGGCGTCGGCGATGCCGACGTCGCGCGGACCGATGCCGTTCGGCGCGAAGCCGCGGACCAGCGACGGGCCGAGGAAGAACTGGTCGGTCACCCGCAGCGGGTCGTTGTTGAGCGACGAGATGTGGCCGCCCTGGAAGCGGATGAAGCCGACCACGTCCTCGAAGATCTCCTTGTAGTACCGCGCGTCGGCGGTCACGCGGAAGAACTTGGAGTCGCCGCCCAGGCCCGCGACGTCGGGCTTCAGCTCGGCGTAGAGACCGTTGCGGGGCGCGCCGATCACGTCGAGGGTCGAGTAGGCGAGCGTCAGGCCGGCCAGCGAGGTCAGCGTGTTGCCTTGCGAGCCCTTGATGGCGATCGAGGCCTCGCCGTCATACGCGCAGTTCGGGTAGATCGACTGGCCGCCGATGTTGCGGCCGGTGTTCGGGTCGATCGTGCCCGCCGCGTAGGTGGCGGTGTAGCCGGGGATCGGGATCGAGCAGTCGTTGTACGGCCGCTTGAGGGTGTTCGGCACCTTCAGCTCGGTGTTGTACAGCGAGTAGCGCAGCGTGATGCCGAACTCCTCGGTGATCGGCAGGCCGAGGCGCAGCTGACCGCCGTACACCGTGGTCTCGTAGCGCGAGTACCGGGTCAGGTCGGAGTACTTGTAGAAGGCATCGAAGCCCGCCGCGAGGCGGTAGCCGAGGAAGTACGGCTCGGTGAACGAGAAGTCGACGCCGCGCGAGTACTGGCCGCCCGTACCGGCGAGGCGGACGTACTGGCCGCGACCGAGGAAGTTCGACTCGGAGACCGAGACCTCGCCGATGATGCCGTCCTGGGTGGAGTAGCCGCCCGCCACCGAGAACGAACCCGTGGGCTGATCCTCGACGTCGATGTTGATGACCACGCGGTCCGGGGCCGAGCCCGGCTCGTTCGAGAAGCGGACCTTCTTGAAGAAGCCCAGGCCGTTCAGGCGCCGCTCGGCGCGGTCGGTCAGCACGCGGTTGTAGGCATCGCCCTCCGCGATATCGAGCTCGCGGCGGATGACGTAGTCGCGGGTGCGGGTGTTGCCGCGGATGTTGATGCGCTCGACGTAGACGTGCGGGCCGTCCTCGACCACGAAGCCCAGGGAGACCTGGTGGCTCGCCGGGTCGCGCTGGCCGGTCGGGCGGACCTGCGCGAACGGGTAGCCGGCGCGGTTGACCTGGCGGGTGACGTTGTTGAGCGTCTTCTCGACGTCGTCGGCGTTGTAGACGTCGCCCACGGAGGTGGCGATGTCGCTGTCGAGCTTCGCGGTGTCGAGGCCCGGCAGGCGGGAATCCACCTGGACGGCGCCGACCCGGTACTGCTCGCCCTCGCTCACCGTGATGGTGATGACGTAGCCGGACTTGTCGCCCTCGACGTAGCGCGCGTCGGCGCTGACCACCTGGAAGTCGGCGTAGCCGTTCTTCAGATAGTAGCGACGGACCTGGTCGAGGTCGTTGGTGATGCGGTCGGGATCGTAGACGTCGGAGGTCTTGATGAACGACAGGAAGTTCATCTCCGAGGAGCTCATCAGCCCCTTCAGCGTCCGCTCCGAGTAGGCGTTGTTGCCGACGAAGTTGATCGAGAGGATGCCGGTCTTGTCGCCCTCGTCGATCTGGTAGATCACGTCGACGCGGCCGTTGGGCAGGTCGACCGTCCGGTAGGTCACCTTGGCGGTGCCGCGGCCGAAGCGCTTGTAGACGTCGCGGATGCGCGCGAGGTCGGCGTTGATGATCGCCTCGCTGTAGGGCCCGCGGGACTTGGCCTCGACCACCCCTTCCAGGGTGGCCTTCTCGATCTTCTTGTTGCCCTCGAAGACCACGCGGTTGATCAGGTTGTTCTCGCGGACGGTCACCACCGTGCGGCCGCCCGACTGGGCGACCTTCACGTCGGAGAACATCCCGCTAGCGAGCAGGTTGCGGCGGGCCTCCTCGGCGGAGCCGGACGCCGTCCCGGTCACGTAGGACCGGATCGTGTCGGCATCGACGCGCTGGTTGCCCTGGACGACGATCTGCTGCGCCTGGGCAGCCCCGCTCAGGACGACACCCAGACCGGCAGTGACTAGGACGATGGTTTTCCGCACCGACTTACGTCGGGGCTTCCCCGTCAACGACATCATGCAATCGCCCGTTTCTGTTCTGGTCGCGGGGGTTAGCCCGTCACGGGCGACCGTTGATCGGCCGTCCCGTCACCTGGTCCAAGCGTGGCTTCGGTCCAAGCGTAGCTCTTAGCGGGATTCCCCTGCCAAGCAAACGCGCGGGAGGCCATCGTCAGGGGATTTTGGGGGGTCGTGGCCTTCGCGCCACTTAACGGTGCGGTCAGCTTACGGGCAAACCGCGGATCATGGTGAACACGCCGTAAACGCCTGAGCGACCGGCCCTTTTCCGCGCCGCTCGCGGTCGCGTGAACGTCCCGTTAACCCTATTTCGACGCGCCGGCGCGGCGCCATCCGGGCGGTGTCCGGGCGAGATCGCGGCGGGATTGGGGCAGCGTTTCCGGTGGAGATCCGGCGGCGGTCCGGCGGCGATCCTCGGATCCCCGCCGGCCCCGGATCAGGTGTTCCGCCAGGAGGCGCCGAGGTTGAGGATGTCGTTCCAGGCGGCGAACAGCATCAGCATCAGCACGAGGGCGAGGCCGATGCGGAAGCCGATCTCCTGGGCCCGCTCGCTCAGCGGGCGGCCGCGCACCACCTCGAAGGCGTAGAACAGCAGGTGGCCGCCATCGAGCAGCGGCACCGGGAACAGGTTGAGCAGGCCGATCGAGACGGAGAGCAGGGCGATCAGCCCGACCAGGCCGCCGACGCCGCCGGTCTTGGCGACCTCGCCGGAGACGCGGGCGATGCCGATCGGACCCGAGAGCTGGTCGGCGGATTCCCGGCCCGTCACGAGCTTGCCGAGATACGAGAAGGTGCGCTCGACGACGAAGTAGGTCTCCTTCACGCCGAGATTGAGCGAGTCGAGCGCCCCGTACTGCACCAGTCGCGCCTCGGAGCCCGCGGGCGAGCGGATACCGAGCCGGCCGATCCGGTGGCGGCCGAACGGCGTCTTCTCCTCGAAGGTCGCGGGTGTCGCCTGGATCGTGATCGGCTGGTCGTTGCGCTCGACCGTGAAGGTCAGCGGCGTGCCGGCGCTGCCCGTCACCGTGCGGTACATGGCGTTGAAGTCGCCGATCTTCTCGCCGTCGATCGCGGTGATCACGTCGCCGGGCTGGAAGCCGGCCTGGGCGGCGACGCTGTTCGGCTCCACCGACGAGACCCGGGCGGGCAGCTCGTAGCGGCCGCCGAGCCAGATGGCGCCCGCGAAGAGCAGGATCGCCAGGATGAAGTTGGCCACCGGGCCCGCGGCGACGATCGCGGCGCGCTTGGACACGGGCTGGGTCGGGAAGCTGATCGCCCGCTCGTGCGGGCTCATCCGGGCGACGGCCTCGGGATCGGGCATGCTGGCGCCGTTCACGTCGCCGTGGAACTTCACGTAGCCGCCGAGCGGGATCGCGCAGACCTTCCAGCGGGTGCCGCGCCGGTCGTTGAACCCGAACAGCTCGGGGCCGAAGCCGAGCGAGAAGGCGTGCACGCCGACCCCGCACCAGCGCCCGACCAGGAAGTGGCCCATCTCGTGCACGAACACCACGACGGTGAGCACGAACAGGAACGGGATCACGGCGCCGAAGAAACCGCCGGCGGTTCCGCCCATCGCGTTGAGGAAGTCCATAAGCCGTATCCTGGCCGTCTCGGCGCCGGCTTCTCGGGCCGGCCATCCGCCCTGTCTAGCAGATCGGCGGTGCCGACCGCCAACGCAATCCTGCGGCCCGGCCGCGGAAGGTCGCACGCGCCGTCCGATTCCGCACCGGACGATCGCGCGGGGGCGGTCCCGCCCGTCGGGGACCGCCCGTCAGTGGCCGCCGCCCCCGCCCGCGCCGGCCTTCGGCCGCCGGATCATGGGGACCGCGCAGGCCATCGCGAGGAACAGGACGGTGAGGGACAGGAACACGTCCTCGAAGGCCATGACGAGGCCCTGGATCCGCACCGTGTTGGTCATCGCCTTCAGCGCCATGTCGGAGGCGGCGCTGCCGTAGGCGTCGAAGCCGCGCTGCATCGCGTCGAGCCGCTCCAACGCGGCCGTGTTCGCCCAGGTGAAGCGCTCGTGCAGCCGGGCGAGGTGCAGGTCCCAGCGGTCGTTGAGGATCGTGTTGATCAGCGCGAGCCCGACCGCACCGCCGAGGTTGCGGGTCAGGTTGAACAGCCCCGACGCGTTCTTCATCCGCGCCGGCGGCAGCGTGCCCAGCGCGATGTTGTTGATCGGGATCATGCAGAGCATCAGCGAGCAGCCGCGCAGGATCTGCGGCACGAGCAGCTCGTAGAAGTCCCAGTCCTTGGTGAGGCCCGTGACGATCCACGTGCCGCAGGCGAAGCCGACGAAGCCGATCCCCATCATGATCCGGGGATCGACCTTGCCCGAGAGCCGGCCGGCGATCGGCGCGGTGGCGAACATGCACAGGCCGGAGACGAACATCGTCTCGCCGATCATCAGCGCCGAGTAGCCGCGCACCCGGGCGAGGTAGACCGGATAGATGTAGGTCAGCCCGTAGAGGCCGATGCCCAGCACGAAGCTCGCCACGCAGCCGCTGGCGAAGTTCCGGTCCGAGAAGGCCCTGAGATCGACGATCGGCTGCTTCGCCGTGAAGACCCGCCAGAAGAACAGCAGCGCCGACGTCCCGCAGACGATTGCGCAGGCGAAGACCGCCTCGTCCTGCAGCCAGTCGTGGTTGGGCCCCTCCTCCAGCACGTATTCGAGGCAGCCGAGGAAGCCGGCCATGAAGGCGAGTCCGGCCCAGTCGAACGACCGGATCAGGCCGTAATTGGGCTCGTCGAAATCGACCAGGATCCAGGTCGAGACCGTCACGAAGATGCCCGGCACGACGTTGATCAGGAACAGCCAGTGCCAGGACATCAGGTCGGTCAGGTAGCCGCCCACCGTCGGCCCGATCGTCGGCGCCAGCGTCGCCACGAGGCCGATCATCGGCGAGACGATGGTCCGCTTCGAGGGCGGGAAGATCGTGAAGGCCGCGGCGAAGACGGTCGGGATCATGCCGCCGCCGATGAAGCCCTGGAGCGCCCGCCAGACGATCATCTCGCCGATCGACGAGGAGGTGGCGCACATCAGGCTCATCAGGGTGAAGCCGCCCGCCGAGATGGCGAACATCCAGCGCGTCGAGAGCACCCGCGACAGGGTGCCGGAGAGCGGGATCGAGATGACCTCGGCGATCAGGTAGCTGGTCTGGACCCAGGGGATCTCGTCGCCGGAGGCCGAGAGGCCGGCCTGGATCTCGTTCAGGGAGGCCGAGACGATCTGGATGTCCAGGATCGCCATGAACATGCCGAAGACCATGCAGACGAACGCCACCATGCGGCGGCGGTCGAGGGGCGGCTCGGCGGCGCGGATCGGCGCGCCGGGCGCGAGGGCGGCACTGGCGGCCATCGCCGGTCTCAGCGGCTCGCGGTGCTGACCGGCCGCGGCGCGGAGGCGCGGTCGAGGACGGAGCGGTCCGCGCCGGTGCGGGTATCGACCCGGACCACCGCCGACAGGCCCGGCCGCAGCAGGCCCTCGCGGGCGACCTCCTCGGGCACGCGCACCCGCACGGGCAGGCGCTGGACGATCTTGGTGAAGTTGCCGGTGGCGTTGTCGGGCGGCAGCAGGCTGAACACCGAGCCGGAGGCCGGCGAGAACGATTCCACCACGGCGTGGATCTCGCGGTCCGGATAGGCGTCGACCGTCACGGTCACCGGCTGGCCGGGACGCATGCGCTCGACCTGGGTCTCCTTGAAGTTCGCGTCGATCCGGACGCTCTGGAGCGGGACCAGCGCGGCGATCCGCGTGCCGGGCCCGACATAGGCGCCGGCCTCGACGGCCTTGTTGCCGACCACCCCGTCGAAGGGCGCGCGGATCGCCGTGAAGTCGAGGTCGCGCCGGGCCCGGTCGACGGCGGTGCGGAGTTCCGCCGCGAGGCTCTCCGCCTCGAGCTTCTGCGCCTGAAGCACGTCCACGTTGGCGCGGGCCGCGAGGAGGCCGGCCTCCATGGCCTTCACGGAGGCCTCGGTGCGGTCGCGGTCGGCGCGGGTCTGGTCGATGCGCGACTTGGCGACGTAATCCGCCTGCATCTGCGTCGACCGGGCGAAGTCGGCCTGGGCGCGGACGGCGTCGGCGCGGGTCGCGTCGAGCTGCGCGGCGGCCTGGGCGACCTGGGCCTGCGCCGCCTCGGCCTGCCGGCCGATCCGCGCGATCGTGCTCTCCTGGGTGGCGAGCTTGTCCTGCGCCGCCTGCAGCGCGAGGCGGTAGTCGCCGTCGTCGAGCTTGGCGATGACGTCGCCCTTCTTCACGGCGAGGCCGTTCACGACCGGCACCGACTGGAGATAGCCCGGGATCTTGGCCGCCAGGACCGAGATGTCGGCCTGGACGTAGGCGTCGTCGGTCGAGACGAAGAACCGCCCGACGGTCCACCACTGCCATCCCTGATACGCGCCGCCGCCCAGGGCGGCCGTCAGCAGTCCGAGCAGGACGAGCCGCTTCACGGAGCGCTTGCGGGCGGGCGGCGCCTCGACAGGCACGGGCGTCGGCAGGGACGTCGCGGCGGGAGCCGGCGCGGCCGGCGCCGTGCGCTCGGCGCGCGCCTCGTCTCCGGCCTCGATTCGGGCCTCAATAGCGGCATCGAGACCGGAATTCGGCCGATCGGCGTCCTCGCGAAGGGACATATCAGCGCCTCGACATCAATGACCGAACCGTTCGGTCAATAACGAGGCACGGCTTGACGCGCCCCCGAAGAAGCCGCAGGTTATTTTGACCGAACGGTTCGGTCAAGCGTGACGGTGTCACGGTGCGGAGCGGGATCATGGCTCAGGGTGCGGCGTTGGAGCGGGGTCAGGCCCAGCACGAGGGCGACAAGCGGCAGCAGATCCTCGAGGGCGCGCGGACGGTGTTCCTGGCGGCGGGGTTCGACGGCGCCAGCATGGGCGAGATCGCGCGGGCGGCCGGGGTCTCGAAGGGCACGCTCTACGTCTACTTCGAGAACAAGGAGGACCTGTTCGAGGCGCTGACCATCCAGGAGAAGGCCAGCCTCGCCGAGGCCCTGTTCACCCTGGACGCGGACGATCCCGACGTGCCGGGCGTCCTGACCCGGCTCGGAAGCAGCTTCCTGACCGAGATGTGCCGGCCGGCGCACGTCTCGCTGGTCCGCATGGTCATCGGCGCGAGCGAGAAGTTTCCGCGCTTCGGGCAGGTCTACTACCAGGCCGGTCCGGCCTGCGGCGTCGAGCGCCTCTCGCGCTACCTCGACGCGCAGGTCCAGGCGGGACGCCTGACGATCGCCGACACCGAGCTCGCGGCCCGGCACTTCCTGCATCTCTGCCAGGCGGGTCTGCTGACCCGCCTGCTGTTCGCGGCGGGCGGCATCGCCGGCGAGGCCGAGATGCGCCATCAGGTCGACGAGGCGGTGCGGGTGTTCCTGGCCGGGTACGGCCCCGCGCGCTGAGGCGCGGCTCAGGCGGGAAACGTCGTTGCGAGCGCAGCGAAGCAGTCCAGCGACGCCACGCTCGCAGAATGTTGCGCCGCCCTGGGTTGCTTCGCTGCGCTCGCAATGACGGCTCAGCCGGCGGCGCGCAGCTCCGGCAGGGCCTCGGCGCTCCAGATCCGCACGTGGGCGTCGATGGCGAGCGCCTCGTCGACGTCGGCGGGCGCGGCCCGGTACTGGCCGGCGAAGTGGGTGCAGGCGCGCTCGACCAGATCGCTGATCCCGTAGAAGCCGATCCGGCCGGCGATGAAGGCCGCCACCGCGATCTCGTTGGCGGCGTTCATCACGGTGGGCGCCGCGCCGCCGGCGGCCAGGGCCGCGCGGGCGATCCGCAGGCACGGGAAACGCGCCTCGTCCGCGGCCTCGAAGGTCAGCGAGCCGAGCTTCACGAGGTCGAGGGGCCGGCCCCGCTCGATCGTCAGCCGGTCGCCGAGGCCGAGGCAGTGCGAGATCGGCACGCGCATGTCGGGCAGCGCCAGCTCGGCGGTCACCGCCCCGTCGAGCCAGTAGACCATGCCGTGGATCACCGATTGCGGGTGCACGACCACGTCGAGGCGCTCGGGCTCGATGCCGAACAGGTGGTGCGCCTCGATCAGCTCGAGCCCCTTGTTCATCAGGCTCGCCGAATCGATGTTGATCTTCATGCCCATCGACCAGGTCGGATGGGCGGCGGCCTCGGCCGCGGAGGCGGCGGCGATCCGCTCGCGGGTCCAGGTCCGGAACGGGCCGCCCGAGGCCGTGATCATCATGGTGCGGACGTCGGCGAGCGGCCGGCCGGCCAGCGCCTGGCTCAGCGCGTCGTGCTCGGAATCCATCGGCAGGATCGTGGCGCCGTAGCGGGCGGCGTCGCGCATGAAGGCGTCGCCGGCGCAGACCAGGCTCTCCTTGTTGGCGAGCGCGACCTTGCGGCCGAGCCGGAGGGCGGCGTGGGTCGATTTCAGCCCGGCCGCCCCGCTCACGGCGGCGACGACGATGTCGGCGTCGCGGGCGGCGGCCTCCATGACGGCCGCCTCCCCAGCCCCGCTCGGGATGCCGGAGCCCGACAGGGCCTCGGCCAGTGCCGGGCCGGCGGCCTCGTCGGCGAGCGCCGCGAAGGAGGCGTTGAGCTCGCGGGCGACCTTGGCCAGGGCGACGGGATCCTTGCCGCCGACCAGGGCGCCGACGCGGAACCGGTCGGCGTGCTGCGCCAGGAGGTCGGCGGTGGAGCGGCCGATCGAGCCGGTGGCGCCGAAGACGGTGACGACCTGGGTCACGGGTTCAACTCCCTCATCGTCACGTGATCAGACCGCCGCCGCGCAGGGCGAGATAGACGGCCGCCAGCACGGCGACCGCGAAGAATCCGTCGAGCCGGTCCATGACGCCGCCATGGCCGGGGATGATCTTGCCCGAATCCTTGACGCCGTAATGGCGCTTCAGGCCGGATTCGATCAGGTCGCCGGCCTGACTCAGCACCGAGGCGAGCGCGCTCACGCCCGCCACGACCGGGAGAGAGGCGGCGCTGGGCAGGGTCATCCCGGCGAGGTCGGCGACCACCGGGACCAGCGTCCCGGCGGCGACCGCGCCGACGAGGCCGCCGAGGGCGCCCGACCACGTCTTGTTGGGCGAGACCCGGGGCATCAGCTTGGGGCCGCCGATCTTCCGGCCGGCGAAGTAGGCCGCGATGTCGGTGGACCAGACCACCGCGAACATCCAGGCCGGCCCGACGAGGCCGATGGCGGGGTCGTCGCGCAGGGCCACCGGCACCGCCGCGATCGCCGCCGCGCCGAGCACGCCGAGGAAGGCACGGAGCCGGCCCCGTCCGGTCCGCGCCACCGTGGCGCAGGCCGCGGCGCCGAGCAGCAGGACCGCGAGGCAGGCCGGCGTCGGGGCACCGCCGCGCTGGCAGAGCAGCAGGGCGCCGAGCGTCGCCGCGCCCAGCGCGATCAGCACCTCGCGGGGCTCGGTGCGGCTCATCACCATCCACTCGGCGAAGCCGACGATGCCGGCGGCGAGCCAGATCCCCGCGAAGGGCCAGCCGCCATAGACCAGAGCGGCCAGCACGCCGGTGCCGAGCACGAGGCCCGAGGCGACGCGCAGCCACAGCTCGCGCCGTCCCGAGGGACGCGCGGCCGGTGCGGCGGCGGAGGTCACGCGCGTCCTGCCCTTCGCCTCAGACCTGCATGATCTCCTTCTCCTTGGACGCCAGCACGCCGTCGATCTCGGCGATGTACTGGTCGGTCGCCTTCTGCACGTCGGTGGCCTGACGCTTCTCGTCATCCTCCGAGATGGCGCTGTCCTTCAGGAGCTTCTTGAGATGGTCGAGGCCGTCCCGGCGCACGTGGCGCACGGCGACGCGGGCCTCCTCGGTGTACTTGTGGGCGACCTTGACCATCTCCTTGCGGCGCTGCTCGTTCATCTCGGGGATGCGGAGCCGGATGGTCTGCCCCTCGGTCTGCGGGTTGAGGCCGAGATCGGATTCGCGGATCGCCTTCTCGACGGCCGTGACCATGCTGCGGTCCCAGACCGAGATCGACAGGAGCCGCGGCTCCGGCACGCTGACGGTGGCGACCTGGGCCATCGGCATCATCGAGCCGTAGGCGTCGACCTGGATCGGGTCGAGGAGCGACGGCGTGGCGCGCCCGGTGCGCAGCGAGCCGAGATCCTTCGAGAGCGAGGACACAGCGCCCTGCATGCGGCGCTTGATGTCGTTGAGATCGAATTCCGGTGTGGCCATGAGGGTCGTCCCGAGACGTCTGACGTGGTCTTGAGCCCGGCGCGGGCAGTCGCGGCCTCAATGGACGAATTTTTTCAGGGCCGCAAACGGTCGCGGCCCGGTCGTGCCGCGCGTCAGGGCGCCACGAGGGTCGAGGGCGCGTCGCCTGACAGGATCGCGGCGATCGAGCTCGGCGGGTGGAGCGAGCCGACCACGATCGACAGGCGGCTCTCCCGGGCCAGCGCGAAGGCGGCGGTGTCCATCACCTTCAGGTCGCGGGCGATCGCCTCGTCGTGGGTGATGCGGTCGTAGCGCGTGGCGCTCGGATCCTTCTTCGGATCCGCCGAGTAGACGCCGTCCACCTGCGTCGCCTTGAGGACCGCGTCGCAGCGCAGCTCGGCGGCGCGCAGCACCGCGGCGGTGTCGGTGGTGAAGAACGGGTTGCCGGTGCCGCCGGCGAGGACGACGACCTGGCCCTTGTCCAGGTGGTGCAGGGCCGGCTGGCGGGCGTAGGTCTCGCAGATGGTCGGCATCGACACCGCCGACATGGTCCGCGCCTGCACGCCCGCGGCGTTGAGCGCCGTCTCGATCGCCAGCGAGTTCATCACCGTGGCCATCATGCCGAGCGAATCCCCGGTCGCCCGGTCGATCCAGCCGGCCGCGGAGATCCGCGCGCCGCGGATCATGTTGCCGCCGCCCACCACGATGGCGATCTCGGCGCCCGACTCGATCGTGCGGGCGATGTCCTCGGCGAGCGCCGCCAGCGTCGGCGGATGCAACCAGTAGCCGTCGGGAGCGGCGAGCGCCTCCCCCGACAGCTTCACGAGGATACGGCGAAACGGCGTCGTCTCCGGCATCTGGGCCCCCGGCTCCATCCCGCATCGCGTGAGCGGGGAGGCTTCTACGTCAGCCGCCCGAGCGCCGTCGAGGGGCCCGGCCCGGATCCGGCGGGGATCGTGGGCCGAAATGCTACCGACGCGCGAGCGACGTGCGAGAGACGTGCGCCCGGGGAGGACGTCTGCGCCGCCGCCGCGGTCCGGGTCCGGAGCGCAGGCGCTCGTTCTCAGCTGCCGGCGAGGATGCCGACGGCGCCGAAGACGGTCATGGCGAGGCCGGAGGCGAACACGCCGATCATGAGGTAGGAGAAAGGCTTCAGAGGCATGCCCGGAACTTAGCGCGGCGCCGCATAGCGGGGTGTGCGGCGCAACACGACCCGGCGTGGATTGATCCGGTGACCTCGAAAACGGGAAGCCCCGCCCGGCGCGTGCCGGACGGGGCTGATCTCACGACGGCCCGGCAAGCCGGGCGTTCGCGGTCGGTGTCAGGCGCGGCCGGCCTGCTGGGCGACCTCGGTGGCGAAGTCCGGGCCCTCTTCCTTCTCGATGCCGTCGCCCAGCGCGTAGCGGACGAAGCCCGTCAGGGTCACGGGGCCGCCGACCTTGGAGCCGGCCTCCTTGAGGACCTGGCTCACCGTCTTGGAGCCGTCGTGCACGAAGGGCTGCTCCAGGAGGGTGACCTCCTTGTAGTAGCTCTTCAGGCCGCTCTCGACGATCTTGGCCATCACGTGGTCCGGCTTGCCGGCGTTCTTCTCGCGCAGGATGTTCGACTCGCGCTCCACCGTGGCGGCGTCGACGCCCGAGGCGTCCAGTGCCACCGGGTTGGTCGCCGCGATGTGCATGGCGATCTGGCGACCCAGCGCCGAGAGCGCGTCGACGTCGCCCTCGGACTCGAGCGCCACGAGCACGCCGATCTTGCCGAGGCCCTCGGAGATCTGGTTGTGCACGTAGGAGGCGATGACGCCTTTCTTGACCTCGAGCTTGGTGACCCGGCGCAGGTTCATGTTCTCGCCGATGGTGGCGATCAGGGCCTGCAGCTTCTCCGAGACGGTCTCGGTGGCGCCCGGGAAATGAGCGGCCTGGAGGCCCTCGAGCGTGCCGTCGGTGTTGAGCGCGATCTTGGCGGCCTCGCGGGCGAAGGCCTGGAAGGCGTCGTTGCGGGCGACGAAGTCGGTCTCGGAGTTCACCTCGACCACGGCGGCGTGGCGGCCGGCGGACTCGACGGCGACGAGGCCCTCGGCGGCGACGCGGCCGGCCTTCTTGGCGGCCTTGGCGAGACCCTTCTTGCGCAGCCAGTCGACGGCGGCCTCGATGTCGCCCTGCGTCTCGTTGAGCGCGCCCTTGCAGTCCATCATGCCGGCGCCGGTCTTCTCCCGGAGCTCCTTCACCATCGCGGCGGTGATGTTGGCCATGGCGGTCCCTTTCGTGTGGTCTGGATGCGAGAGGCCCGGCGCGCGGGTGAGCGGCCGGGCCCGGTATGCCTGGATCCGCGACGGCCCGATGACGGTGCCGCCGCGAAGCCCCGTTGGATCAGGCCGCGGCGGCGGCCTCGACGAAGCCGCGGGCCTGCGAGACCCACGAGTCGCGGTCGATGCGGCCGTTGAGCTTCAGGTCGGCATCGACCTTGGCGACGTCCTCGGGGGTCATCGCGGCGAGCTGCCAGTAGTGGTAGATGCCGGCGTCGTTGAGCTTCTGCACGATCTGCGGGCCGGCGCCGTTGAGCTTGGTCAGGTCGTCCGGCGCGCCGCGCGGGGCAGCGAGCAGCTCGAAGTGCTCGGTCGACTCGGCGAGCATCGCCACGTCGGCCGGGTCGAGGGCATCGGACTCGACCGTGACGGCCGCGTCGTCGTTCGCCGGCAGCTCCTCGGCCATCGGCTCCTCGGAGGCGCCGATATCCATGCCCGACGAGCCCTGGGCGCGCGAGATGCCGTCGATGGCGGCCTTGGCGATCAGGTCGCAGTACAGCGCGATCGCGCGGCCGGCGTCGTCGTTGGCCGGGACGATGTAGCTGATGCCGTCCGGGTTGCAGTTGGTGTCGACGATGGCGGCCACCGGGATGCCGAGGCGGTTCGCCTCCTTGATCGCCAGCTGCTCCTTGTTGGTGTCGATCACGAACAGCAGGTCCGGCACGCCGCCCATGTCCTTGATGCCGCCGAGCGCCTTCTCGAGCTTCTCCTTCTCACGGGAGAGCATCAGGCGCTCCTTCTTGGTCAGGCCCGGGCCGCCGGTCTCCAGCGTCTCGGTGACCTTGCGCAGGCGCGAGATCGAGCCCGAGATGGTCTTCCAGTTGGTGAGCATGCCGCCCAGCCAGCGGGAGTTGACGTAGTACTGGGCCGAGCGCTTGGCCGCCTCGGCGATCGTGTCGGCCGCCTGGCGCTTGGTGCCGACGAACAGCACGCGGCCGCCCTTGGCGACGGTGTCACTCACCGCCTGCAGCGCCTGGTGCAGCGCCGGCACGGTCTGGGCGAGGTCGATGATGTGGATGTTGTTGCGGGTGCCGAAGATGTACGGCTGCATCTTCGGGTTCCAGCGGTGGGACTGGTGACCGAAATGGGCGCCCGCTTCGAGGAGCTGACGCATAGAGAAATCGACGGCCATGTCTTTTGTGCTCTCCGGTTATATCCGCCGCGGAGGGATGCGGTCGGCCGAGAGTTCGGACGACCACCGGAAACGCCTCATTCAGGCATGAGGCCGGCTCCGCGTGTGGGATGGGCGGGCGCTTAGCAGAGGGCGGGTCCGAAGGCAAGAAGCGGCGGGGCGGCGCGGGCCAGCCCTCAATCACAGCCTGTGTTCAGACCGCTTGCAACACGCGGGCTCGCCTCGCGAGAGTTCGGACCATGGCGGCGGTCGCATTCGACACCCTGAAATTCGCCCGGACCCTCCGGGAGAAGGCCAAGCTCTCCCCGGAACAGGCGGAGGGCCATGGCCGATGCCATGGCGGAAGCGTTGCAGGGCGATCTCGTCACGAAGGCGGATCTGCGCGCCGAGCTCGCGGATACGCGGTCCGAAATCGTGCGCTGGGTGGCGGGCCTGATCGGCTTCCAGACACTCGCTGTGATCGGCGCGGTCGTCGCCCTCGCCCGGGCGCCGCACTGACAGGCGCGCAGCCCGGATCACCCGCCCGCGAACACCGCCGCCACGTCGTCGGCCGTCATCACCCGGTACGCCCCCGCCGGCAGGTCCGCCGGCAGAGCGAGACCGCCGACCCGGTCCCGGTGCAGCGCCGCGACGTGGTTGCCGACGGCGGCGAACATCCGGCGGACCTGGTGGTAGCGGCCCTCCGTCAGCGTCACCGCGCAGCGCGTGGCATCCTCGACGTCGAGCCGCACCGGCAGGAGCGGGCGCTCCTCGCCCTCCAGCACGAGCGTCCCCGCGGCGAACACCTCCGCCTCGCGGCCGGTCAGCGGCCGGTCGAGGGTCACGCGGTAGCGCTTCGCCACCTGGGCCTTCGGGCTGATGATCCGGTGCAGGAGCGCCCCGTCGTCGGTCAGCAGCAGCAGGCCCGAGGTCTCCTTGTCGAGGCGCCCGACCGTGGAGAGCGGCGGGTCGCGGCGGCGCCAGCGCTCGGGGAGCAGCCCGTAGACCAGCGGGCCCGCCTCCTTGTGCGAGCAGGTAACGCCCAGCGGCTTGTGCAGCATCAGGCACAGGCCGGGGAGCGGGTCCAGGGCCTCGCCGTCGATCGTGAGGCGCTCCGGCAGGTCCGGCGCGAGGGCGATCCGGTCGCCGGCCTCCGCGAACTCCGCGCCGTCGAGGCGGATCGCGCCGGCGCGGGCGAGCGCCTGGATCTCGCGGCGCGAGCCGTAGCCGAGATTGGCGAGGAGCTTGTCCAGGCGGACGGATCTCGCCGCGCTCATGGAAGCGGCGCGCTCACCGGCGGGCCTCGTAGACCCGGTAGCCGTTCGCCTGGACGGCCACCGCGACGTGCCGGAACGCCTCGCGCAGGCTCGCCTCGTAGGGCAGGTGCGCGTTGGCCACGAGCCACAGCGCGCCCCCGGGGCGCAGGGCCTCGGCGGCCCGCGCAATGAACGCCCGGCCGAGCGCCTGATCCTCGCTCCCGCCCTCGTGGAACGGCGGGTTCGTGACGACGAAATCGAGGTGATCCGGCACGGCGCCGGACGCCCGGATATCCGCCCAGAGGATCGTCGCCCGCGGGTCGGCGACGTTGCGGCGCGCCATCTCGACGGCGCGCCGGTCGATCTCCAGCAGGGTCAGGGCGGTCACGGCCTCGGAGCCCAGGACGGCCCGCGAGAGGATCCCGAGCCCGCAGCCGAAATCGGCGCCGCGGCCCTTGAGGGCCGGGAGGTTCGCGAGCAGCAGCGCCGTGCCCGGATCGAGCCGGTCCCACGAGAAGATGCCGGGCTGCGTGCAGAGGGCGAGGTTGTCGACGTGGCGCGGGCCGCCCTCGTCGATCGCCTCGGCGAGGCCGGCCGGCGCCGTCGGCCGCTCCGCCGTGCAGATCCTGTGGTGCCGGCGCGGCTGGTCCGCGGCCGCGCAGCCGAAGGTCGTCAGCTCCTTGGCGAGGCGTGTGCCGCCGCGATCCTTGGGCGCCAGGGCAACCATGCGGCCGCCCGGCCCGAGGGCGCGCAGCACCTGGGCCAGCACGTAGCGCCGCTCGACCGTCCCGGGCGGCGCCAGCACGGTGGCCGAGTCGAGGCTGTTCTCGGACAGATCCTCGAGCCGCGCGGCGCCGGGGATCAACGGGGAGAGCTGGACGGCGTCGCCCGGGACCTCGGCGAGGTCCACCGGCGGCAGGCCGTAGACGGCGTGGCGCATAGACGATTCGGGATTTGGAGTGCCGAAACCGGAACGCGAATCCGCGGCGGAGCGGGGTAAACCCGCGCCCGACTCGATTCATCCGGGGGAACACCGCGTTTATACCGGAACCGGCCGCGAAGCCCAGCCTCCCGCGCGGCCCGGCGCGTCAGCCCCGCGGAAATTCCAGGCCCATCTCGCGGTAGCGGGCCGGGTCGTCGGCCCAGTTCTCCCGCACCTTCACGTGCAGGAACAGGTGGACCTTGGCGTCGGCCGCCTCGGCGATCTCGATCCGGGCCGCCTGCCCGATCGACCGGATGGTCTGGCCGCCCTTGCCGAGCACGATCGAGCGCTGGCTCTCCCGCTCGACGAAGATCGTCTGCTCGATCCGCACCGAGCCGTCGGGCCGGATCTGCCACTGGTCGGTCTCCACCGTGGAGCGGTAGGGCAGCTCCTCGTGCAGCCGGTCGTAGATCTTCTCCCGGGTGATCTCGGCGGCGAGCATGCGCAGGGGCGCGTCCGAGACCTGATCCTCCGGATACAGCCACGGGCCCGCCGGCATGCGGGCGGCCAGCGCCCGGCGCAGGTCGGCGACGCCGTCGCCGTTGAGCGCCGAGATCATGAAGGTCTCGGCGAAGGGCGCGGCGGCGTTGAGCTTGGCGGCGAGATCGAGCAGCCGCTCGCGCGGGATCAGGTCGATCTTGTTGAGGATCAGCAGTTTCTCGCGCTTCACCTCGCCGAGCCGGCCGAGCACCGCCTCGACTTCCGCGTCGACACCCTTGCGCGCGTCGACCAGCAGGCAGACGGCGTCGGCGTCGGCGGCGCCGCTCCAGGCCGAGTGGACCATCGCGCGGTCGAGGCGGCGCTTGGGCGCGAAGATGCCGGGGGTGTCGACCAGCACGACCTGGGCCGAGCCCTCGATGAGGATGCCCCGCACCAGGGCCCGGGTCGTCTGCACCTTGCGGGAGACGATCGAGACCTTGGTGCCGACGAGGTTGTTGAGCAGGGTCGACTTGCCGGCATTCGGCACGCCGATCAGCGCGACGAAGCCGGCCCGGGCGTCGGCGGGCGTGCCGGGAAGGGTGGACGGGTCGCGCGCGGGGTCCCGGGCCGGCGCGATGCCGGGTCCGTCCTGCGCGTCGTGATCGTCCTGCTCGTGCGCGCTCATGCTGTCTCCGTCGGTTCCGCGTCCGCGGAGGCCCCGATTCCCTCCCGCTCCATCAGCGCCCGCGCGGCGGCCTGCTCGGCGATCCGCTTCGACGTGCCGTCGCCGAGACCGGGCTCCAGGCCCTCGACCTGCACGGCGATGCGGAACCGGGGCGCGTGGTCGGGACCGGTGCGCTCCACCACCTCATAGGTGGGGATCGGCAGGCTGCGACCCATGGCCCATTCCTGCAGGGCGGATTTGGCGTCGCGGCCCCGCGCCGCCGCGGTCGGCTCGCCGGGATGGAAATGCGCCTCGACCACCGCCCGGGCGGCGTCGAACCCGGCATCGAGGTAGATCGCACCCAGGATCGCCTCGCAGACGTCGGCCAGGATCGTCTGGTTGCGCCGGCCGCCGCCCATGACCTCGCCCTGGCCGAGGATCAGGTGCGGGCCGACCTCCCAGGAGGCGGCCACGGCCGCGCAGGTCTCGCGCCGGACCAGGGCGGCCAGGCGCCGGGAGAGGTCGCCCTCGTCGGCCTCCGGGAAGGCGCCGTAGAGGCGGTCGGCGACCGCGAGCCCGAGCACGCGGTCGCCGAGGAATTCCAGGCGCTGGTAGCTGCCGCCCCGGCCGCTCGCCTTGCTGGTGTGGGTCAGCGCGCGGGTGAGCAGGTCCTGATCGCCGAAGCTGTGGCCGATCCGCTCCTCGAGCGCGGTCAGCGGCGGGCGCGGCTTGTGGGCCCGCCGGGATCGGGCGTTGGCCCGGGGCTGCGCGGCGTCGTCCAAGTCCGGGCCGGTCAATGGATCGTCGTGAACAGGCGCGACCAGCGCACGTGGGCCGGCCAGTTCCAGACCTGCCAGGCCGGCGTACCCTCGTCGATCGAGAAGAAGATCATCTCGGCGCGCCCGACCAGGTTGGCGAACGGCACGTAGCCGACATTGGCGAGATCGCGCGAATCGGTGGAGTTGTCGCGGTTGTCGCCCATCATGAAAAAGTGACCGGGCGGGACCGTGTACAGCTCGGTCTTGTCCCAGAAGCCGTTGTCGCCGTCGCGCTCGATCACCCGGTGGACCACGCCGTTGGGCAGGGTCTCCAGGTACTGGGGCACCTTGGTCGGCTGGCCGTAGGGATCGGTGGTCTCGTAGTCGGCGATCCGCTCGCGCTTGACCGCCTTGCCGTTGATGTTCAGCACGCCGTCGATCATCTGGATCTTGTCGCCCGGCAGGCCGATCACGCGCTTGATGTAGTCGGTCGAGTTGTCCTTGGGCAGCTTGAACACCGCGATGTCGCCGCGCTTCGGGTCCGCGCCCCAGATCCGGCCGTCGGCCTGAATCGGGATGTACTCCGAGAGCGGCAGCGAGTACTTGGAATAGCCGTAAGAATATTTTGACACGAACAGATAGTCGCCGATCAGCAGGGTCGGCACCAGCGAGCCCGACGGGATGTTGAACGGCTGGAACAGCAGGGTCCGCACCACGAGGGCGATCAGCAGCGCCTGGATGCCGACCTTCAGCGTCTCGCGGATGCTGGCCCAGGTGCCGGTGTCGGCAGGTTTCCTGAGCGGCTTGCCGTCGTAATCCACGCGCGCGTTCCGTCTTCGATTGAGGTGCGACGCCCGCGATCCGCGGGGCGCGGCCCCGCCGCGCGCGGCCTGATGTGCGGTTGTCCCGAGGAATGCGCCGCAATCGTGTCCGCCGTGTCCGGCGGTCTAGACCATGCGCGAGCCCCCCGCAACGCGCGACCGCCGCTGGCTAATCCGCGACGGCGGCCTCAACCGGCGACAGGGACCGGCAAGGCCTCGATGATCACGAAGGCTTGCGCCATCGGCGGATCGTCCGTGAGGCTCACGTGGAGCCGCGCCGCGTGCCCCGCCGGCAGGAGTTCCGCGAGCCGCTCGGCCGCGCCGCCCGCGAGACGCAGGGTCGGCTGCCCGGAGGGCAGGTTCACCACCTCCATGTCGCGCCAGAACACGCCGGCGCTGAGGCCGGTGCCGAGCGCTTTGGCGCAGGCCTCCTTGGCGGCGAAGCGGCGGGCGTAGCCCTCGGCGCGGGCGGCCCGGCGGTCGCAGCGGGCCCGCTCGCCGTCGGTGAAGACCCGGTGGGTGAAGCGCTCGCCGTGCCGCTCCAGGGTCCGGGCGATCCGGCGGATGTCGCAGAGATCCGAGCCGATCCCGACGATCATGGGTGCCGCGCCCGGTCCATGGCGGCCCGCATGTCGCGCACCGCCCGGTCGAGCCCCACGAAGATCGCGTCGGCGATCAGGGAATGGCCGATATTCAGCTCCCGGATCTGCGGCAGCGCCGCCACCGGCCCGACGCTGCCGAGGGTGAGCCCGTGGCCCGCGTGGATCTCGAGGCCGAGGCCGGCCCCGTGCTCCGCCGCGCGCCGGATGCGGGCGAGCTCGTGCGCGGTCCGGGTGTCGTCGTCCTCCAGCGCCGCCTCGCAGTAGCTGCCGGTGTGCAGCTCGACGACGGGCGCCCCGAGGGCGCGGGCGGCGTCCATGACGGCGGGCTCGGGCTCGACGAAGAGCGAGACGCGGATGCCGGCCTCCGCGAGGGCGCGGATGCGCGGCGCGAGGTGCGCGCGGCCGCCGACGATGTCGAGGCCGCCCTCGGTGGTGCGCTCCTCGCGCTTCTCCGGGACGAGGCAGGCGGCGTGCGGGCGGGTGTCGAGCGCGATCGCCACCATCTCGTCGGTGGCGGCCATCTCGAAGTTGAGCGGCACGGACAGGCCGCGCTTGAGCGCCGCGATGTCGGTGTCGCGGATGTGGCGCCGGTCCTCGCGGAGATGCGCGGTGATCCCGTCGGCACCCGCCTCGACGGCGAGCAGGGCCGCCCGCACCGGGTCCGGATAGTCGCCGCCGCGGGCGTTGCGGACGGTCGCGACGTGATCGATGTTGACGCCCAGGCGCAGTTTCTCGGAGGTCATCCGCTCGTTCGTCCCCGTGTCGGCGCGGTGCGACAGGCTCACCGGGGGGTCGGAAGGCGCCGCGCGCCCTCACCCCGTGCCGGCGATATGCGGAGGATCGCGCGCGCCGGCAAGACGGTCGGGGTTCGGGGGCGGGCTCCGGCGGCCGGCCCACCCGCTCAGGCGAGCCGCAGGCGCGACCGGCTGTCCTTCCGCTCGGGCAGTGTGTCGAGGGCGGTCCTGACGATGGCCGTGGCGTCGAGGCCCGCCTCGGCGTACATCTTCTCCGGGCTGTCGTGGTCCTGGTAGGCGTCCGGCAGCGTCATCGTCCGCACCCGCACCCCGCCCGCGTCCAGCGCGCCCCGCTCCGCCAGCAGGTGCAGCACCATCGCGCCGAACCCGCCCCGCGAGCCCTCCTCGATCGTGATCAGAACCTCGTGGTCGCGCGCCAGATCCAGGATCAGCGCCTCGTCCAGCGGCTTGGCGAACCGCGCGTCCGCCACCGTCACCGCCACGCCCTGCTCGGCCAGCGTGTCGGCCGCCTTCAGGGCCTCCGACAGGCGCGTGCCGAGCGACAGCAGCGCCACACGCGCCTCCGCGTCGCGCCGCACCACCCGGCCCTTGCCGATCGCCAGCGCCTCGCCCCGCTCCGGAAGCTCGACGCCCACACCCTCGCCGCGCGGGTAGCGCAGCGCGATCGGGCCCGTGTCGTGCGCGTGGGCGGTCGCCACCATGTGCACCAGCTCGGCCTCGTCGGAGGCCGCCATCACGGTCATGTTCGG
>NZ_FNWP01000007.1:0-284970 GCF_900108435.1 Methylobacterium sp. 275MFSha3.1 | reverse complement strand
GTCGTGGTCCAGCACCTGCCAGACCGCGTCCCAGGTGCCGACATCCGACCACGCGAACGACACCGGCAGCACGCCGGCCCGGGCGGTCCGCTCCATCACCGCGTAGTCGATCGAGATCTTGGGCGCCTGGGCGAAGGCCGCCGCGTCGAGGCGGATGAAGTCGAGGTCGGTCACCGCCGCCTCCAGGGCCGCGCGCGCGGCCGCCAGCACCTCGGGGACGAACGCCTCCAGCTCGGCCAGCATCAGGTCGGCGCGGAACAGGAAGTAGCCCGAGTTCCACAGGGCGCCGTCGGTGATCAGCGCCTCGGCGCCGGCTTGGTTCGGCTTCTCGACGAAGCGGGCGACGCGGGCCGCGCCCGGGGCCTCGGCGATCGGCTCGCCGCGGCGGATGTAGCCGTAATCGGTGGCCGGCCGGTCGGGCTCGATGCCGAGCGTCATCGTGTAGCCGGCCTGGGCGCCGGCGGCCGCGCGCCGCACGGCGTCGACGAAGGCCGCCGTGTCAGGCACGACGTGGTCGGCGGCCATGATCAGCACCACGGCTTGCGGGTCGCTGGCGGCAGTGTGCAGCGCCGCGACCGCCACGGCGGCGGCGGAGTCGCGGCCCTGCGGCTCGAGCAGGATGTCGGCGGAGAGACCGAGCTGGTCGCGCTGCTCGGCGACGATGAAGCGGGCCTCGGCCGAGGCGATGACGGTGGGCGTGGCGAAGACGGTGGCGTCCGACACCCGCGCCAGCGTCGCCTGGAAGGTGGAGCGCTCGG
Organism: Methylobacterium sp. 275MFSha3.1; assembly: GCF_900108435.1. Lineage (NCBI taxonomy): Bacteria > Pseudomonadati > Pseudomonadota > Alphaproteobacteria > Hyphomicrobiales > Methylobacteriaceae > Methylobacterium > Methylobacterium sp. 275MFSha3.1. Next base: position 284,212 of record NZ_FNWP01000007.1, on the reverse strand, counting down.
CGTCGACCAGCCGGGCGAACTGCTTGGGCATGCTCTCCCGCGAGGCCGGCCACAGCCGCGTCCCCGTCCCCCCGCACAGGATCATCGGGTGGATCTGGATCGAAGATCGGGACATGGTGACGTCTCCCGAGAGGGCTCGGCGGGGTCGGCGCGGCCGAGCCCGCCCCGCGCGGGTGCGATGGACTCTCGGGCGCCGATTTCAGGATCTGCCCTTACCGTCGGGCCGGGACCGGAACAACCTGCGCGCATTATCCGCGCGTCGACGGGCTGGCTCCGTGCACCGGGATGGTTATCTCTGGCCTGCCATGAACGCGCCCGTCCCCACCCCGCAGGCCGACGACCCGGCGCCGTCCCCGCGCCGGATTCCCGCGGTGGAGCGCCTCGTCGGCGGCGCGCCGCCGGCGGACCTCGACGCCTACGGGCGGACGGCCTTCACGGACGCGATCCGGGCGGTGCTGGCCGAGATCCGGGCCGGGGGCGGCCCCGTCCCGGACGCGGAGTCGATCCGGGCCGCGGCGTCGGCGCGGCTCGCTGCCGAGCGGCGCCCGTCGCTGCGGCCGGTCTTCAACCTGACCGGGACGGTGCTGCACACCAATCTCGGCCGCGCCCTGCTGCCCCGCTCGGCCGCGGAGGCCGTGGCCGCCGTGATGGTGCAGGCGAGCAACCTCGAGTTCGATCTCGAGACCGGCGCCCGGGGCGAGCGGGACGACCATGTCGAGGGCCTGATCTGCCGCCTGACCGGCGCCGAGGCCGCGGTGGTCGTCAACAACAACGCGGCCGCGGTGCTGCTGGTGCTGAACGCGCTCGCCATGCGCAAGGAGGTGGTGGTCTCTCGCGGCGAGCTCGTGGAAATCGGCGGCTCGTTCCGGGTGCCGGACGTGATGGTGCGGGCCGGCTGCCGCCTGCGCGAGGTCGGCACCACCAACCGCACCCACCTGCGCGACTACGCGGAGGCTCTCGGGCCCCGCACCGGCCTCGTGATGAAGGTGCATCCGAGCAACTACGCCATCGCGGGCTTCACCGCGGCGGCCGATCCCGTGGCCCTCTACGCCCTCTGCCGGGAGCGCGGCGTGCCGCTGGCGGACGATCTCGGCAGCGGCAGCCTCGTCGACCTCGCGGCCTACGGGCTGCCCCCCGAGCCCACCATCCGCGCCGCCCTGGAGCGGGCCGACGTCGTCACCTTCAGCGGCGACAAGCTGCTCGGCGCGGTCCAGTGCGGCATCGTGGCCGGCCGGAAGGACCTGATCGCCCGCGTGCGAAGGAATCCGCTGAAGCGGGCCCTGCGCGTCGACAAGATGACCTACGCGGCCCTCGAGGCCGTGCTGCGGCTCTACCTGCACCCGGAGCGGCTGCGCGCGGAGCTCCCGACCCTGCGGCTCCTCACCCGCGACCGCGACAGCATCGCCGCCCAGGTCGAGCGCCTCGCCCCCGCAGTGGCGGAGCGGCTCGCCGGCCGCGCCGCGGTCACGGTCGCCGAGTGCATCAGCCAGATCGGATCCGGCGCACTGCCGGTGGAGACGCTGCCCAGCGCCGCCCTGGTCCTGACGCCGGCCTCGGCGGGCAGCCGCGGGGCGGGCGGGCGGTGCCGGCGGCTCGCTGAGGAGTTGCGCCGGCTCTCCGTGCCGGTGATCGGCCGGATCAGCGACGAGGCCGTCCGCCTCGATCTCCGGACGCTCGAGGACGAGGCCGGCTTCCTCGACAGCCTGGCGGCGCTCCCGCCCGTCGCGGGCGGGGGACGAACACCGAGACGAACCCCATAGGGTTGTTAAGAGAACGGGCCGGACGACCGGAGCTTGCGCGCCGGTATCCCGTGTTATGGTATGGTGACGAACCCGCGGTCGCGGTCGAGAATGGCGGTGCGTGGACCGCGATGGGCGAACGATATGGCGTATATTGCCGATACGGCTGAGGCGCAGCCGGAGACGGATCCGCTGCTTCTCGATAATCAGCTCTGCTACGCGCTCTATGCTGCCGCGCATCGGATGACCAAGTCGTACCGGCCGCTGCTCGAGCGGCTCGGACTGACCTATCCGCAATATCTGGTCCTGCTGGTGCTCTGGGAACAGGACGGCGTCACGGTCTCCGAGATCGGCCGGCGCCTGCGCCTCGATTCCGGCACGCTGACACCGGTGCTCAAGCGCCTGGAGAGCGCGGGCTTCCTGCTCCGGACCCGGCGCCAGTCGGACGAGCGCGAGGTCGAGATCGCCCTGACGCCGGAGGGCGCCGCCCTGCGCGCCGACGCGGTCTCGGTCCGCGAGAGCGTGATGTGCCAGCTCGAACTCAGCGAGCCGGAGATCCGCGCCCTGCGCAAGGATCTGAGCCTCGTCATCGAGCGGCTCAGCGTGAACGACTGAGCGGCCCGGACGCGATCGGGGTCACCGCCGCAGGCGGTTGCCGAGGACGAAGCCGTACAGCCCCATCAGGATGATGCCGACGCCGCCCTCGATGCCGACCAGCAGGTTGGTGACGCGGCCGGTGGGCTTCAGGCCGATCTCGGGCGGGTTCGCGGTCATCATGTTGAGCGCGCTGTAGCTCAGGAGATCGAGGGGATTGTAGGTCGGCCCGGCCTCCGGTCCCTCCACGATGAACAGGCCGCCCGTCAGGCCGAAGAGCCCGCCGAACAGCACGATCAGCAGCGCGAAGGCGCGGGCGATGCGCGACAGGCTCTCGCCGTAATCGCACAGCCACTCGACGAAGCGGTCGGCAGTCCAGCGATAGCCGTGCCGCAGGAATCCGGACCAGTCCCGGTCGGACCAGGCGGCGCGGGCCTGCTGCCCGGCATGGAACCGGCCCATCCGGCGGCCGCGCTTGTAGGCCCAGCTCGCCGCGTCGTGGCTGCCGATGCTCTTCCAGTTCTGCTCCAGGGCGAGGTAGCTCGCCTGGGCGGCGTCGTAGGCGCCGGCCACCTCCTCGCCGACCGCGCCGCCGAGCTGCTCCACGCTCATCCGCGTGCCGTTCAGCCACGCACCGGCGAAGCGCGCGTGCCGCAGCCGGCAGGTCGCGAGGTTGAGCCGCACGAGGTCGGTGTCGGAGAGATCCGCCCCCGAGAGATCGGCGCCGTCGAGCTTCGCGCCGGTGAAGTGCGCGCCCCGCAGCCGCGAGCCGGCGAGACTCGCCTTGGTCAGGCTGGCCTCGGCGAAATCCGCGTGGGTCAGGTTGGCGTCGGCGAGTTTGGCCTCGTCGAGCCGCGCCCCGCGGAAGACCGTGTCGTCCGCGTCCGCCCCGGAGAAATCCGCGCCCCACAGATCGGCGCCGGCGAAGTCGGTCCCGTCGAGCAGGGCGCCGGACAGGTCGGCGAAGCGCATCGCGGCCTGGCCGAACCGGGCATCCTCCAGCATCGCCCCGACGAACTTCACCTGCCCGGCGATGATGCCGGTGAAGTCCGCCCCCGAGAGATCGGCCTCCGATAGGTCGGCCGCCTCCAGGATCGCCCCGGTGAAGCGGGTCGAGCGCCCGACCGCGCCGGACAGGCTCGCCCCGCGCAGGTTCGCGCCGGAGAGGTCGGCCTCCTCCATGCGGGCGCGGGACAGGTCCGCGCCGGCGAGCGCGAGGCCGCCGGATTCGGCGTCGGTGACGAGGCCGGCCTCCGGCACATCCGCGAGGGCGCCCGGCCCGGCGCGCAGCTGCGACAGGTCCGCGCCCGGCTCGCTCAGGGGCGCCCCGGCGGCGATCCGGCCGACGAGCGCGCGCAGCCGCGATTCCACCGGAGCGTCCGGTCGCGCGTCGGGAGGAGTCGCCTGGTCCATGGTCGTTCCTTGCCGGAAGGCGCGACCGGACGCCAGACGCTCCGCTCAGGGTGCGGCGGTTGCGGCCGTCACCCGCACGGTGATCGCCTTGGCGGCGGGAGTCTTGGACTGCTCGTCGTAGTGCCAGAGCGGCAGCAGGACATTCAACTCCGGGTAGTATCCGGCGCAGTTGCCCTCGGGGATGTCGTAGGCGATCACCCGCAGCCCGCCGACCCGCCGCGTCACTTGGTCGTCCGCCTCGGTCGCCACGTCGACGCTGATCCCGTCCCTCAGCCCCAGCCGCGCGATGTCCCGGCGGTTCATGAACAGCACGTCCCGGGTGCCCTTCACCCCGCGGAAGCGGTCGTCGTAGCCGTAGACCGTGGTGTTGAATTGGTCGTTCGACCGCAGCGTGATCAGGTCGAGCACCTCCGGACCCCGGTCGGGCAGGTCTGGATCGGCCTCCAGGCCCTCGGGGACCGCGAAATTCGCCCTGCCGGTGTCGGTTTCCCACTTGCGGTCGCGGGCGCCCAGCGGTTTCAGCAGGCCGCCCGGGTGGAACATGCGGCCGTTCAGGTCGTGGAACACGCTCGGATAGGTCGCCTCGATCGCGTCGCGCACCCGGGCGTAGTCGCCGACCCAGGCATCCCAGTCGATGCGGGGATTGGGCGGCAGGGTCGCCTTGGCGATCTCCGCCACGATCCAGGGCTCGGAGCGCAGGTGCGGCCCGACCGGGTCGGCAACGCCCCGCGAGCCGTGGAACTGGGCGGTGGAGCTCTCCATCGATACGGCCTGCGGACCGCTCGCCTGCCGGTCGATCTCGATCCGGCCGAGGCAGGGCAGGATGTAGGCGACGGCGCCGGTCACGAGGTGCGAGCGGTTGAGCTTGGTCGAGATCTGCACGGTGAGCCGCTGCCGCCGCCAGGCCGGTTCCATCCGGGCGGTGTCGGGCACGGCCCGCAGGAAGTTGCCGCCGAGCCCGATGAACGCCTTCACACGCCCGTCGAGAACGCCCTCGCAGGTCTCGACGGTGTTGAGGCCCTTCTCCCGCGGCGGCTCGAAGCCGTAGAGTTCCCGCAGCTTGTCCAGCGGCGCCAGCTCCGGCTTCTCGGTGATGCCGACGGTGCGCTGGCCCTGCACGTTCGAGTGGCCCCGCACCGGGCAGATCCCGGCGCCGGGCTTCCCGATATTGCCGCGCAGCAGCAGCAGGTTCACGAGCATCCGGACGGTCTCGGTGCCCTTGCGGTGCTGGGTCAGGCCCATCCCGTAGATGCCGATCACCGCCTTCGCGCGGGCGTAGACCTCGGCGGCGGCCTCCAGGGCAGTCCGGGTGAGGCCGGAACGCCGCTCCAGCGCGGCCCAGTCCTGACCGTCACAGAAGGCGACGAAGGTCTCGAAGCCGTGGGTGTGCTCGGCGATGAAGGCGTGGTCGAGCACCCGCGGCCGGCCAGCGGCTTCCGCGGCCCGGTCGAGGGCGATCAGCGCCTTGCACAGGCCGGTGAGCGCCGCGAGGTCGCCGCCGGCCTTCACCTGATGGTACTGCGTCGAGATCTTCGTGGACGAGCGGGTGAGCATCTCGACCGGCGATTGCGGGTCGGTGAAGCGCTCCAGCCCGCGCTCGCGCAGCGGGTTGAAGGTGATGATCTGCGCGCCCCGGCGCCGCGCCTCCTGGAGCGGGTGCAGCATCCGCGGCGAGTTCGACCCGACGTTCTGTCCGAAGAAGAAGATCAGGTCGGTGGTCTCGAAATCCTCCAGCAGCACCGTGCCGACCGGCGCGCCGATCGATTGGGGCAGCGCCACCGAAGTCGGCTCGTGGCACATGTTGGAGGAGTCGGGCAGGTTGTTGTTGCCGTAGAGCCGCGCGAGCAGGGCCCACATGTAGCTCGTCTCCAGGGATGCCCGGCCCGAGGCGTAGAACACCACCGACCGCGGGTCCTGCGCGCGCAGCTCCTTCAGCTCCCGGCCGATCTCGGCCAGGGCCTCCGCCCAGGTAACGGGCCGGTAGCGGTCCGTCGCCGGGTCGTAGCGCATCGGGTGGGTCAGGCGGCCCTGCTCCTCCAGGGCGTAGTCGCTCCAGCCGAGAAGCTCCGTCACCGTGTGCGCGGCGAAGAAGTCCGGCGTCGCGCGGCGGCGCGTCTGCTCCCAGGCCGTCGCCTTGGCGCCGTTCTCGCAATACTCGAACGCCAGCGGCTTGGCCGGCTTCGCCCAGGCGCAGGAGGTGCACATGTAGCCGTCCGGCTTGTTCTGCTTGAGCAGCATCGCCGAGCCGGTGACCGGCACGCCCTCGCGGGTCAGGATCTCGACGAGGGAGCGGGCCGAGCCCCAGCCGCCCGCAGGCCCGTCATAGGGCTCGATCCGGACGTCGTCGGTGTTCTGATCGGCCATGGCGCCCTCCACCCGGCGCAGCGAGCACCGGACCTGGGGAACGCGCGAGCGGGCGAATGGGATCACGGGCGCGTCACCGCGCCCAGAGAAGGGTTTCCTCGCCGCCGCAGCGGCTCTAACGTCGACATGCGGACTGTCCCGCCGGAGGAGGAAATCATGGCCAGCGTCGACGTCGAGATGGTGAAGTGCGCCTGCCAGGACTGCGTCTGCGTGATCCCGGTCGCCAAGGCCGTGTCGCGGGACGGCAAGGCCTATTGCTGCGACGACTGCGCGAACGGCCACAAGGATCACGCCGGCTGCGAGCACGCCGGCTGCGCCTGCCACGGCTAGGGCTTTTCTCGTTCGCGTCGCGACGGTCCGGAGGACGCGTCACCGGTCGAGCCAGCCGCGACGCGCCCCCTCTCCCGCACGAGCTGGGACCCGCACCTCATTCGGCGCGGGTTCGGAGAACGACCCCGGGATGACGCGCCGCGGCGGTCGCGGTCAGGAGACCGCGGCGAGCTTGTCGGCCATCGACTGGTCCTTGTCGCGGCGCGTCGAGAAGATCAGCGTGAAGAAGGTCCGCTGGACACCGAGCTCGGCGAGCTTCGCCTCGCACCGCTCCGCCAACGCGCAGATCTCCGACAGCTCGCCCTCGATGTTCGTGCCGTTGGGATGCATCGTGGCGGTGAGCCCGCTCGACTCGATGATCCCCTTGATCTCCCGCACGTAGGGCGAGACCGACGGGCCGACGCCCATCGGCACGATGCAGAGGTCGGCCGAAACTTTCATGGTGCCTGCCTGATCCGGGAGGGGCGGCCCCGGCCGGCTGCGCGACCGGAAGCGGGGCGAGCGCGCAGCCTATCGCCGGCCGCACCGACTTTCCAGGCCGGCGCCGGCGGTCACGCCTCGCCGGTCTCCAGCGCCGCCGCCCGCACCGAGGGCAGGCAGGGATTGGCGTTGTCGCTGCGCCACGCGAGCCACAGCTCCGGCCCGGTCGTGGCCGGCAGGGCGATGGGCCGGAGCCGGATGTCGGCCATGCTGTTGCCCCGGGCGCTGCCCGGCACCAGCGCGACGCCGATGCCGGCGCCGACGAGGGCCAGCATCGCGTGGACCTGGTTCACCCGCTGCACGATCCGCGGCTGCACGCCCCCCGCCTCGAACAGACGGTCGAGCAGGTCGATGAAGTAGCGCCCGCCCCGGGGCGACCAAGTCACGAAGGCCTCGCCGTCGAGGTCCCGTAGGGTCGGGGCGTGCGCCGCCGCGAGGCGGTGCCCGCGCGGGACCGCGAGCAGGAGCCGCTCGCGCGCCAGCGGCGCTGTGGCGATCGCGGATTTCGGATCCTGCAGGACCGGCGCCGGCCGCAGGATCGCGAGATCGGTGCGGTTCTCGCCCAACGCCAGGATCTGCTCGTCCGAGACCATCTCCTCCAGCACGAGGTCGACCTCGGGCAGCGTCCGGCGGACATGGGCCACGACCTGCGGCAGCGTCCGGTAGGCCGAGGCGGCGGTGAAGCTGAGGCGCAGCACCCCGCTCTCGCCCAGGGCGGCGCGGCGCGTGATGCGTGCGGCGTTCTCGGCCGCCGCCAGCACCCGGTAGGCCTCGGCCAGGAAGGTGCGGCCCGCCGGGGTCAGGCGCACCGCCCGGGTGGTCCGCTCCAGCAGCGTCACGCCCAGCGTCTGCTCCAGCATCTGGATCTGCCGCGACAGGGGCGACTGGGTCAGGTGCAGCCGGGCCGCGGCCCGGCCGAAATGCATCTCCTCGGCGACGGCGACGAAGCTGCGGGCATGGCCGAGGTCGAACATTGATGCAGGATCCGGGATAATCCAGCCAAAATCAACGTTGGACGCATTTAACGCCGGCGCCTAACCCCGGACGCGACACCGAACGGTGCGTTCCAGGGAGAGAATCGATGGCGAGCATGACCCCGGCCGAGATGGCGCGCGTGCTGGGCTCCGGCCTGCTGTCCTTCCCGGTCACGCATTTCCGCGACGATCTCAGCTTCGACGAGACCGCCTACCGGGACAATCTCGGGCGGCTGGCCGACTACAGGGTTTCGGGCCTGTTCGCCGCCGGCGGCACCGGCGAGTTCTTCTCGCTGACGCCCGCCGAGATCGACCGCGTCCTGCGCGCCGCCGTCGAGGAGACCCGCGGCCGGACCCCGGTCATCGCCCCCGCCGGCCAGGGTACCGCCCTGGCGGTCGAGATGGCTCGGGCCGCCGAGGCCGCCGGCGCGGACGGGATCCTGCTGCTGCCGCCCTACCTCGTCGGCTCCGAGCAGGCCGGTCTCGCCGCCCATATCGAGGCGGTCTGCCGCGCGACCTCGCTCGGCGTCATCGTCTACAACCGCGCCAACGCCCAGCTCAACGAGCAGACGCTCGCGGGCCTGTGCGAGCGCTGCCCGAACCTCGTCGGCTTCAAGGACGGCGTCGGCGACGTCGAGCTGATGACCCGGGTCTACGCCGCTCTGGGCGACCGCCTGACCTATATCGGCGGCCTGCCCACCGCCGAGACCTTCGCGCTGCCGTACCTGGAGATGGGCGTCACCACCTACTCCTCGGCGATCTTCAACTTCCTGCCCGAATGGGCGCTGTCCTTCTACGACAGCGTCCGCCGCCGGGACCGCGACGCCGTCTACCGGGAGCTGCGCGACTTCGTCCTCCCCTACATCGCGATCCGCAACCGCAAGCGCGGCTACGCGGTCTCGATCGTCAAGGCGGGCATGAGCGCCGTCGGCCGCCACGCCGGCCCGGTCCGGCCGCCGCTGACCGAGCTCGACGCGGCCGAGCGCGCCGAGCTGACGGCCCTGATCGGCGACCGCCGCTGAGCCCCCGCCTCGACACCCAAGACAGACCCGCCGAGCCAACGGCGGCCACGACCCGCCTCCCGGATCAACCGGGCGGCGACGAGCCTGGGAGAACGTCCATGAGTGCCAGTTCGACCGGCGCGCCGAGCACCCTGCTCGCCGCCGCCGACGCGGGTCGCCGCACCCGCGTCCGCCTGCTGATCGTCGCGATGCTGTTCGCCGCGACCACCATCAACTACGCCGACCGCGCGACCATCTCGATCGCCGGCCCCGACATGGCCAAGGAACTCGGCCTCTCGCCGGTCCAGATGGGCTACGTCTTCTCGGCCTTCGCGTGGTCCTACGTCCTCGCCCAGATCCCGGGCGGCTGGCTCCTCGACCGCTACAGCGTCAAGTGGGTCTACGCCGCCGCCGTCGCCCTCTGGTCGGCCTTCACGCTGGTCCAGGGCGCCGTCGGCTTCTTCACCGGCCTGACCGCAGTGGTGATACTCTTCGCCCTGCGGCTCGCCGTCGGCCTCACCGAGGCGCCGGTCTTCCCCGCCAACGCCCGGATCGTCGCCGCGTGGTTCCCGACCCGCGAGCGCGGCATGGCCTCGGCGTTCTTCAACTCGGCGCAGTATTTCGCCACGGTGCTGTTCACGCCGCTGATGGCGTGGATCGTCCACAATTTCGGCTGGCACCACGTCTTCACCAGCATGGGCCTGCTCGGCATCGTGTTCGCAGTGGTGTGGCTGCGCGTGGTCGACAGCCCGAAGAACCACCCGTCGATGAACCAGGCGGAGCGGGACTACATCGAGGCCGGCGGTGCCCTGCTCGACATGGACGGCCTGAGCCGGAGCAAGCAGGGCGATGCCGGCCGGACGCTGCGCCAGCTGCTCGCCAACCGGATGCTGCTCGGCATCTATATCGGCCAGTACTGCATCACCGTGCTGACCTACTTCTTCCTGACGTGGTTCCCGGTCTACCTCGTCAAGGAGCGCGGCCTGTCGATCCTGCAGGCCGGCTTCGCGGCGGTGCTGCCGGCGCTCTGCGGCTTCATCGGCGGCATCCTCGGGGGCGTGATCTCCGACCTGCTCCTGCGCCGCGGCTTCTCGCTGACGGCGGCCCGCAAGATCCCGATCGTCGGCGGCATGCTGCTGTCGATGAGCATCATCGGCTGCAACTACGTCCAGGCGGACGCCCTGGTGGTCGGCCTGATGGCGCTCGCCTTCTTCGGCAAGGGCATCGGCGCGCTCGGCTGGGCGGTCGTCGCCGATACCTCCCCGCGGGAGAGCGGCGGCCTCTCGGGCGGCCTGTTCAACACCTTCGGCAACACCGCCGGCATCACCACGCCGATCGCGATCGGCTACATCGTCCAGAGCACGGGCTCGTTCAACGGCGCCCTGGTCTTCGTCGGCCTGAACGCTCTCGTCGCCTGCTTCTGCTACCTCGTGGTGGTCGGCGAGATCCGCCGCGTCGAGCTCAAGCCCCACTGACTCGCCTGCCGGACCGGCCCCGGCCGGTCCGGCCCCGCATCGATCCCGCCTCGCGCCCGGCGCAGACCGGCCGGGGGCCCCCGAGGAGGACGCCATGCTGAACGACAGTCGCCACGCCGCCCGCCACACGCCGACCGTGACCGCCATGAAGGTCGTGCCGGTGGCCGGCCACGACAGCATGCTGCTCAACCTCTCGGGCGCGCACGGCCCGTACTTCACCCGCAACCTCGTGATCCTGACCGACTCCACCGGCGCCACTGGCCTCGGCGAGGTCCCCGGCGGCGAGGGCATCCGCAAGACTCTGGAGGATGCCCGGGACCTCGTCGTCGGGCAGCCGCTCGGCGCCTGGAACGCGGTGCTCAACGCCATGCGCACGCGCTTCGCGGACCGCGATTCCGGCGGGCGCGGGCTGCAGACCTTCGACCTGCGCATCACCATCCACGCGGTCACGGCCGTCGAATCCGCCTTCCTCGACCTGCTCGGCCAGTACCTCGACGTCCCGGTGGCCGCGCTCCTGGGCGAGGGCCAGCAGCGCGACGCCGTCGAGATGCTGGGCTACCTGTTCTACGTCGGCGACCGCACCCGCACGGATCTCGATTACCGTGCGCCGACCGCCCGCGACGGCTGGTTCCGCCTGCGCGACGAGGAGGCGCTGACCCCGGAGGCCGTCGCCCGGCTCGCCGAGGCCGCTTACGACCGGTACGGCTTCAACGACTTCAAGCTGAAGGGCGGCGTGCTGCGCGGCGAGAAGGAGATCGCCGCCGTCACCGCGATCCACGAGCGCTTCCCCAAGGCGCGGGTCACGCTCGACCCGAACGGCGCGTGGTCCCTCGCGGAGGCGATCCGCCTCTGCAAAGGCCAGGGCCACGTCTTGGCCTACGCGGAGGATCCCTGCGGCGCCGAGGGCGGGTTCTCGGGCCGCGAGATCATGGCCGAGTTCCGCCGCGCCACCGGCCTGTCCACCGCCACCAACATGATCGCCACCGACTGGCGCCAGATGAACCACGCGATCCAGCTCGGCGCCGTCGACATCCCGCTGGCCGACCCACATTTCTGGACGCTCGCCGGCTCGGTCCGGGTGGCCCAGCTGTGCCGCGACCACGGCCTGACCTGGGGCTCCCACTCGAACAACCATTTCGACGTGTCGCTCGCGATGTTCACTCACGTCGCCGCGGCGGCGCCCGGCAACGTCACGGCGATCGACACGCACTGGATCTGGCAGGACGGCGAGCGCCTGACCAGGGAGCCGCTGGCGATCCGCGGCGGCCTCGTGCGGGTGCCGGAGCGGCCGGGCCTCGGCATCGAGCTCGACATGTCGGCGGTGGAGGAGGCCCACGCCCTCTACCGCGACCACGGCCTCGGCGCCCGCGACGACGCGGCCGCCATGCAGTTCCTGATCCCCGGCTGGACCTTCGACAACAAGAAGCCCTGCCTGGTCCGCTGAGGCCCGGCCCGGGCCCGCGCCGTCAGACGCGCGAGCTCGGGCGGTAGAACGGCTCGTGCCGCGACGGGTCGATGTAGTCGGCGTAGAAGCGCCGCGCGTGGGGGAGCAGCGCCTTCGACAGCTGGCGCCGCTCGACCTCGTCATCCGAGAGCGCCCGCGACAGGTCGTCGTGGAGCGCCTTCAGGGCGGCGTCGCGGTCGACCCGGGTGAAGCGGCCGTCCGCGTAGAGCACCTCACCCTCGCACAGAACCGCGGTGACGCCGCCGGTCTTGGCCCGCTGGATCACCGCGTCGAGGAGCGGCGTCTCCGGGTCGAGATACGGGTAGGCGATCTGGTCCCAGTCGATCAGGACCATGTCGGCGCCCTTGCCGACCTCGATCGTGCCGAGGCTGTCGCCGTAGGGGGTGGTGCGGGCGCCGCCGACGGTCGCCATGCGCAGCACCTGCGCCATGCTCGGCACGTCGGCCTCGTCCATGCCGGGCACCCGGTGGGCGCGCAGCACGAGGCGCATCTCCTGCAGCATGTCGCGGTCGTCGTTGATGCCGGCCTCGTCGAGGCCGATCGCCGTGTTGATCCCCTTGGCCTCGAAGCGGTTGAGCGCCGCCACGCCGGAGCGCAGCCGGAAGTTCGAGGAACAGTTGTGGCAGATGCAGGTGCCGGTCGCCGCCACCCGGTCGATGTCGGACTCGTTGAGCCAGACCCCGTGGCCGAGCGTCAGGCGGGGCCCCAGCATGCCGAACCGGTCGAGGTACTCGACCGCGGTCCCGCCGCCGCGCTTCTCCGCGTAGGCCTTCTGGTAGGCGGTCTCGACGAGGTGCATGTGCATCGGCACGTCGTAGGATTCGGACAGGCCGGCCAAGCCCTCGAGGGCCGCGTCCGAACACCAGTGCAGGTTGGCGGGTGCGAGCTGGATCTTCGCCCGCGACGCGCCCTCCTGACCGGCATGCAGGCTGCGGAACAGCGAGAAATTGTCCTCCAGGGACATCTGGAAGCGCTCGAACCAGCGCTTCATCGGGTCCTGCAGCGGCGCCGGCAGGCTCGCCACGAAGTCCATGTCGGCCTGGTAGACGAGGCGGTTCTGGTCGCGGACCGCGAAGCAGTACGAGACCCGCATGCCGATGTCGCGGTAGGCGCGCAGCACCTCGTTGGAGCGCGCCTCGACCTCCTCCAGGCCGCCGGGCATCCAGCCGTGGATGTGCTGGACCGTGGTGATCCCGGAGCCGACCATCTCGAAGGCCGAGTACAGGGTGTCGAGGTAGAGGTTCAGGTTGCGTGCCACCATGCGGGTGACGAACCACAGCTCCAGGGGCATGTCGGGGGAGCCGAGCTGCACCGGCGTCAGGCCGACATGATGGTGGCCGTTGACGAAGCCCGGCAGCAGGATCTCGCGGCCGGACCCGATCACGGGTGCGTCGGGATAGCGGGCGTGCAGGTCCGCGTAGGTGCCGACCGCGGCGATGACCCCGTCCTTCTGAAGAACCGCGCCGTCGGCGATCTCCTCCCAGCGATCGTGGTCGAGGGTACGGGTGATCATCCGCCGGCTGCGGATCAGCGATGTGGCCATGGTCGTGTCCGTGTTGGGGGAGGGGGTCAGACGAGCGCTTCCTGCTCGGCGAAGGCCCGGTCGACCTCGTCGCGCAGGAGCTCGGTGAGGTGCCGCCGCAAGGCCTCCGCCTCGGGCGAGAACGGGTCGCGCGGGCGGGCGAGATCGTTGCGGACGATCGTCTTGATCCGCCCGGGGCGAGCGGTGAACACCACCACCCGGTCGGCGAGCGCCACCGCCTCGTCGATGTGGTGGGTCACGAACAGCACCGAGGCGCCGCTGTCGCGCCAGACGTCGAGCAGGAAGTCCTGCATCTTCTGGCGGGTCTGGACGTCGAGCGCCGCGAAGGGCTCGTCCATCAGCAGCACCTTCGGGCGCATGGCCAGCGCCCGCGCCACCGCCACGCGCTGGCGCATGCCGCCGGACAGCTCGTCCGGCCGCTTGTCGAAGGCCTCGGCGAGGCCGACGCGCTGGAGCGCCGCCCGGGCGACGCTCCGGCGCTCGGCCTCCGGCACGCCCTTCAGCGACAGGCCGAAGCTGACGTTCTGCCAGACGCTGAGCCAGGGCAGCAGCGAGGTCTCCTGGAAGATCAGGCTGCGCTCCGGCGACGGACCGGTGACGGCCTCGCCGAAGGCCAGGAGTTCGCCCCCGGAGGTGGGTTCGAGCCCGGCGATCAGGTAGAGCAGCGTGCTCTTCCCGCAGCCCGAGGGGCCGAGGAACACCACGAACTCGCCGGGCCGCACGGTCAGGTCGATGTCGCGCAGGGCCTCGTGGGCGCGGGCGGTGCCGGCCGCCCAGACCTTGGCGACGCCGCGGCACGAGACGGCGTCCTCGGATGCGGGATCAGAGGCCAAGGGAGGACCCCGCGTCGCGCGGCAGCCAGTACAGCAGCCGCCGCTGGACCAGCCGGAACAGCAGGTCGAAGGCGAAGCCGAGCAGGCCGATCAGCGTGATGGTGAAGAACACGAGCGACGGGTTGAAGGTGTTGCGCGCCAGCATGATCACCTGGCCGAGCCCGTAGCCGACGCCGGTCGCCTCGGCGACGAGCACCACCATCCAGGCGCCGAACAGGTTGAGGCGCAGCACCGCGAGCAGCCCCGGCAGGATCGCCGGCACGATCACCCGGGCGTAGATCTGGCGCTTCGACGCCCCCATGGTCCGGGCGACGTTGATGAAGTTGCGGTTGACCCCGTCGATCTGCTGGATGGTCGAGAGCACCATCGTGAAGAACAGGGCGATGAACACCATGAAGATCGCCGGGGCGTTGCCGATCCCGAACATGAAGATCGCCACCGGCAGCCACGCGATCGGCGAGACCGGCGCCAGGAGCGTGATGGTCGGCAGGGTCAGCCGCTCGAACAGCTCGAAGTAGCGGATCGCCACCCCGACCAGGATCGACAGGGAGGCCGCCAGGGCGAGGCCCGCCAGCACCCGGCCGGTCGAGGCGAGCACGGTGATCAGCACCGCCATGGCGGGGCTGGGGCCGGTATTCATCCCGGTGCCGATCTGCCAGCGCTGCGCGGTGTTGAAGAAGCGCGCCTGCTCGGCGAGGTTGCCGAGGAAGATGTGCGGCGGCGGCAGGAGCTTGGCGTCGGCGATGCCGAGCGCCCAGAGCAGCTCCCAGAGGCCGGCGAAGCAGCCGACCGAGACCAGCATCCAGCCGATCCGGCGGAGCAGGGGGACGAGCCCTTCGGGCAGCGCGAGGCGCTGACCGAGCGGGAGGCGCGGCCGGTCCTGCGGGACGGCGGCGGCGCGGGCGAGGAAGGTGGCCATCCGCTCAGGCCGACTTCAGCTTGAGCTTGCCGTAGAGGTCCGGGTTCTCGGCGATGACCTGTTCCAGCAGGGTCCAGTCGATCGCGTCGCGGCCGGGCTTCTTCTTGATGTAGCCCATCTCGGCGACGGAATCGGTCCGGTCGAGGATGAACTGCGTCTGGTTGCGGGCGTCGACCACCGAGGGCTGCCGGCCCATGGCGAGCTGGGCGTTGCTCATCGAGGTCTTGTAGTAGGAGCCGACGAGCTTGTTCAGGGCGGCCTGGGGGTCGCCCTCCGCCAGCGCCTGGGCCTTCATCATGCCCTTGATCAGGGCCTTCACGGCGGCCGGGTTCTTGACGATCAACTCGTTGCGGACCGCCAGCACGCAGTCGGTGTAGCCCTTGCCGTAGATGTCGGTCCCGTCGGAGAGCTTCACCGCGCCCTTCACGTCGGTGAGCAGCGCCGTGCCGTAGGGCTCGATGGTCGAGATGATGTCCAGCGCCCCGGCGCGGAACGCCTCCACGGCCTCCGGGGTCGAGCCCATGTAGCGGACGGTGATGTCCTTGAAGGCAACGCCGTTCTTCTTCAGCCAGTCGTAGGGCAGGACCTCGAGCGTATCGAGCTGGAAGGTCCCGAGCGTCTTGCCCTTGAGCTTCTCCGGGCTGTCGAGGCCGGGCTGGGCCACGAGCACGCAGCCCTCGATGCCGCCGCCGGCCACGATCTTCACCGGGGCACCCGCGTCGTAGAGGGCCATGAAGCTGGTGTAGGGCATCACGCCGGCATCGACCTGGCCCATGCCGAGGAAGGTGACCTGATCCGAGAAGGTCGGCGTGTTGACGAAGTCGATCGTCAGCCCGTCATCCTTGGCGAGCTGCATCGCCTCGGCCAGGAAGAAGTCGAGGTTGCAGAACCCGGTGCCGTGGGTCGCGCGGATGCCGGTGGCCGCCGCGGCCGGGCCGGTCAGGCCCGGGCCCACCGCCAGGGTCAGCGCGGCGGCGGTCCCGCCGAGGAAGCGCCTGCGACTGGGCTTGAACCGCGTGAGATCCGGGACGCGATAATCGCCGTGACGGTCGCACATATCGACTCTCCTCAGAGGGCGGATCGCGCGATCCGCCGGACGGCGCGTGCCGGTGCTGAAACGGAGGGATCGGAGCTCGGGACAGGCTCAAGGCAGTCGCGGAGATCCGGTCGCCCGGCACCTCACCACATCGACGGCACGCCAACCTCTAGCCGCCGCCGGGGCGACGCTGCGCTGGTGAATACGAACCAAGAAGCGTGCCAGACGCGGGAATCTGCGGTGTTGGCGGCGCACCTCGCCCGTCGGCGCTGTCGGAGACCTGTACCATCCCGTCCTTGCGAGCGGAGCGAAGCAATCCAGCCGCGCCACGCCTCCGGACATGGCGCTGCCCTGGGTCACTTCGCTGCGCTCGTGATGACGAAGGTGTCGCATCGACCGGTCCGACGCCCGCGAAAGCAGCGGAATGCCGCCGGCGTATTCAGCCGGGCTCTTCGACCAATGCCGGTCCCGCGCGGGCGAAGAACGCGCGGAGCGGGCCCTCGGGCAGCATCCCGAGCCTCGCGCACAGGCGGCCATCGGGCGCCCGGTCGGCGCCGCGCTACGCGGCCACGAGGTTGAAGGTGCGGTCGGCCGGGGCGAGGCTCACCCGCCGCCCCCAGTCGAAGGCGACGAAATCCTGCTCGATCCCGTCCGAGAACACCACGCCGCCCTCGTTCATCCGCGACACCACGGTGAGGGGCGATCCGGCGAACTTGCCGCCGCGGAGGTCGGTGCCGGTGGCGACGCTCGGGAACGGCTCGCGCACCCAGTAGCCGAAGGCCGCCTCCTCGATGCCCACCTCCACGGTGAGGTGCGTCGCCTCGCTGATCGAGCGCGCCCAGCCGGTCAGGCCGGTGCCCGAGGCCACGATCAGCCCGCTCGACGAGTGGTCCTCCGCCCGCGCCCCGTCGTCGATGCGGTAGCGCGCCGATTGGTGGCTGCGATGGCCGACGAAGATCTCGTTCAGGGCGAGCAGCCGCTCGCCGCCGTCGAAGGTCGCCTGCACCATGGTGCGCCGCTGGAGGGGGGCGGCGCCGGCCGCGCTGGCGGGCAGGAGCGCGCGCAGGGCCTCGACCCGCGCCCGGGCCAGCACGCCGTCGTAGAGGTCGGGCGCCGGGTTGACGCCGACCACCGGCTGCCCGTCGAGGTACTTGGCGACGTTGGCCACGAGCCCGTCCTGCCCCACGGCCACGACCACGTCCTCGGGGGCGAACAGGAAGCGGTCGAGGTCGGGGCGCCGCACCAGGGCTTGCCGCCAGTCCAGCGGCACGGCGGACCGGGCCTCGGCGAGCACGGCCTGGAATTGCGCGTGGCGCGCCTCGACCTCGGCGAGCGTCTGGCCCCTGCTCTCCAGGAAGAACCGGACCTGGCCGCGGGTCGCGTGCCGGGCGATGAGCAGCTCGTAATCCGTGTCGCGGATCACGAAGACCACGCGGGGGGTGATGGCCGGCACGGCGGACCTCCTCAGCGCGGCGCGAGCCGCGGGGACAGCGCGCCCCGGAACTCGCCGAGGACGGCCGCCAGCAGGTCGGGCGTGACGTTGACGTGCTCGATCGTCTCCAGCTTGCCGGCGAGTTCCCGGGCCGCCAGCCCGAGCAGGACGGCGGGCGGCATGTCCCGGTAGACGGCGGCGCGGCGCTGCTCCGCGTCGGCCCGGGCGCCCTCGACGAGCCGGATCCGCTCGGCCTCCGCGGCCGCCTCCAGGCCCCGCGCCTCCGCGACGCCGGCGGCGCGGTCGCGGGCGTTCTCGGCCTCCTGGGCGATCAGCACGGTTTCGCGCCGGGCCAGCTCGGTCTTCGTCGCGAGCTCGTTCTCCGCGATGGCGCGCTCCTTCTCGACCGCCAGGGCGCGCCGCGCGAAGGTCGCCTCGTCGGCCTTCTGCTGCAGGGCCTCGAAGGTCGGGGTCTGCAGGGCGCGCTCCAGCTCGCTCGTCGGCGCGAGGTTGGTGAGCCGCACAGACACCGCCGCCACGCCGATCTCGGCCAGCGCCGGGGCGTCGGACAGCACCCGTTCCAGCACGGCGCGCAGCGGCTCCGGACCCGCGTCGAGGAGGACGCCGATCGGGCTCGCCCCGAGATACTGGAGCGCCGCTTGGCTGGCGATGCCGCCGAGGCGCGCCTCGATCCGCTCGATCGGCTCACCCTGCAGGCGCCCGGTTCGGAGGTCGATCGAGAAGTCGACGCGGCTCGCCAGCAGCTCCGGATCGACGACGTGCCAGCCGATCGTCCCCTGGACCACGACGGTCTGGAAGTCTCGGCTGCGGCCGCGGACGAAGAGCGTCATCTCGCGGTCGTCCACCGGCACCTCGCTGATGCTGGCGGTCTCGGGCCGGAACCAGAAGACCAGACCCCGCCCGCTCTGCCGGACACGGCCGTTGCGGAAGCGGATGATGTGGCTGCTCGCCTCGCTCCGAAGCTGGGCGATGACACCGATGTTGCGGACCGTAGCCATGATGGGCTCCTCGAAGCGCTCTCCGCCGAAGTGGATACCGGTTCGGCTCAAGAGAGCACGTTGAAACAAAGGCTTAGAACTGGCCTGACCTGTCGAAGCGGAAGAGTTCGGCGGGGCGGAACGCCGTCCCGGCCTCGCGGGCGCCCGTCGGCGCGATCCAGCCCCGGTCGCGCATGCGGCGACGGAAGGCGGATTTGTTGAGGGGCGCGCCGCGGATCGCCGAGTGCACGTCCTGAAGCTGCCGGAGGGTGAAGTGCTCCGGGAGCAGCGCGAAGCCGACATCCGTGTAGTCGAGCTTGCCGCGCAGCCGCTTCACGGCGAGCGCGAGGATGTCGGCGTGGTCGAAGGCGAGGGCGAGGGGCGCGCCGTCCTCCGCCTCGGCCGAGACCGGGCCGCCGGACTCGCCCGCCCAGGGCACGACCAGCACCGCCGCCGCGAGCCCGGCGCGGCCCGCCAGGGCCTCGGCGAAGGCCGCCTCCGGCAGCAGCGCGAGGTAGGCCACCGAGACGATCCGCATCCGCGGATCCCGATCAACGGCGCCGAAGGTGTAGAGCTGCTCGAGCCGCGCCCGCCCGATGCCGGCCTTGTCGCGCAGGACGCGCTCCGCGGCGGCGTCGAGGGTCTCGGCGATGCCCACGAACCCGCCCGGCAGGGCCCAGAGGCCCGCCTGCGGCTGTTGGCCCCGCCGCAGCAGGAGGGCGGCGAGCCGGCCCGCCCGGATCCCCAGCAGGACGAGATCGACCGCCAGGGCGGGCCGCTCGTAGGCCGCAGGATCATAGCCTGCCAGGAACTCGGACTCGGTCATCGGTCTTTCTACTCAAGTTGAGCATAACTAAGACGCAGATTGCGCATATGTCAAGCCGAGAGCGGATTCGCCGGGAAGCGCCGCGGAACGCACAGCTCCGCACCGGCTCCGCACAGATCCGCCCGGGCACGGCCGGCCGGTGCGGTCCGAGCCTGGAAAAGGGCGAAGCTTCTCGTGGCGACGGAGGGGCTGGCGCGGGAGCTTCAGCGGCGAGCCGGCATCGATCCGCCGGTGCAGGAGGTTTCCCCGATGCCGTTCTTCGCTCCACGATCCGCGGTCGAGCCCCCCCGCAACGCCGCGCTGTCACCGCTCTTCCTCGCGCTGCTGGCGCTGCTCATCATGCTGGCCTCGGCCCACGCGGCGCCGGGCCGAGACCGGGGCGGCCTCACCCTGCGCGGGCCGGCCGGCACCGCGCCGGTCGAGGCCGTCCAGTTGGCGACCGACATCAGCGTCGACGTCAGCGGCCCGACCGCCCGGGCCACCGTCACCCAGGCCTTCCGCAACGTCACGGCGGACTGGGTCGAGGGCACCTACGTGTACCCCCTGCCGGAGGACGCGGCCGTCGACGGGATGAAGCTCGTCGTCGGCTCCCACGTGATCGTCGCCGACATCCGCGAGCGGGCGGCGGCCAAGCGCGCCTACGAGGCCGCGAAGGCGGCCGGGCAGTCGGCGGCGCTGACCGCGCAGGAGCGGCCCAACGTCTTCACCAACGCGGTCGCCAATATCGGCCCCGGCGAGACGGTGGTGGTCCAGATCACCTATCAGCAGACGATCCCCGTCTCGGGCGAGACGCGGACGCTGCGCCTGCCCCTGGTGGTCGCGCCCCGCTACAATCCCGCCCTCGCCCCGGTGGACGCGGTCTCCCTCGACGGCGTGGCCGGAGCGGCCCGCGACCCGGTTCCGGATCGCGCCCGGATCAGCCCGCCGGTGCTCGACCCGGCCCTGTCGTCGCCGACCAACCCGGTCGCCGTCACCGTGCGGCTGCAGGCGGGCTTCCCCGTCGGTGACGTCCGCAGCGCGACCCACGCGATCCGCGTGACCGAGACCGGCCCGGAGGCGCGGACCGTCACGCTCGCCGACGGCGTCGTCCCGGCCGACCGCGACCTCGAGCTGACCTGGGCGCCGGTCCCGAGCCGGGTGCCCGGCCTCGGCCTGTTCCGCGAGACCGTGGCGGGCCGGACCTACCTGCTGGCCGCCGTGAGCCCGCCGGCGATCGAGACCGACACGGCCGCCCGGCCGGCGCGCGACGTCACCTTCGTCATCGACAATTCCGGCTCGATGTCGGGCGCCTCGATGCGGCAGGCCAAGGCCGGGCTGCTCGCCGGTCTCGCCCGCCTGACCCCGTCGGACCGCTTCAATGTCATCCGCTTCGACGACACCTGGGACGCGCTTCATCCCGCGCCCGTCCCGGCGACGCCGGAGGCCCTGGCGCAGGCCCAGGCCTTCGTCGCCGCTCTGGAAGCCCGCGGCGGCACCGAGATGCTGGCGCCGCTCAAGGCGGCCCTCGCCGACCCGCACCCCGAGGACGGGCGCGTCCGGCAGGTCGTGTTCCTCACCGACGGCGCCGTCGGCGACGAGGAGCGGATCTTCGCGGCGATCCACGCCGATCTCGGGCGCACGCGCCTGTTCATGGTCGGCATCGGCTCGGCGCCCAACGGCCACCTGATGCGCCACGCCGCCGAGATCGGCCGCGGCAGCTTCACCGAGATCCGCGACCTCGCGCAGGTCGGCGAGCGGACCCGCGCGCTCTACGAGAAGCTGGAATCCCCCGCCGTCACCGACCTGACCGCGACCTTCTCGGTCCCGGGCGTCGAGGTCACGCCGGGCGCGCTGCCCGACCTGTATCGCGGCGAGCCGCTGGTCTTCGCCGCGCGGCTGCCGGGCGCGGCCGAGGACACGGCCCGCGGGACTGTGACCGTCTCGGGCCGGGTGGGCGGCCGGACATGGACCCGGACGCTCCCCCTCGCCGAGGCAGGTGCGGGCGCCGGCATCTCCAAGGTCTGGGCGCGGTCCCGGATCGGCGAGACCGAGACGGCGCGCATCACGGGGCGCCTCGGTGCGGACGCGGCCGACGCCGCCATCCTGGCGCTGGCCCTGGAGCACGGCCTGACGACGCGGCTGACCAGCCTCGTGGCCGTCGACGCCACGCCGCGCCGCGCGCCCGGCACGCCCCTCGTCGCCGCCGACCTGCCGCTGAACCTGCCGGCGGGCTGGGACTTCGCCAAGGTGTTCGGCACGGACCGGCCGGGCGCCATGCCCGCCGACGACGGGGCAGCGCGGATCGTGCCGATCCGGGCCGAGGGCGCGGCGGTCGACCTGCCGCGGACCGGGGCCGGCATCGTGGCGCAGCTCGGCCTGGGCCTGCTCCTCGCCCTGCTGGGTCTCCTGCTCGGCACCGGCCTGACGATCGGCGGCCGGCGGACCGGGGACGCGCGATGAGCCGGCGCACGGTGACCGGACTGGGGAGGGCCCTCGCGGCCCTCCTCACCCTCGCGGGGCTCGGGCTCGCGGCGCAGGCCGCCTGGATCCCCGCCAAGGCCGCCCTGGCCCAGCTGCTGCTGGAGCGCGCCTTCGCCCGCACCCGGGCCGAGGGTCGGCCCGCCCGGCCCTGGCCCTGGGCCGACACCGAGCCGGTCGCCCGGCTCACCGTCGCGGGCCGCAGCTTCGTGGTGCTGCGGGGCGGGAGCGGCCAGGCCCTGGCCTTCGGCCCCGGCCACCTGGACGGCACCCCGGAGGTCGGCGCGCCCGGCACCGCGGTCATCGCCGCCCACCGCGACACGCAGTTCGCGGTGCTGGGACAGCTCGGACCCGGCGATCCCGTCACGGTGACCGGCCGCGACGGCCGGATTCTGCGCTTCCGCGTCACCGGCACGCGGGTGGCCCGCTGGGACGCCTCGGGCATCGACCCGCAGGCCCCGGGGCGGCATCTCGACCTCGTCACCTGCTGGCCCCTGGAGGCGCTGCAGGCCGGTCCGCTCCGGCTGATCGTCGAGACCGAGCTGGCCCCGGAGCCGGAGCGTTCCTGACGGCTCGGCGTGGACGGTCAGCTTGGCCGCGCTTGCGCGAATGTGCGGTTTCGTGCGGATCTGTGCGGGTCAAGCCCGTGCGAGCCGTGCCTGTGAGCGAGATCGAACTGTCCGAGGCGCAGAGCCGCGCCATTGCCCAGACCGTGCGCGAGGCGCTGGCCCGCCGGCGCATCTCGCGGCAGACGCTGGCCGAGGAGGCCCGGATCAGCATCTCGACCCTGGAGAAGGCGCTCGCCGGCCGCAGGCCCTTCACCCTGGCGACGACGATCCGCCTGGAGGAAGCCCTGGGCCAGTCCCTGCGCCAGGAGACGGCGCGCCCGGCCCCGGAGGCGGCCCGTCACGCGCCCGACGAGCTCGGCTCCTACTCGCGGGAGAGCGTCGCCTGGATCGAGGGGCGCTACCTCACCCTGCGGCCCTCGTTCGGGTCGGCGGGCGCGATCTTCGCCTACCGCACCGAGATCGCCTGGGACGCGGACGCGGCCCGCCTCGTGTTCCGCGAGGCCGAGCGGCTCGACGCCCCCTTCGCGCAGTCCGGCAGCGTCGCCGTGCCGAGCCAGTCGGGCATGATCTACCTCGTGACCAACTGGCACGGGCAGCACCGCCTCGCGGTGCTGTGCCGCCCCAACATCCAGGGCGAGATGTACGGGGTCCTGACGACGCTCCACGCCGGGCGCGGCACGCAGCTGACCCCGGCCGCGGCGCCCCTGGCGCTGCTGCCCGAGCAGGCGGGCGCGCACGGGTACGGGCGGATCGGGCCGGAGGAGCCGGGCTACGCGCCGTACCGGGCCTATCTCGCCCGGGTGAACGACGACGGCTACGCCACCTTCTTCACGGGCGTCGCCTGACGGGATCTGACGGATGAGCCCGAAGGCGCGGCGCGCGGCGGGCTTGGAGCGGGTACCGGGAATCGAACCCGGGTATTCAGCTTGGAAGGCTGCTGCTCTACCATTGAGCTACACCCGCGCGGGCGGATCGTTAGCACGCCGGGATGGCCGTGAGAAGGTGGGTCGGGATCGCTGCAGCGCGGGCGCCGTCCCGCATTCCCGGCAGCGACGGCCGGCTCACAGACACGGATTCATGACCGGCTCGCGCGGGATCGAGAGCAGGTCGTCGACCTGGGCGCGCAGGCCCGCGGCGCCGCCGGTCCGCAGGGCCTCGTACAGGGCCTCTGCGTCGCGGCCGCAGACCGCGCCGGGCCGCTGCTCCGGTTCCGTCGTCCCGTCGCGCGGCGGGCCGGCCCTGTCCGGGGCGTTGTCGGCGATGAACCGATCGATGCGCGCGAGCGCGGCGCGCAATTCCTGCTGGAAGTCCGGGTCGACGCCGGCGTGGCACGCCTGTCCGACGGCGCGCATCGCCTGCAGGATGCCGCGCATGCACAGCACCGCACCCTTGCCGGTCCGGTCGACCTTCGTGACGGTGTCGCCGCGCCGAATGGTCTGGATCCCGTTCACGAGCGCCTCCGCCGATCCCGGTCCGGCCTGACCGGGGGCCTCCGAGGCCACGGCCAGGAGCGCGCAGGCCGCGGCGGCGCAGCCGACGATCAGGGATCGCGGTCGGGACGGCGTGCGTGTCGTGAGGCGCATGGATCCGGTGCCGTCTCCACCGCGCGACCGCGGCAACATCCGCGCCCGCTCAACCCAGGCCCAGGGCGGCGCGGGCCTCCGCGGGCGTGGCGACGCGGCGGCCGTGGCGCGCCACCGCCTCGGCGGCGAGGCCGACAAGCTCGGCGTTGCTCGCCGCCAAGCGGTCCTTCGTCACCCGGATGTTGTCCTCCAGGCCGGTGCGGACCGCATCCGCCCCGCGGGCGAGCGCCCAGTCCATCACGATCGCCTGGTTGCGTCCGATCCCGGCCGCCGTCCAGGTCGCCTCCGGCAGGATCCGCCGGGTCTCGGCGAGCAGGATGTCGAGGAGGTGCTCCTCGGCCGGCATCGCGTTCTGGACGCCCATGACGAACTGCACGTGCGGGCGCGCGTCGATCAGGCCCGCCTCCACGAGGCGCTTGGCGCCGTGCAGGTGCGAGAGGTCGAAGATCTCGATCTCGGGACGGACGCCGTACTGCTTCATCTGGCCGGCGAGGTCGGTCACGAGGCTCGCGGAATTCTCGTAGACGATCGTCGGGAAGTTCACCGAGCCGGTGGACAGGGAGGCCATGTCGGGCCGGTGCCTGAGCGAGAGGCCGCGGGCGGCCGGGTCGCGCCCGCGCCCGCCAGTCGAGAACTGCACGATCATCCCCGGGCAGTGCCGGCGCAGCCCCTCCTGCACGGCGGCGAACCTGTCCGGATCGGAGGAGGGCGACTCGTCGTCGTTGCGCACGTGGATGTGGCAGAGCGTGGCGCCGGCCTCGAAGGCCTGCTGCGTCGACTCGACCTGCTCGGGCACGGTGACGGGAACGGCCGGGTTGTCGGTCTTGCGCGGCACCGAGCCGGTGATCGCCACCGCGATCACCACGGGCGCGTCGCTCCGGGATCCTGCCATTCGCCTGTCCTCCCTGCCGCATCGGGCTTCCGCGACCGGGATAGCGCCGCGGGATCCGGATCTGAACCGCCCGGCGCGGGCGGCAGCTCCGTGTGCGGGACATCTCCGGCCGGATGACAGCCCGGACTTGAGTCTTGCGGGCGCTTGCCGCACCTCTCGACCCGCGAGGCACACGATGAACGACACCGTCCTGGTCCTGAACGGGCCGAACCTGAACCTGCTCGGCAAGCGCCAGCCGGAGATCTACGGCCGCGAGACGCTGGCCGACGTCGAGGCCCTGTGCCGCGAGACGGCCGCCGCCCTCGGCCTCGCGGTCGATTTCCGCCAGAGCAACGCCGAACATGTGCTGATCGACGCGATCCACGAGTACCGCGTCGGCTCGGCCGGCATCGTCATCAATGCGGGCGCCTACACCCACACCTCGGTCGCCATCCTCGACGCGCTGAACACCTGCGAGGTGCCGGTGATCGAGTGCCACATCTCGAACGTTCACCGCCGCGAGGCCTTCCGCCACCATTCCTACATCTCGCTCGCGGCTACGGCCGTGCTGGCGGGATTCGGCACGCACGGCTACGCGCTGGCGATCCGGCACCTCGCGCATCTGCGGGCCGGCAGACCTGCTTGAGGCGCGGATAGCGCCACGATCAGGGTTGACGCTGGCGGAGACAGGGCGGAGGAGGGCGGTCAGGCCCTATTCCCACGCGATCTCTCTGGCCGGACCGGTTCTCAAGGCCCCGGAGAGCGCCCCAAGCGGAGCGCGCACGCCGCATGACCAGCCCCTTCCTGCCCCTCGACCGGAAAGTGATCGCCCGCGAGGCGGCCAAGATGTTCCTCGAGATCGAGGCGGTGCTCTTCTACAAGGACGAGCCGTTCAAGTTCACCTCGGGCTGGGCGAGCCCGGTCTACACCGACAGCCGGAAGATCATCTCGTTCCCGCGCCTGCGCTCGACGCTGATGGATTTCGCCACCGCCACCATCGTGCGCGAGATCGGCTACGAGAAGCTGACCCACATCGCCGGCGGCGAGACCGCCGGCATCCCCTTCGCGGCCTGGATCGCCGACCGGATGATGCTGCCGATGCAGTACATCCGGAAGAAGCCCAAGGGGTTCGGCCGCAACGCCCAGATCGAGGGTGAGATCGTCGAGGGCGCCCGGACGCTGCTCGTCGAGGACCTCGCCACCGACGGGCGCAGCAAGGTCAATTTCTGCAAGGCCCTCCGCGATTCGGGCGCCCAGGTCGATCACTGCTTCGTGCTGTTCTACTACGACATCTTCCCCGACAGCGCCGCGCTGATGGAGGAGATCGGTATCAAGCTCCACTACCTCACCACGTGGTGGGACGTGCTGGCGGTGGCCAAGGAGATGGGCACCTTCGACCCGAAGACGCTGGCCGAGGTCGAGCGCTTCCTCAACGCGCCGGCGGAATGGTCGGCGGCCCACGGCGGCATCTCCGCCTTCGGCCAGGCCTGAGGGGCATCCCGCGATGAGCGTCGCCGACCTGTTCCCCGCCGAGCGCCAGGCCGCGAAGACCGTCGACCGGATCACGATCCGGCGGCCGGACGACTGGCACATTCACCTGCGCGACGGCGCGATGCTGAAGGCGGTGCTGCCCTACACGGCGGCGCAGTTCGCCCGGGGCATCATCATGCCGAACCTCGTGCCGCCGGTGACAACGGTCGCCGCGGCGCAGGCCTACCGGGAGCGCATCCTGGCGGCCCTGCCGGCCGGCATGGACTTCACCCCGCTGATGACCTGCTACCTGCGGGACGACACCGACCCGGACGAGATCGAGAGGGGCTTCGCCGAGAAGGTCTGGGTCGCCGCCAAGCTCTACCCGGCCGGCGCGACCACGAACTCGCACGCGGGCGTCACGGACCTCGTCGGCATTACCCCCGTCCTGGAGCGCATGGAGCGGATCGGCATGCCGCTCCTGATCCACGGCGAGGCGACCGACCCGGAGATCGACATCTTCGACCGCGAGGCCGCCTTCATGGAGGGCAGCTTGATCCCGCTGCTCGCTCGCCATCAGGGGCTGAAGGTCACCGTCGAGCACGCCACCACGGCGGAGATCCTCGACGTGGTCCGGGAGCACCGCGGCCGGTGCGCGGCGACGATCACGCCGCACCACCTCGTGATCAACAGGACGCACATCTTCCAGGGGGGGCTGCGCCCGCACCTCTACTGCCTGCCCGTGGCCAAGCGCGAGCGGCACCGTTTGGCCCTGCGCGAGGCCGCGACCTCCGGCGAGGCCTGCTTCTACCTCGGCACCGACACCGCCCCGCATGTCCGCGGCGCCAAGGAGGCATCCTGCGGCTGCGCCGGCGTGTTCTGCGGGCCTTCCGCGCTCCAGACCTACGTGCAGGTCTTCGACGAGGAGGGGGCGCTCGACAAGTTCGAGGCCTTCGCGTCGCTCAACGGCGCCCGCTTCCACGGGCTGGAGCCGAATGCCGGGACCGTGACCCTGGAGCGGCGGGAGAGCCGCATCGCCGAGGCCGTCGCGGTCGACGACACCGCGGTGGTGGTGTTCCGGGGCGAGGAGACGCTGCCCTGGTCGGTGGTATAGCGAATCAGGGCGATGGGTGCGCTCCGTCATCGCGAGCGCAGCGAAGCGACCCAGGGATGCGCGACATCGGTGATCGTCGCGCGACACTGGATTGCTTCGCTGCGCTCGCAAAGACGATGATCGGCGATCCATTCAATCGGCCGAGCCATCTTTGCCTGGATCCAACCTCCGGTTACCGATCTTCCGTTGATCCGGGGGAGGGCAAGATGCAGGACGCGCGACAGGACGGCATCACCGCCATGGGCGCGGTGGACCTCGCGGCCGCCATCCGCGGCCGGGTGGTCTCCTGCGCGGAGGTGATGCGCGCCTATCTGGAGCGGATCCACCGGATCAACCCGCGGGTGAACGCCCTCGTGGGCCTCGCCGACGACGCCGCGCTCATGCGCGAGGCCGAGGCGGCCGACGCCGCCCTGGCGCGGGGGGACGCCGTTGGGCCGCTGCACGGCTTCCCGCTGGCCGTGAAGGATCTCGACCCGGTCCGCGGCCTGCGGTTCACGCAAGGCTCGCCGATCTTCGCCGACCGGGTCGCCGACACCGACTCGATCATGGTCACGCGCCTGCGCGCCGCCGGGGCGATCTTCATCGGCAAGACCAACATTCCCGAGTTCGGCCTCGGCTCGCACAGCTTCAACCCGGTCTACGGCGCCACCGGCAACGCCTACGATCCGGACAAGACCGGGGGCGGGTCGAGCGGCGGCGCCGCCGTCGCGGTGGCCCTGCGGATGCAGCCGGTCGCCGACGGCAGCGACCATGCCGGCTCCCTGCGCAACCCGCCGGCCTTCAACAATTGCTACGGCCTGCGCCCGAGCTGGGGCCGGATCCCCGCCGAGGCGAAGGACGTGTTCAGCCCGAACCTCGGCGTGCTCGGGGCGATCGGGCGCACGCCCGGCGATATCGGCCTCATGCTCTCGGTGCTGGCGGGCTACGATCCGCGCTGCCCGAACGCCATCCGGCAGGACCCGTCGGCCTTCGCGAGCCCGCTCGCCCGCGACTTCCGCGGGACGCGGATCGCGTGGCTCGGCGATTGCGGCGGCCAGATCCCGTTCGATCCCGGCGTGCTCGACGTCGGGCGCGCCGCCCTGGCGACCTTCGCGGAGATCGGCTGCACCGTCGAGGAGGCGACGCCGCGCTACGACATGGAGCGGCTCTGGGAGGACTGGCTGGTGCTGCGGGCCCTCACCGTCGCGGCGAACCTCCGCCCGTTCTACGACGAGCCCCGTCACCGGGCCCTGCTCAAGCCGGAGGCGGCCTGGGAGGTCGAGCGGGGGCTGGCGCTCGGCGCCGACCGGATCATCGCGGCGCTGGAGGGGCGCACCCGATGGTACGAGACCCTGCGCCGCTTCATGGAGGCCTACGACTACGTGGTCATGCCGAGCGCCCAGGTCTTCCCGTTCGACAAGGCCCTGCGCTGGCCCGAGACGGTGGGCGGCCACGCGATGGACACCTATCACCGCTGGATGCAGATCACGATCCCGGCGACGATGTCGGGCCTGCCGGCCCTCGCCGTGCCGGCCGGGTTCGGCGAGGCCGGGCTGCCCACCGGCATCCAGATCGTCGGCCCGAACCACGGCGAGCTCGCCTGCCTGCAGCTCGGCGCCGCCTACGACGCGGCCAGCAGCTGGGGCCGCCGCTTCCCGCCGCCGCTGCACTGAGCGCGCGGCTCCGGCACTGAACCGGCGCGGAACCGGCGCGATTGCACGCGCGGACGCGTTGACCGGCCCCGCGCACTCCGCTAAGAGGCCCGACACTTCGCGCGCCGACCATGAGCCAGTTCCGGATCATGGGGCCGCCGCGGGGCAGGTTCGGGTTTCCGATGACGACGGTCCTTATTGTAGCGGTAGCGTCACCGACGGGGCGGCCCTGAGCTAGGGCCGCGATCCGGGCGGTGGCGCATGCAGGGTCCCTCGGGGCCCTTTTTTGTTGCCCGCGGCCGGGCGGGACAGGACTGGGACGGACGGAGATCCGGGGCGAGAGGCACCTTCGGGCGAGGCGGAGACCGCCCCGCGTGACGGGGGTGCCGGGAGAGAGGACGGGGCAGGGCGGCGATCACGGGATCGCGGTGGCTCCGGAGAGCGCGAGGAGACGAGCATGGGCGGCGAGGTCATGACCGGGGCCGAGATGGTCATCCGGGCCTTCCAGGATCAGGGTGTCGACACGCTGTTCGGGTACCCGGGCGGCGCCGTACTTCCGATCTACGACGCGCTCTTCCACCAGAACGCCGTCAAGCACATCCTCGTCCGCCACGAGCAGGGCGCCGTCCACGCGGCGGAGGGCTATGCCCGCTCCTCCGGCAAGGTCGGCTGCGTCCTCGTCACCTCGGGCCCCGGCGCGACCAACATCGTCACCGGGCTGACCGACGCGATGCTGGACTCGATCCCGCTGGTCTGCATCACCGGCCAGGTCCCGACGCACCTGATCGGCACCGACGCCTTCCAGGAATGCGACACGGTCGGCATCACGCGCCACTGCACGAAGCACAATTACCTCGTCAAATCGATCGACGACCTGCCGCGCATCCTGCACGAGGCGTTCTACGTGGCGGCGAACGGCCGGCCGGGCCCGGTCGTGGTCGATCTGCCCAAGGACATCCAGTTCGCCTCCGGCCTCTACGAGCGCCCCGAGATCGCGAGCCACAAGACCTACCGCCCGGCCGTAAAGGGCGATTCCGACCGGATCCGCGCGGCCGTCGAGCTGATGGCGGGTGCGCGCCGGCCGGTCTTCTACACCGGCGGCGGCGTGATCAACTCGGGTCCCGAGGCCTCGCGCCTGCTGCGCGAGCTCGTCCGCGAGACCGGCTTCCCGATCACCTCAACCCTGATGGGCCTCGGCGCCTATCCGGGCACGGACGAGAAGTTCCTGGGCATGCTCGGCATGCACGGGACCTACGAGGCCAACCTCGCGATGCACGAGTGCGACGTGATGATCTGCGTCGGCGCCCGGTTCGACGACCGGATCACCGGCCGGCTCGACGCGTTCTCGCCCTTCTCCAAGAAGATCCACATCGACGTCGACGCGTCCTCGATCAACAAGGTCGTGAAGGTCGATGTCGGGATCGTCGGCGACTGCGCCTCGGTGCTCGCCGACATGCTGGAGGCGTGGCGCGCCCTGCCGTCGCGGCCCGACAGGTCGAACCTCGATCCGTGGTTCCAGAAGATCAGCGCCTGGAAGGCGCGGGACTGCCTCGCCTACTGGCCGTCGGGCACGATCATCAAGCCGCAATACGCCGTGCAGCGCCTCTACGAGGCTTGCAAGGACCGCGAGACCTACATCACCACCGAGGTCGGTCAGCACCAGATGTGGGCCGCCCAGTACTTCAAGTACGACGAGCCGAACCGCTGGATGACGTCGGGCGGCCTCGGCACGATGGGCTACGGCCTGCCGGCCGCGATCGGCACGCAGCTCGCGCACCCGGACGGGCTCGTGATCGACATCGCCGGCGAGGCCTCGATCCTGATGAACATGCAGGAGATGTCGACGGCGGTGCAGTACCGCCTGCCGATCAAGGTGTTCATCCTGAACAACGAGTACATGGGCATGGTCCGGCAGTGGCAGGAGCTGCTGCACGGCTCGCGCTACTCGCAGAGCTATTCGGAGAGCCTGCCGGACTTCGTGAAGCTCGCGGAGGCCTACGGCGCCAAGGGCATGCGCTGCGAGAAGCCGGGCGACCTCGACGGCGCCATCGCCGAGATGCTCGCCTACGACGGCCCGGTGATCTTCGACTGCATCGTCGACAAGACCGAGAACTGCTTCCCGATGATCCCGTCGGGCAAGGCGCACAACGAGATGCTCCTGTCCGATTACCTCGGTGAGACCGGCGTCGAGCTCGGCGACGTGATCTCCGAGGAAGGCAAGATGCTGGTGTGAGGGCGGGCGGCCCGGCGTCACCGCCGGGCCGCGATCCGCCGCTGCGGCGGCGATGGGTCGAACGACGAGGACGAGGCCGGCGATGAACGCGATGAACACCCACTACCCCGATGCCGTCCGCGTCGAGCCGGTGAACCGGCACACGCTGGCGGTGATCGTCGACAACGAGCCCGGCGTGCTCGCCCGCATCTCGGGCCTGTTCTCCGGCCGCGGCTACAACATCGAGAGCCTGACCGTCTCCGAGACCGAGGAGGCGCGCCACATCTCGCGCATCACCATCGTGACCACCGGGACGAACGCCGTGATCGAGCAGATCAAGGCGCAGCTCGACCGTCTCGTGCCGGTGCACCGGGTCGTGGACCTCACGCTCCAGGGCAACGCCATCGAGCGCGAGATCTGCCTCGTGAAGGTGAAGGGCGAGGGCGAGCACCGCAGCGAGGCCCTGCGACTGGCCGCTGCCTTCGGCGCCAAGACGCTGGACGCCACGCTCAACTCCTTCGTGTTCGAGCTGACCGGCGCCACCGAGGATGTCGACCGGTTCGTGCGCCTGATGAGCGTGATCGGTCTGGTGGAGATCTGCCGGACCGGCATCTCCGCGATGGGACGCGGGGCGGAGCCGCTCTAAATCTGGCAACCAGGCCGAACATTGTTGCGGGGAGCCGGCTGTATCGATGAGGCGAGCCGATTGCGGTCGCCTCGCCGTGGCGGACACGCGGCGCCCGACTTCGTCGATCAAGGATCTCTCATGACCGCCCGCACCCTCTACTACGCCCCCGGCGCCTGCTCGCTCGCCGCCCACATCATCCTGGAGGAGTCCGGGCTGCCCTACGAGGGCATCAAGCTCGACCTCGCCGCGGGCGACCAGCGCCGGCCGGAATACCTCGCGATCAACGATCGCGGCCGCGTGCCGGCCCTGACCGAGGACGGCTGGGTCCTCACCGAGTGCGCGGCCATCATGCGCCACGTCGCCCGTCAGATTCCCGAGACGGGGCTGTGGCCCGCGGACCTGCGCGAGCAGGCGGCCGCGGACGAGTGGCTGGGCTGGCTCGCCTGCAACCACCACGTGACCTACGCCCATGTCCGACGTCCCGAGCGCTACTCCGACGACGAGAGCGCCTTTCCGGGCATCAAGGCGAAGGCGGCCAACACCTACGCCGACCTCGCCACCATGACCGAGGTGCGCCTCTCGCACGGCGGCTGGGCGGTGGGCGACCGCTTCAGTGTCGTTGACGCCTACCTGATGGTCTTCTGGTTCTGGGCCAACGGTCCGGTGCTGCGGTTCGACATGGCCGGCCGCTTCCCGGCTTGGACCGCCCACGCCCGCCGCGTCGCCGAGCGCCCGGCCGTGCAGGCCGTCTTCGCCCGCGAGGGCCTGCCGCTGCCGCGCTGACGCGGTTCGGCCGCGGCACCCCCTTGCCGCGGCCGCCGAATCGGCCTAGAGGGCGTACCGTACGGTACGGTACGCCATTTCGAGACGATGCAGGCCAGCGCCACAGCAGAGCAGGAAGCCCCGTCGGCCCGCCAGCAGGCGGTGCTGGACGCCGTGCTCGGCCTCATGGTCGAGGACGGCGAGCAAGTCACCATGGACGCTGTCGCGCGACGGGCGAGCTGCTCGAAGGAGACGCTCTACAAGTGGTTCGGCGACCGCGACGGGCTGCTGACCGCGACCGTGCGCTGGCAGGCCTCCCGGGTCCATGCCGGGCACGACTCCGCGCAGGTGCTCGACGGCGCGACCCTGCGGGAGCGCCTGCAGGACTTCGCCGTGACGTGGCTGGAGGTCATCACCGGCCCGACCTCGGTGGCGCTGAACCGCATCGCCATCGCGCATGCGGGCTCGCGCAAGAGCAATCTCGGCGGCATCGTCCTCGCCAACGGCCGCTTCGCCATCGGCGAGCGGGTGAAGCCCGTGCTGGAGGCGGGGCGCGCCGCCGGCCTGCTCACCTTCGCCGACAGCGAGGCCGCGTTCCGCACCTTCTTCGGCCTCGTCGGCCGGGATATTCAGATCCGACTTCTGCTCGGCGAGACCCTCGACCTCGACGGGGCCGAGATCCGGCGCGATGCGGGCCGCGCCGTCGAGCAGTTCCTGGCCCTCTACGGCCGGGCCAAACCCGACCCGAACCACCGATCTTAAGAGGAGACAGACATGCGGGTGTATTACGATCGCGACGCCGACCTGAACCTGATCAAGGGCAAGAAGGTCGCCATCGTCGGCTACGGCAGCCAGGGCCACGCCCACGCGCTCAACCTGCGCGATTCCGGCGTGAAGGACATCGTCATCGCGCTGCGCGAGGGCTCCGCCACCGCCAAGAAGGCCGAGCACGAGGGCTTCAAGGTCCTGTCGGTCGCCGAGGCCGCCAAGTGGGCCGACGTGGTGATGATGCTGACCCCCGACGAGCTGCAGGGCGACATCTACCGCGAGTCCCTCGAGGGCAACATGAAGCAGGGCGCCGCGCTCCTGTTCGCCCACGGCCTCAACGTCCACTTCAACCTGATCGAGCCGCGCAAGGACCTCGACGTCCTGATGGTCGCCCCGAAGGGCCCGGGCCACACCGTGCGCTCCGAGTACCTGCGCGGTGGCGGCGTGCCGACCCTGATCGCCATCGCGCAGGACGCGAGCGGAAACGCCCACGACCTCGGCCTGTCCTACGCCTCGGCGAATGGCGGCGGCCGCGCCGGC
Organism: Methylobacterium sp. 275MFSha3.1; assembly: GCF_900108435.1. Classification (NCBI taxonomy): domain Bacteria; kingdom Pseudomonadati; phylum Pseudomonadota; class Alphaproteobacteria; order Hyphomicrobiales; family Methylobacteriaceae; genus Methylobacterium; species Methylobacterium sp. 275MFSha3.1. Next base: position 250,185 of record NZ_FNWP01000007.1, on the reverse strand, counting down.
ATCATCGAGACGACCTTCAAGGAGGAGTGCGAGACCGACCTGTTCGGCGAGCAGGCCGTGCTGTGCGGCGGCCTCGTCGAGCTGATCAAGGCCGGCTTCGAGACCCTGGTCGAGGCGGGCTACGCCCCCGAGATGGCCTATTTCGAGTGCCTCCACGAGGTGAAGCTGATTGTCGACCTCATCTACGAGGGCGGCATCGCCAACATGAACTACTCGATCTCCAACACGGCCGAGTACGGCGAGTACGTCACCGGCCCGCGCATCGTCACGCCCGAGACCAAGGCCGAGATGAAGCGCGTGCTGAACGACATTCAGTCGGGCATCTTCACCCGCAACTGGATGCTGGAGAACCGGGTCAACCAGACCTCGTTCAAGGCGACCCGCGCCAAGCTCGCCGCCCACCCGATCGAGGAGGTCGGCGCCAAGCTCCGCGGCATGATGCCGTGGATCTCCGAGAAGGCGCTGGTCGACAAGACCCGCAACTGATTGCTTCGGATCGCGCGGCCGGGCTCTGCTCGCCCGCGCTTGAGGGCCGGTCGCGCGAAGGCGTGGCCGGCCCTTCGCGTTCCGGGTTGTCCGGCACCGGAAATCCCGGCCATAAGCCCGGCAGCGGTCTCGCCTGCACGAGGACCGGCAAGCGGAGAGGACACCCATGGCATCGCTCTATTCCGACGCGCACCGGGCGCTGCAGGAGGAGTTCGGCACCACCAAGCTCGCCGTGCGCCTCGACGAGGACTGGGTCCACGAGAGCGTCCAGCCGGACGAGGCCGCCTTCATCGGCTCCCGCGACATGTTCTTCCTCTCGACCGTCGACCCCGACGGCATGCCGACTGTCTCCTACAAGGGCGGTCCCACGGGCTTCGTGAAGGTGCTCGACGACAAGACGCTCGTCTTCCCGGGCTTCGACGGCAACGGCATGTTCTACTCGATGGGCAACATCGAGGGGCAGGCCAAGGTCGGCCTGCTGTTCATCGACTTCGAGACGCCCCACCGGATCCGCGTCCAGGGCCACGCGTCGCTGCTGCGCGACGACGCCCTCATGGCCGCGTACACCGAGGCCAAGTACCTCGTGAAGGTCGCGGTGACGAAGATCTGGATCAACTGCCCGCGCTACATCCACAAGTACCAGAAGCTCGAGCAGAACAAGTACGTGCCGCGTCCCGGCCGCGAGACCCCGCTCGCCGCCTGGAAGCGCCTCGACCTCGCGGGCGACGTGATCAGCGATGCCGACAAGGCCCGCGTTGCCCAGGAGGGCCGGCTGGAAGTCGCGGAGTACGAGGCGCTGATGGCCCGCGGCGAGGCCTGATCGTCCATTCCGGCCGCCCCGCAGTCCCGGGCGGCCGGTGAGGAACTCAATTTTCGTCAAATCAGATTTTTCCGAGTATAAATCTGCCGTACAAAATACTAATAAAGCAAAACTTCTGTGTTCTATAGTTTAATTGTCCAAAAAATTCTTGACGATGCGAGTGCCGAGCCATAAATTTCGTGCAGATTTTGCCGATCGCATCTTTGCTCGGACCGTTAAGATCATGGTTTCGCTCCCGCTGCGCGTCGCATTGATCTGCAGCATCCTGATCGCTGCGGTGTTCGCGGGGGGGACGACTTTTCTCGCCCGCCGAATCGACGCTTCCTTCGATGAGCAGGCCGCAGAGATACAGTCGGAGACGCTGTCGAACGAGGCGCGCGAGGTCCGCTTCCGCCTCGCGGTAGCGGCCAAGACTGCCGAGAGCATCGCGGCCTCCGCGTCGGCCCTGCGCGCCGGCCGCATCCAGGACCGGGACATCTACGACGCGCTGCTGCGCGAGCTTCTGCGCGCCAACCCCGAGCTGATCGCCACCTGGACGGGCTGGGAGCCGAACGCTCTGGATGGGCGCGACCGCGCGTTCGCCGGCACGGCCTCCTCGGACGCGAGCGGCCGCTTCATGCCTTACTGGAACCGCGGGAGCGGCACGATCAAGCGCGAGGTCCTCACGGGCTACGAGGCCGAGCCGGACGGCGCCTATTACCTCCGGCCGAAGCGGCTGAACCGCTTGGTCGCCATCGAACCCTACATCTACCCGGTGGCCGGAAAGGACGTCGTCATGATGTCCTTCGGTGCGCCGATCAGCGTGGACGGCACGTATCGCGGCACCGCCGGCGTCGACATCGATCTCGGGTTCCTGAATGCCGCCCTCGGGGCGGCGAGGCCGTTCGGGACCGGCTACCTCGCCGTGGTCTCGGCGAACGGAACGACCGTCGCGCATCCGACCCGCGCGGCGGCCGGGAAGCCGATGCACGGCTTCGACGCGTCGGCGGCCGACGCGGCCCGGCAGGCGATCGCGGCGGGAGCCGTGGTGGTGACCGACGCGCCGGGCCCGGACGGGGCGCCGTGGCGCTACATGGCGCAGCATATCCAGGCGGGCGAGACGCCCGACCGCTGGGCGATCGTCGTCGCGGTGCCGGTGGCGACGCTCACGGCCGCCGCCGATCGGGCGCGCGCGACGCTGATCGGCATCTCGGTCCTCTGCGTGCTGATCGGGTGCGCGGCCGTCTTCGGCGCGCTGCACCGTCTCGTCGGGGCGCCGATCCGCGGCCTCGGCCGGACCATCGGCGACATGGCCGCGGGCGATTACGGGGCGGATGTGCGCGAGGCGCGGCGCCGCGACGAGGTCGGACTGGTCGGGCGTGCCGTGCTGAAGCTGCGCGACGGCCTGCGGGCGCAGGCGGAGGCCGACGCGCGGACGCGGGCGGAGGCTCAGGCGGCGGCCGACCGGGACCGCAAGCGGGTGTACGCGGACCTGGCGAACAGCTTCGAGCAGGCCATCGGCGGCATCGTCGCGACGGTCACGGACGCGGCCACCGCGCTGCAGGCCACGGCCGGGGCGCTGGCCGCCACGGCGTCGGAGACCGCCGGCCAGTCGACCACCGTCGCGGCCGGGGCCGAGGAGGCCGCCGCCAACGTCCGGGCCGCGGCCTCCGCGGCCGAGGAACTCGGCAGCTCGGTGCAGGAGATCGGGCGTCAGGTCCAGGGATCCGCGCAACTCGCGCGGGCCGCGGCCGACGAGGCCGGGCGCACGGTGCGGCTGGTGGAGGATCTGAGCGCGGCGGTGATGAAGATCGGTGATGTTGTGGCGCTGATCAGCGGCATCGCCGGCCAGACCAACCTGCTGGCCCTGAACGCCACCATCGAGGCGGCCCGCGCCGGCGAGGCCGGCCGGGGCTTCGCGGTTGTGGCCGCCGAGGTGAAGGCGCTGGCCGAGCAGACCGCACGGGCCACCGAGGAGATCGCGGGCCAGATCGCCCGCGTCCAGGCCTCGACCGAGCAGGCGGCCTCGGCGATCGGCAGCATCACGACGCGCGTCGACGAGATCAGCGGGGCGGCCACGACGATCGCGGCCGCGGTCGAGCAGCAGGGCACGGCAACCCAGGAGATCGTCCGCAATGTGACCCAGGCCGCCGCCGGCACGGGCGAGGTGACGACGAACATCGCCCGCGTGGCCGAAGCCGCCGACATGACCGGCTCTGCCGCCGGTCAGGTGCTGGAATCGTCCGCGGACCTGTCGCGGCAATCCGCGCATCTCCGGGCGGAGGTCGGCCGCTTCCTCGGAACGGTGCGCGCGGCCTGATGGTCGCCGTGCCGGCCCGCGCTACGGCGCCTTGCGGGCGACGATGAACACGCGCGGGAAGGCGAGCAGGCGCCGCCCGTCGCTGCGCGGCGGGTAGGCGGCGTCGATCGCGCGGGTGTAGGCCGCCAGGAAGCCGGCCCGCTCCTCCGGATCCAGCGGGTCGAGGAACGGCCGGAGCCCGGTCGCGCTGACCCAGTCCACGATGGCGGCCGCGTCCGCCATGCGGTGGTGGTAGGCGGTGCGCCAGACGTCGACGGCGGCGGCGCGCGGCGCCAGCAGGTCGTAGTAGGCGGCGGGTTCCAGCATCCGCCCGAGGCGGCCGGCCACGGCGGGATCGCCGATCGCGGCCGCCCAGGGGCCGTCCGCCGCGACCGCGCGCATCAGGCGATGGGTGTGCTCCGCGAGGTTGTCGGGCATCTGCACGGCGAGCACGCCGCCCGGGGCGAGGAGACCGAACAGCCGCGGCAGCAGGGTCGCGTGGTCCGGCAGCCATTGCAGCACGGCGTTGGCGTAGATCAGGTCCGGGGCCCGCTCGGGTACCCAGGTGGCGGCGTCGGCCAGCGCGAAGGACAGGCCCGGCAGGCGGGCGCGGGCGCTCTCCAGCATCGCCGGGGAGGTGTCGAGGCCGATCACCTCCGCGTCGGGGAAGCGCGCCGCGATCAGCGCGGTGGAATTGCCCGGCCCGCAGCCGAGATCGACGGCGAGCCGCGGTGCGTCGAGGGGCACGCGGGCGAGGAGCTCGGCGGCGGGGCGGGTCCGCTCGTCCTCGAAGCGGGTGTAGAGGGCGGGGTTCCAGTCGGCCATCACACCCTCCCGTATCGATCCGTCAGCAGCCGAGCCGGTCGGCGAGATCCGCCAGATCCCGCGCCGCGTGGGTGACCGGCACCGTCGGCGCAGTCTCGCCGCCGGCCGGGCCGTGCTCGTGCGGGCGGGCGATGTGGGCGGTGGCGAGCCCGTGGCTGGCGGCCGCCGCGAGATCGTTCCAGTGGGCGGCGACCATCATGGTCTCGCCGGCCGCGAAGCCGAAGGCCGCGACCGCGTCGCGGTAGAGCGCCGGCTTCGGCTTGTAGTCGCGGGAATAGCCGGCGCCGAGCACCGCGTCGAAGATCAGGCCGTTGCGGCGGGCGAGGTCGGCCATCAGCCGGACATGCCCGTTGGAGTTCGGTGCCAGGAGGTGCTTCTCGCGCAGGCGTCGCAGCGCGTCCGGCACCTCGGGCCACGCGTCGAGCCGGTGCCACGCCTGGACAAGCTCGCCCCGCACGGCCTCGGAGACGCCCGCGATGCCGAACTGCGCCAGCACGCTGGGCAGCGACTCGGCCTGGAGCGTGTCGAGGTCGACGTAGGGTCGGGCGCCGGAGCGCACCGTCTCCATCGACGGGTTGTAGCGGGCCCGCCACGCGTCCGCGAAGGCGCCGGCATCGAGGTCCGGCGCGACGGGCGCGAGCAGCCGCGCCGCCTCGCGGGCGACGCCGGAGCGCCAGTCGACCAGCGTCCCGAAGACGTCGAAGATCAGCGCCCGGACGGTCACCGCACCGCCTGCAGGCTGGGACCGCGCCGTACGAAGCCGACGATGTCCTTGACCGCGTCGAGGGTCTGCGCCGCGATGGTCTCGGCCCGGGCGCCGCCGTCGGCCAGCACAGCGTCGATATGGCTCGGATCGGCGGTGAGGCGGCGCATCTCCTCGGCGATCGGCGCGAGGCTCGTCACCGCGAGGTCGGCCAGAGCCGGCTTGAAGGTCGAGAACTGCGCCCCGCCGAAATCGCGCAGAACGTCCTCGCGGGTGATCCCGGCGAGCGCCGCGTAGATCCCCACGAGGTTGTCGGCCTCGGGCCGCTCCTTCAGGCCCGCCACCTCGGATGGCAGGGGCTCGGGGTCGGTCTTCGCTCTCCGGATCTTCTGCGCGATGGCGTCCGCGTCGTCCGTGAGGTTGATGCGGGCGTTGTCCGACGGATCCGACTTCGACATCTTCTTGGTGCCGTCGCGCAGCGACATGACCCGGGCGGCCGGGCCGCCGATCAGCGGCTCCGTGATCGGGAAGAACGCGTCGCCGTGGCCGTGCGCCGTGATCGACCCCGAGAAGTCGGTGTTAAACTTCTGTGCGATGTCCCGAGTCAGCTCCAGGTGCTGCTTCTGGTCCTCGCCGACCGGCACATGGGTCGCCCGGTAGGCCAGGATGTCGGCCGCCATCAGCACCGGGTAGTCGTAGAGGCCGATCGAGGCGTTCTCCCGGTCCTTGCCGGCCTTCTCCTTGAACTGGGTCATGCGGTTCAGCCAGCCGAGACGGGCGACGCAGTTGAACACCCAGGCGAGCTCGGCGTGCTGCGGCACCTGGCTCTGGTTGAACACGATCGAGCGCTTCGGATCGATGCCGGCGGCGAGGAAGGCGGCCGTGACCTCGCGGATCTGGCCGCGCAGGGCCTCGGGATCCTGCCAGACGGTGATCGCGTGCAGGTCGACCACGCAGTACAGGCACTGCGCGTCGCGCTCCTGCATCTCCACGAAGCGCTTCACCGCCCCGAGATAGTTGCCGAGGTGCAGGTTGCCGGTGGGCTGGACGCCCGAGAAGACCAATTCGGTGAACGCGGCCATCGGCGCCGATCCTGAGCGAGGGAAGACCGGGGCTCCGCGCCGTCCGGGCGCGCGGTTACTCGCACCCGTAGGCCGGAATGGTCAAGGACGCGCTCACGGCTCCCGCGTGGGCAGCTTCGCGCTGGGGCAGAGGTCGACCAGGACGCAGCGCCCGCAGGCCGGGCGATGATGATGGCAGACCTTCTGCCCGTGCAGCATCAGGATCTCGTGATTGTCGTAGAGGTCCTGCGCGCTCCAGTCCGCGGGGAGCTGCGCCCGCAGGATCGGGTGCGACGGGCCGACATCGACCCGCCTGCCGATCAGCCCGAGGCGCTGGGCGACCCGGTGATGGTGGCTGTCGACCGGCAGCGCCGGCATCCGCAGGGTGGAGAAGGACAGGACCGCCGCGCTGGTCTTCGGCCCGACGCCCGGGATCGCCTGCAGCCATTCCCGCGCCGCCTCGACCTCCATGTCGGCCAGGAAGGCGAGGTCGAGGCTGCCGTGCCGGTCGCGCAGGGCGCGGAGCACGTCGCGGATACGCGGCGCCTTCAGCTCCGGCCAAGTCACGCCCGCGATGGCGGCCTCGATCTCCGGCACGTCCGCGTCGAGCACCGCGTCCCAGTCGGGGAAGCGCGCCCGCAGCGCCTTGAAGGCCCGGCCGGATTCGGCATTGCGGGTCCGGTGCGACAGGAGCGACGAGACGAGCTCGCTGACCGGATCGAGGCTGTGGAAGTAAGGGATCGGGCAGCCGTAGACCGGGCAGAGCCGCGCGTGGACGGCGAGCGCCTTCTCGGCCAGCGCCGGATCCGCGACGGCGGGGACCGCCTTGCGGCGTGAACGCGGGACGGTCGCGGATCTGAGGTCGGCGGCGGGCATGTCGGGCGAATCCGTCAGCCGCCGCCCCTGTTCCTGCTGGTACGAGGCAGCGGCGATCTGTCCGCATCGTCGGGTCCGCGCGCTTCCAGCGGAGAGCAGGGCGCGCTCGATTCCGAGGCGGTCGTCGCGACCGAAGGGCGCCGCCGCCGGCCCGCGCTCGCCTACTTCACCAGCGCGTAGATGTTCACGTCGAGGCTGTCGTCGGTGCTGTCCTTGAGGTCGGTGGCGTACTCCTCCACGAACCGGTCCTGCACGACGATGTCCTTGGCATCGAGGTAGGCGGTCAGCGTCTCGTAGGTGCTGTCGATCGACTCGTAGGAGCCCTTGTGGGCGAAGCGCAGCGCCTTGCCGGAGGGCGTCGTGCCGAAGCGCAGGCCGTCGGTCTCGGCCGGTGCCGGGCTCGGCGCGGCCGCCACCGGGACCATCGCCTCGAACTCGAAGCCGTCGTCGTCCGTGCGGGTGAAGACCGCGAGCGGCCGGCCGGCCGGCGCGACGCCGAGCTTGGCGAGGTCGGCCTCGATCCGCGCGAAGGCCTGCTTCAGGTTCGGCACGGCCTCCTCCCACTTGGTCTTGCCGGACAGGATCGCGGCGGGCTTGGCCGGGAGGGTGACCTCGTCGACGTCGCCGGGCTCGCCGGCCTTCTCGATGAGCGTGGGCCGGCCGGGTGTCCCCGTGCTCGTGGCCGGGGGCGTTCCCGCCGCAGACTGGCCCGCGGGCGGGGGCGCCACCGATTGCTGCGGGGCCGGGGCCGCGCTCTTGTCCGGGTCCGCGACCGGGTTCGGCGCGGTCGTGGTCGGCAGCGGGTTCGTCTGGGCCGGCGCGGGCGCCGTGGAGGGCGGCGGCGCGGGCTGCTGCTGGGCGGCGATCGGGCCGGCCGACGCGAGTACGAGGGCGGCCGAGAGGGCGACGAGCGGACGAAGGCGGATCACGTAGGGCGCTCCGGTCGAGGCCCGCGGATGATCGCGCGGGCTCCCGCGGCGTAACCTAGTGGCGAACGGGACGGCCCGCGAGGGCGCCGCGGACGAGAGCCGCGGGTGCGGCGCATCTGCCACGCCGTGGCACCCCTCGCGCCGGGCAGCGGCTTTTGCGATATAGCCCGCGCCTTCCTCCAACCGCGGGACCGCATGAGCGCACTCGCCCACAGACGCTTCCTGAAGATGCACGGCGCCGGCAACGCGATCGTGGTGCTGGACCTGCGCGGCTCCGCGGCGAAAGTCCGGCCCGAGGAGGCGCGGGCGATCGCCCAGGATCCCGGCTCGACCTTCGATCAGCTGATGGTCCTGCATGATCCCGTGAGTCCGGGCACGGACGCGTTCATGCGCATCTACAACACCGACGGTTCGGAATCGGGCGCCTGCGGCAACGGCACGCGCTGCGTCGCCTACGCGATGCTCGACGACCCGGCCATGGCGCGGCCGGCCGAGGGAGGCCGGCTCACCCTGGAGACCAAGGCCGGCCTGCTCGGAGTGCGCCGCGTCTCGGAACGCGCCTTCACGGTCGATATGGGCCGGCCGCGGCTCGCCTGGGACGAGATCCCCCTGTCCGAGCCGTTCCCCGATACCCGGCGGATCGAGCTGCAGATCGGCCCGATCGACGACCCGATCCTGCACTCGCCTGGCGCCGTGAACATGGGCAACCCGCACGCGGTGTTCTTCGTGGAGCAGGATCCGGACAGCTTCGACCTCGCCCGGATCGGCCCGATGCTGGAGAACCACCCGCTGTTCCCGGAGCGCGCCAACATCTCGGTGGCGCAGGTGACGGGCCGCGAGACGATCAAGCTCCGTGTCTGGGAGCGGGGGGCCGGGCTGACGCTCGCCTGCGGCACCGCCGCCTGCGCCACCGTGGTGGCCGCCTCGCGCCTGCGGATGATCGGCCGGCAGGCCAGCGTCGCGCTGCCGGGCGGCGAGCTGTTCGTCGAGTGGCGTGCCGACGACCACGTCCTGATGACCGGTCCGGTCGCGCTCGTCGCCGAGGGGACCCTGGCGCCGGAGCTGTTCGACAGCGCGGCCTGATGGCGGTCGAGACCCTCACCTTCGGCTGCCGCCTCAACACGGTCGAGTCCGAGGCCCTCCGGGCCCACGCGGCTGCGGACGGGCGCGACCGGGTGGTGGTGAACACCTGCGCGGTGACCGCCGAGGCCGGGCGGCAGGCCCGCAAGGCGATCCGGCGCATCGCCCGGGAGCGGCCCGGCGCCGAGATCGTCGTCACCGGCTGCGGCGCCGAAGTCGAGACGGAGGCCTACGCGGCCATGCCGGAGGTCGCGCGCCTCGTCGGCAACGCCGAGAAGCTGCGGCCGGAGGGCTGGTCTGCGGCCGCGACCGGCCCGGGCGCCGTCATGGCGGCGCGAACGGCCGAGCCGACGCGGGTCGAGGCCGTGGCCGGGCACACCCGCGCCTTCGTGCCCGTGCAGAACGGCTGCGACCACCGCTGCACCTTCTGCGTGATCCCGTTCGGGCGGGGCGTCTCCCGCTCGGTGCCGGAGGCGGACGTGATCGCGCAGGTCGAGACCCTCGTGGCCCGGGGTGGGCGCGAGGTGGTGCTGACCGGCGTCGACCTCACCGCCTACGGCCGCGACCTCGCCGGCCCGGCCCCGTCCCTCGGCGGCCTCGTGCGGGCGATCCTCCGGGCGGTGCCCGACCTCGCGCGCCTGCGCCTCTCCTCGATCGATTCCGTCGAGGCCGACGACGCCCTGTTGGCGGCGATCGCCGAGGAGGAGCGGCTCATGCCGCACCTGCACCTGTCGCTGCAGGCCGGCGATGACCTGATCCTCAAGCGGATGAAGCGCCGGCACCTGCGCGCCGACGCGATCCGCTTCTGCGAGACGGTGCGGCGGCTGCGACCCGACATCGTGCTCGGCGCCGACCTGATCGCCGGCTTCCCGACCGAGACGGAGGCGCAGTTCGCCCGCTCCCTCGACCTCGTGGCGGAGTGCGGGCTGACGCACCTGCACGTCTTCCCCTATTCCCCACGTCCCGAGACGCCGGCCGCGCGCATGCCGCCGGTTGCGCCGGACGTGATCCGTGCGCGGGCGGCGCGGCTGCGCGAGGCGGGTGCGGGTGCCCTGCGGCGGCACCTCGACGCGCAGGTCGGGCGCCGCCTGACGGTCCTGGCCGAGCGAGGCGGCGTCGGGCGGAGTGTGGATTTCACGGCCGTGCGGCTGGCGGCCGATGAGGCGCCCGGGACGTTTCACAGCATCGCCATCGCCGGGCACGACGGGGCGCGGCTGATCGGCGCCTAGCGCCCGGTCTTCCTGGCCTGTCACACTCCGTGCCGGCCCCGAAAGGACGGATGCGGTCCAGGCGCATGTTCAATCGTGCCCGGCGCCGTCTTTGCGAGCGGAGCGAAGCAATCCAGCGGCGCCAGGTCTCCCGATGTCGCGCTGCCCTGGGTCGCTTCGCTGCGCTCGCGATGATGCGAGGCTCACGCGCCCATCGTCGCCACGGCTTCGGCGATGTGCGGTGGGGGCGGCGCCGTCACCGTGATGGCCTCCCGTTTAGGATAAAGCGGGATCGACAGCGCCCGCGCGTGGAGGTGCAGCGCGCTCCCGCGGGGCGCGCCGCCGTAGACCGCGTCGCCCAGGATCGGCCAGCCGGAGGCGGCGCAGTGGACCCGGAGCTGGTGGGTCCGGCCGGTGACCGGCTTCAGCTCCAGCCAGGTCCGCCCGCCGGCGCGGCCGAGCACCCGCCAGTGCGTCAGCGACGGGTCCCCCGCGGGGTCGGCCTTCATCCACCACGAGCGCGGATCGTCCGAGCGGCGGGCCAGCGCCAGGTCGATGCTGCCTTCCTCCTCGGCGGGACCGCCGGCCACGATCGCCCAGTAGGTCTTGTCGACGGCGCTGCCGGAGAAGAGCTTTCCGAGCCGCGCCAGAGCCTTGGCGTGGCGGCCCAGCGCGAGGCAGCCGGAGGTGTCGCGGTCGAGCCGGTGCGCGGCCTCCGGCCGGCGGGGCAGGCCGAACCGGAGCGCGTCGAGGTGGTCGGTGAGCGTCTCGCCGCCGCGGGGGCCCGGATGGACCGGTAAACCCGCCGGCTTGTCGATGACGAGCAGCAGGGCATCGCGGTAGAGGAGGCGCGCGCCTATGTCGAAGGCGTTGGACATCCGGATCGGCTAGAGGGTCGGTGTCGGCGGGGCAAGGTGGGGCGAGGACGCGATTTCATGGCGAGCGAGGAGAAGCCCGGCTGGTTTGGACGCCTGTTCGGGCGCAAAGGCCAGCCCGCGCCCGAGGACAGAGCCGAGGATCAGGCCGAGGACAAGCCCGAGGCCGAGCTTCCGGCCGGGGCGGCCTCGCTCTCCGAGGGGGAGCCGGACTTCGCCACCGCCGCGGAAGATGTCACCCACGTCCCGCTGCCGCCCGAGGAGACCGGGGAGCCGGTCCCGGACGCGGTCGAGGGTGCGGACCTGCTGCCCGTGGAGGGCGAGCCGGAGCGTCCGCCGGCCGGCACCGCCGGTGACGATCCCGCGCACGGCGCCGACCCGGTCGATACGGGTGATATGAACCGCGAGCCGGTGGTGGAGCCGGCTGCCGACGTGCAGCCCGAGATTCAACCCGCTTCCCAGCCCGACATCCAGCCGGTCGACAACGCCGCGGCCCTCGCGCACGACGCCGGCGCCGGGCCGGACCGCGAGCCGGAGGCCAAGGGCTGGTGGAGCCGCCTCACCTCCGGGATGAAGCGGACCTCGTCGGCGCTGTCCGACCGGGTCACGGGCCTGTTCACCAAGCGCAAGCTCGACGCCACGACCCTTGAGGACCTGGAGGACGCCCTGATCCAGGCCGATTTCGGCCTGGAGACCGCGATGCGGGTCTCGGAGGCCGTCGGCAAGGGCCGCTACGAGAAGGGCATCTCGCCCGACGAGGTCCGGGCGATCCTGGCCGCGGAGGTGGAGCGGGCGCTGGAGCCGGTTGCGGTGCCGCTGACGATCGACGCCGCCCGGAAGCCCTTCGTGATCCTGACGGTCGGCGTGAACGGCGCCGGCAAGACCACGACGCTCGGAAAGCTCGCCTCGAAGCTGCGGGCGGAGGGGCGCACCGTGATGCTCGCGGCCGGCGACACCTTCCGCGCGGCGGCGATCGACCAGCTCAAGGTCTGGGGTGCGCGCACCGGCACGCCGGTGGTGAGCGGCGCGCAGGGGGCGGACGCGGCGGGCCTCGCCTTCGACGCCCTGAAGCAGGCGGGCGCCGCCGGCACCGACGTGCTGCTGATCGACACCGCCGGCCGGCTCCAGAACAAGGCCGGCTTGATGGCCGAGCTGGAGAAGATCGTCCGCGTCCTGCGCAAGCAGGACCCGGAGGCGCCGCACGCCACGCTCCTCGTCCTCGACGCCACGGTCGGCCAGAACGCGCTCAGCCAAGTGGAGCTGTTCTCGCAGGCCGCGCCGGTCTCGGGCCTGGTGATGACCAAGCTCGACGGCACCGCCCGGGGCGGCATCCTGGTGGCGCTGGCGGCGAAGTTCGGCCTGCCGGTGCACTTCATCGGTGTCGGCGAGGGCGTGGAGGATCTGGAGCCCTTCGCGGCCCGCGACTTCGCCCGGGCGATCGCCGGGCTGGAGAAGGATTAGGGCGCGGGCGCCCGCCGCTCTTCGGTGCGCGATGTCATGGACATCGCCCGCTCCGCGTTACACACACCCCGGCGAATCCCGTCCGACGCTCTCAGCCTACCGTGAGCGCCGCAGCCGAGCCAACCGAGCGTATGCAGATCGAATCCGTCCCCCCGCACCGCCACCTGCCGCCGCTCGTGAAGCTGGCGCTGGAACTCGGGCCGCTGGTGCTGTTCTTCCTCGGCAACGCCTATTCCGAGAAGTTCGGCGTCGCCCCGGACCAGAAGCTGTTCGTGGCCACGGGCGTGTTCATCGCGGCGACCGTGGTGGCTCTGGCGATCCACTACGTGATGGTGCGCCGCCTGCCGATCATGCCGCTCGTGTCCGGCGTGGTGGTGGTGGTGTTCGGCGGCCTGACCCTGGCGCTGCAGGACAAGACCTTCATCATGGTCAAGCCGACCATCGTGAACGCCCTGTTCGGCACCGTGCTGCTCGGCGGCCTCGTGTTCGGGCGCTCGCTGCTGTCGGTGGTGCTCGACTCGATGTTCAGCCTCACCGACGAGGGCTGGCGGAAGCTCACCTTCCGCTGGGGCGTGTTCTTCTTCGTGCTGGCGGCGCTCAACGAGCTGGTCTGGCGGACCCAGACGGAGGATTTCTGGGTCAACTTCAAGGTGTTCGGCATCATGCCGATCACCGTGCTGTTCGCCCTCGCGCAGACGCCGCTGCTCACCCGCTACGAGCGCAAGAAGGCGCAGCCGGAGGCGTGACGCCTACTGCGCCGCCGCGACCTTGCCGGCCGCGCGGATGCGGGCGAGCACGCTGGAAAAATTCTCCGGCGTGAGGATGCCGACCAGCTTGTCGCGGATCACGCCGTCGGGCCCGATGATGAAGGTCTCGGGCACGCCGTAGACGCCGAAATCGATCGCCGCGCGGCCGCCGGCATCGGCTCCCACCGCGCTGAACGGCACGCCGTGCCGGGTCAGGAAGCGCTGGCCGGCCTCGGGGTTCGGCTCCTTGTAGTCGATCCCCACGAGCCGGATGCCGGGCTCCTTCGCCAGCCGCATCAGCATCGGGTGCTCCACCTGGCAGGGCGCGCACCACGAGGCGAAGACGTTGAGCACCGTGATCTGGCCCTTGAGGTCCGCGCTCGACAGGCCGGGCACGGGTACGCCGTTGGCGGTCAGCCCCGGCACGGCGGGCAGGTCGAAGCGCGGGACCGGCTTGCCGATCATCGCGGAGGGGAGGGCGGCCGGGTCGGCGCCGGAGCGCAGGCGCAGGAACAGCACGGCGGCGAGCGCCGCGAAGACGAGCGCCGGCAGGATCAGCAACAGCGAGCGGCGGACCGGCGGTGTCCGGCCGGCGGTGTCGTCGAGGGGCGCGCTCATCGCCGGTCCTCGCCGAAGCCCCTGAGGGCGCGCCGCTGCGCCCGTCGGTCGCGCAGGGCGTTGCCCACGAGGGCGACCATCACCACCGCCGTGAACGCGTAGGCGGCCAGGATGAAGCCGCCGTGAGACCCGAGATCCATCGCGGTCCTCCTAGACCGGCTGCCCGACCGGCATCGCGGCCGGTGTCGGGGTGAGGCGCGGCTGGGCGCGGTCGAGGCGCTCGGCCTCGCGGATCGTCAGCGTCCGCACCCGGCGGCGCATGATCTCGGTGCGCATCGCGTAGAGGTGCAGGGTCGTCCCGCCGAGGGTCGCGGCGGCGATCATGACCAGCAGCGGGTGGAGCATCGAGGGATCGATGGTGGAGCCGCCCATGCGCAGGATCGAGGCCGGCTGGTGAAGGGTCGACCACCAGTTCACCGAGAACTTGATGATCGGCAGGTTCACGGCGCCGACCAGCGTCAGGATCGCGACCGCGCGGGCGGCGCGGTTCGGATCCTCCAGGGTCCGCCACAGGGCGATGATGCCGCAGTAGATCAGCAGCAGGATCAGCATGGAGGTCAGGCGCGCGTCCCAGACCCAGTAGGTGCCCCACATGGGCTTGCCCCACAGCGAGCCGGTCACGAGGCAGATCAGCGTGAAGGCGGCCCCGATCGGCGCGGCCGCCCGCTGGGCGACGTCGGCCAGCGGGTGGCGCCAGACCAGGGTTCCGATCGCCGACACGCTCATCGCGCCGTAGAAGAACACGCCGAGCCACGCCGCCGGGACGTGGATGTACATGATCCGCACCGTCTCGCCCTGCTGGTAGTCGGGCGGCACCACGAAGAAGGTCTGGTACAGGCCCAGGGCCAGCACGCCGAGGGACAGGGCCGTCAGCCACGGCACGAGCGCCCCCGACCACCGCATGAAGTGGCTGGGGTTCGACAGGCGGGTCCAGAGGGAAGGCGTCATCGCGGCAGCTGTCTCGGACATCGTGGAAGCGGTCTAGCCTAGGGTGCGGTGCAGCAACAATGCGGGTCGGCGGCGCAGGCGGCGGGGGTGCCGCAATGGCATCGTGCGCCGGGCCGGAACCCGTCGGGCCTTCGGATCCGAGAAGCTGCTGTACGACTGCGCCGACAACGAGCCGTCTTCCTGAGACATCCGCGACGCACGCGCTCTCCCGCACGGGAGCGGGGACCCGCGCCACGTCCGCACGTGTCCGACGATGACGCATGTCCGCGGCCGCCGCTTTTCGCGTCCGAGCCTTGCGCATCGCGGGCGGATTGCGCATATAGATGTGAACAAAAAGAGAACGAAAGAGCGTCGCCGATAAAAGCTGTGGACGACGTGACCTCACCCTGACGGAACGAGCGCCCCATGCGAACCGCCGACAAGCAGATCGCCGACATCCTCGTCCGCTACGGCGAGCCCTTCGGGGGCAACGTCTGGCGCGTCCAGGGGACCGCCGTCATCTACCACAAGACCTTGGAGCGCATCGCCGCGCAGGCCGGCATCGTGTTCGAGCCGCCGACCGTCATTCGGGCCGAGCGCGACGAGGCCGTGATCCTGGTCACCGGCCGGCTGCCCGGCGCGAAGCCCGGGACCGAGCGGGTCGAGTGGTCCATGGGCGAGGCGCTGGTCAACGTGAACTACCGCGTCTCGGGCAAGCAGGCGGCCTACGTCTACGCCATGGCCGAGAAGCGCGGGAAGGACCGCGTCATCCTCAAGCTCATCGAGCTGCACGGCCTCGTCTACTCCGAGGAGGAGGCCGACGAGTTCCGGGCCCATCAGGTCCCGGTCCGGGCCGTCGACGAGGATTTCGAGGAGGCGCCCGCCTTCGACGAGGTGACCGAGGCCGAGGGCGACCTCAAGCGCCGCATCGACGAGGCCGAGACCATCAACGCGGTCACCGACCTGATGCTGGACGGCGCCACCCAGGCCGTTCTGGCGACCATGCCGCCCGGCACCCGCGACGAGGTGCGCGACTACGCCAAGGCCCGCCTCGTGGCGCTGGGCTGGCCGAAGCGCGCCGGACGCCGCAGCGCCGCCTGATCCCGCTTCCACCCCCACCGAAGGAGACCGCCATGCATCGCGCGACGAGCCGCCGCACCATGAAGGCCCGCCGGGACTCCCACCGCGGCTGGAGCATCGAGACCCTGTCGTACAGCCCGACGCGGATCGTCCGCCTCGGCGCCGAGAAGGTCGCGATCCTGTTCCCTCCGGTCGAGCCCGGCGCGGCCTGGCAGCTCTACCCGCATCCCGACACGTTCCCGGGGCTCAACTTCGAGGGGCTGCCCGAGCCGCTGCGCCCCGAATTCCTCGCCTTCCCGGACCTTCCGGAGGTCGAGCGGTTCCTCGGCATCCGCGACGCCGAGCCCGCCGCCCTCGCGGCGTGACGCGGGCGATCAGAGCGCCGGCCACGGCGCGCCGCGATGGAGCACCTCGGCCTCGTCGGTGAAGGTGCCGTCGGGGCTGTGCAGGACGAGGGGCGGCAGCAGGCTCGGCAAGGCGCGGCTGCCGCGGGTCGCCGCGATCAGCACGCGGATCGCGGGCACGTCGCCGCGGGGATGGACCGGGCGGATCGCCAGCCCGCCGTAGCGGCCCCGGAGGGCGTCGAGGCAGGCCGGGAGGGCGTCCGCCCGGTGGATGAGGCCGAGGCGCCCGCCGG
This sequence comes from Methylobacterium sp. 275MFSha3.1, assembly GCF_900108435.1. NCBI lineage: Bacteria > Pseudomonadati > Pseudomonadota > Alphaproteobacteria > Hyphomicrobiales > Methylobacteriaceae > Methylobacterium > Methylobacterium sp. 275MFSha3.1. The sequence continues at coordinate 233,575 of NZ_FNWP01000007.1, read as the reverse complement.
GCCGCAGGATCGCCGTGCAGGCGCGGATCCAGGCGTCGAGATCGCCGCCCGCGAAGGTGTGGGCGGCGGCGCGGCCCGGATGCGGCGAGGCGCGGTGATCGCCGGCCGCGAAGAACGGCGGGTTGGTGAGCACGACGTCGAAACTGTCCGGCAGCAGACCGGCGGCGCGGCGTTCCGCCGCGGGTGCCAGCACGTCGGCGACCACGATCCGCGCGTCGATGCCGTTGAGGGCCGCGTTGGCGCGGGCCAGATCGGCGAGTGCCGGGTCGCGCTCGACCAGGGTCGGCCGGAGCCCCGGCGCCAGGGCCGCGCAGGCGAGGCCGACGGCGCCGGTCCCGGCGCCGACGTCGCAGAGCCGGTCCCCGGCGCGCGGCGCGAGCAGCCGGGCGAGCAGCACCGCGTCGGTCCCGGCGCGGTGCGCCCCCCGCGGCGGCTGGTGCAGGCGCAGGCGGCCGCCGAGGAAGGGATCGGCGCCGCTGTCGGCCTCGGCCGTCACGGCTGACGCAACTCGTGGGCGATGCCGGCATCGGTCAGCAGCCGGCGGGCCTGGGCCTCGTGGTCGCGCGGCACGAGGAGGCGCTGGCCGAAGACGCCGATCGACCCCTCCATCAGGCTCATGTGACCGTCGGCCACGAGGACCGGGATCTCGGCCGCCTCGAGGACCGAGCGGGCGAACCCGATCAGCACCACGTCGTTGGCCCGGATCAGCTCGATCATCGCGGCGCGGCTCCGGAACGGGCGGGGATCGGCGGTTTCGTCGCGTGAGATCCGCGCTGGCGACACCCCATATCCGGCCGGCGACGATGTTGCGGCGCCGCGGGGCGCGTGCGAAGGGATCGCCCGCCCCCTGCGGGGCGACCGGTCTGGAGGTCACGGATCTTGGGTATGGCCCTCTCCATCGAGAATCCGAAGCCCGAGGCGGAGGCGGGGCTCAACGACCTCGTCGCGCTGGTGGCCGACGGCATGGCGCGGGTCAACACCACGATCCTGTCGCGGACGGGATCGGACGTGGCGATGATCCCCGAGGTCGCCAACCATCTGATCGCCTCCGGCGGCAAGCGCCTGCGCCCGATCCTGACCCTGGCCTGCGCCCGGCTCTGCGGCTACGCGGGCGCCGCCGACGGCGACGTGAAGCTCGCCGCCAGCGTCGAGTTCATGCACACCGCGACGCTCCTCCACGACGACGTGGTCGACGAGAGCGACATGCGCCGCGGCCGCGTCGCGGCCCGGATCAAGTGGGGCAACGAGGCCTCCGTGCTGGTCGGCGACTTCCTGCTCGGCCAGGCCTTCCGGATGATGGTGGAGGTCGGCTCGCTCAAGGCGCTCGACATCCTCTCGGCCGCCGCCACGGTGATCGCCGAGGGCGAGGTGATGCAGCTCACCAACGCCAAGAACCTGGAGACCGACGAGGCCGCCTACCTGGCGGTGATCCGCGGCAAGACCGCCGAGCTGTTCGCCGCCGCCTGCGAGGTCGGGCCGGTGCTCGCCGGCCGGCCCGAGGCCGAGCAGGCGGCCGCCCGGTCCTACGGGATGAATCTCGGCATCGCCTTCCAGTTGATCGACGACGTGCTCGACTACGGCGGCACCTCCGCGGAGCTCGGCAAGAACGTCGGCGACGATTTCCGCGAGGGCAAGATCACCCTGCCGATCGTGCTGGCCTATCGCCGGGCCAGCGAGGGCGAGCGCGGCTTCTGGCGGCGCACCCTGCAGCAGGGCGAGATCGGCGAGACCGACCTGGAGACCGCCCTCGACCTCCTGCAGCGCCACGGTGCCCTGGAGGAGACCGTGGCCCGCGCCCACCATTACGGCGCCGAGGCCCGGGCCGCCCTCGACATCTTCCCGGACGGGCCCGTCAAGGCGGCGCTCCTCGGGGCCGTCGAGTTCTGCGTGGCGCGGGCGCGCTGAGGGCGGGCGCTCTCGGCTCCCGCGTCGACGGCAACCGACCTCCGCCAGCTTGACGGGGCGCGTCGGCCTCACCGCGTCACGGGCCCGAGGGCCTCGGTGAGGGCGGGGGCGAGGTCGCGCAACTCCGCGAGATGCGCGTCCGTGAGGGTCCGCAGCAGGGCCTCGGCGCGCGGCGTCAGCGACAGCTCGCTGCGCCGCCTGTCCTCGACGGCGCGAGTCTTGGTCAGCAGGCCGGCCTCGACCATGCGGGACACCAGCTCGGCCGCGCTGTGGGGGGCGATGAGCAGCTGCTCGGCCAGCAGGCCGACCGTGGCGGGCGCGCGCCGGACGTGGCCTGCGAGCGTCAGCAGCGCCTGATGCTGCTGCGGCGGCAGCCCCGCCCGGGCCGCGGCGGCCTCGCTGAACGCCAGGAAGCGGCGGAGACGGAATCGGAAATCCGCCAGCGCCGCGTACTGCTCCCGCGACAGTGCCGCCGTTCCGGGGGCATCGGCCTCCATGATCGCCTCCGTGGTGAATCGTCCGAGCCGCCGATGCTGCGTCGTATCGGCAGTCCTGTCCCGGCTGCAACGGTCGAGCCATTGTCGAATATATCGGATCACGACATAAGTGCCGCCGCGAGGAAAGGAGGCCCTGATGATCGGCGGGACTGGGAGCGGGAGCGGGGACGGTAGGCCGTCGCGGCGGGCGCTGGGAGATTTCAGCGCGGACCGGCGGGTCCTGACGCTGGCCGGCATGGCGGTCGTCACCGGGACTGCCGCCAGCGGCACCGCCTGGATCCTGCTCACGCTGATCGGCCTCGTGACCAACCTCGCTTGGTACGGCCGGCTCGACACCGACCTGACCTCCCTGGCCGGCGCGGCGCCGGGGCCCTGGATGGTGGCGATCCCGGTGATCGGGGCGCTGATCGTCGGCGCCATGGCGCGCTACGGCTCGGAGAAGATCCGCGGCCACGGGATCCCGGAGGCGATGGAGGCGATCCTGATCGGCAGCAGCCGGATGTCGCCCAAGGTCGCCGTGCTCAAGCCGCTCTCCTCGGCGGTGGCGATCGGCACCGGCGGCCCGTTCGGCGCCGAGGGGCCGATCATCGTGACGGGCGGCGCGGTCGGCTCGCTCTTCGCCCAGTTCTTCCATCTCAGCGCCGCCGAGCGGAAGACCCTGCTGGTGGCGGGCGCGGCGGCCGGAATGACCGCCATCTTCGGGACGCCCGTGGCGGCCGTGCTGCTCGCCGTGGAGGTCCTGCTGTTCGAGTGGCGGCCGCGCAGCCTCGTCCCGGTGACCGTCGGGGCGGTCACCGCGGCCTGCTGGCGGCCGGCCCTGTTCGGCGCCGGCCCGCTCTTCGCCTTCGCCGACAATCCGGCCCTGCCCTGGTGGGGGCTGCCCGCCTGCGCGCTGCTCGGGGTCGCCTGCGGCCTGATCTCGGGGGCGCTGACCCGGGCGCTCTACGCGCTGGAGGACGGTTTCGGGCGGCTTCCGCTGCACTGGATGTGGTGGCCCGCCCTCGGCGCCGTCGTGGTCGGGCTGGGCGGCCTCGTGGAGCCTCGGGCGCTCGGCGTCGGCTACGACGTCATTCACGACCTGCTCTCCGGCCACATGCTGGCGAGCGCCGTCGTGCTGATCCTTGTGGTGAAGGCGGTGATCTGGCTCGCCGCCCTATCGTCGGGCACGTCCGGAGGCGTGCTCGCGCCGCTGCTGATCCTCGGCGGCGCCGTCGGCTGGCTGATCGGCCTCCTCCTGCCCGGCGCCCACGGCTTCTGGGCGCTCATCGGCATGGCGGCGATGCTCGGCGGCACCCTGCCGGCGCCGCTGACCGGCGTCGTCTTCGCCGTCGAGGTGACCGGCGACGTCGCCGCTCTGGCGCCGCTGCTCGCCGCCACCATGGCGGCCTACGCGGTGACCGTGCTCCTCCTCAAGCGCTCGATCCTGACCGAGAAGATCGCCCGGCGCGGGCAGCACGTGATCCGGGAATACGGGATCGATCCCTACGAACTCGCCCGGGTCGAGGCGGTGATGACCCGCACGGTCGAGACCCTCGACGCGGACCTGCCCCTGGCCGACGCCCTCGCGGCGATCGAGATCGGTGCCCACCACGCCTATCCGGTGGTCGACGGCGCGGGCCGGCCCGTGGGTCTCGTCTCGCGCAGCGACGCCCTGCGCTGGACCCTGGAGGAGCGCGACGGCGAGGCCGAGGCCGGCACCCTCGGCGAGCGCGTCTCGGACGCCGATCTCGCCGTCGTCCATCCGGGCGACGTGGTCTCGCACGCCCTCGACGTGATGCTGTCGGCCGGGCAGGGGCGCCTGCCGGTCACCGATCCGCGCACCGGCGGCCTCGTCGGGCTCCTGACCCGCAAGGACCTGCTCCAGGTGCGCGCCACCGTGGTTCGGGCCGAAGCCGAGCGTCGCGCGTTCTACCGGAAGGGGCGGGGTGAGCGGCGCGCGCGGATGGAAGCATGACCCTGGACCTGCACCGTCCCGGCCGGACCACCCGCCTCGATCGGCTCGCGCCGGGCAGCGTCTACCTGATCGCCGGCCGGGACGGGCCGGATCTCGCCCTCGTCGTGCAGCGTGAGGGACGTCGGGAGGCCCTGCTGCTGAACCGCCGTCACGCGGTCGATGGCCACCTGCGGGTCCCGTCCGAGATCGCTCCCGAGGCCGACGTGCTGGCGCTGCCGGGGGCCGTCCTGGCGCCGAGCGGCGCCCTCGCGGACGTCGCCCTCGGCGTCACCGCCGCTCCGGCCGCGCTCCACCTCGGCGACGGCCGGGCGTATCTGCGCGGACGCATCTCGGACGGCCGGCTCGCGACCTACGATGTCGGGACCGGTCGGGCCAGCGCCATCGATCCCGGCGACCTGCCGCGGGCGCGCGGCTGGCGCGTGATGGTGCCCGAGGGCCGCGGCGTCGTGACGGTGTACGAGGCGGAGTCCGGCTGAACGCCGCCCGCGGGCCGGGTCAGCGCAGGAAGGTCGGCGCCACCCACCATCTCGGATGGGCGGCGCGCAGGGCGGCGGCGGCCCAGACGGCCGCGCGCCGGTCGGCGAATAGCGCGAAAACGGTCGCGCCGGAGCCCGACATCCGCGCGAGGCGGCAGCCCTGGGCGCGGAGGGCCGCCAGCGCGTCGCCGATCACCGGCGCCACGGTCAGGGCCGGCGCCTCCAGATCGTTGCGGGCCCCGGCCAGGGCCCGGAGCAGCGGCTCGCTCGCCATGGCCCGCGGGATCGTCGGGTGCGGCGCGCCCGCGAGATCCTGGCCGACGCTCAGGCCCAGCGCCTTGAAGACCGGGGCGGTGGGCACCGGAACGCCGGGATTGATCAGCACCGCGGGCAGCGGTGCGAGGCCGAGGACCGGCCCGATCGCCTCGCCCGCGCCGCGCATCATCCGGGCCCGCGGGTCGAGGCAGACCGGCACGTCGGCGCCGGTCTCCCGCGCCACCGCGCCGACGGCCTCGTGGTCGAGGGGCAGCCCGTTGAGGCGCGCCAGCAGGCGCAGGGTCGCGGCGGCGTCGGAGGAGCCGCCGCCGATCCCCGCCGCGACCGGCAGGCGCTTCACCAAGTGGAAGGCGCCCAGGCGCAGGTTCGGCACCCGGGCGGCAAGCCCCCGGGCGGCCCTCAGGACGAGGTTGTCGTCCGTCGGGCCGGCGGGGCCGGAGGTGGGGCCGCTGACGGTCAGGCTGAGCGGTGCCGCGGGATCCAGCGTCAGGCGGTCGGCCGTGCCCGCGAAGGCGACGAGGCTCTCGAGCACGTGGTAGCCGTCACCGACGCGGCGGCCGAGGACGTGGAGCGTCAGGTTGACCTTGGCGGGGGCGCGATCGGCGAGCAGGGTCACGGGGTCTCGGTCGGGTCGTGGCGATGTGTCCCGAGGCTCTACAGGCTCGCGGCCCGGAACAACAGCTCAGCTGCCGCCCCCGCCGAACACCCGGCGCGGCCGGTCGGGCCGGGCGTCGTTCGGGCGGATCACGGTCAGATCTTCCGCGAGTCCACCAGCCCGTCGCGTCCCGCGAGGCTCGACAGGGCGCCGGAGCGTCGGAGCACCAGGATGCGATGGTCCGCCAGGGGGCACGCCGCCGCCGACCCGCGCGGACCGGGCGCGCCGGCCTGCGGCCTGGGCGCCGCGCGATGGAGTCCGGGCCGTGGTGCCGGCGGATCCGATCCTCTAGGCTGTCGCGCATCATGGCGTTCACCGAATCCGTCGCCGCGGCGCTCCCGTGCCAGCGCCATCTCTTCGAGATGCCCGCCGACGTCAGCTACCTCGACGCCGCCGCCTGGTCGCCGCTGCCGCGGGCCGTGCGAGCGGCGGGTGAGGCGGGGATCCTGGTCAAGAGCCGCCCCTGGGACCATCCCCGCACGGCGGTCCCGCCCTGGGCCGAGCGGGCGCGCGCTGCGGCCGCGCGGCTGATCGGCGCCGGCGCGGACGAGATCGCGATCGTCGGCGCGGTCAGCCACGCCATGGCGGTGGCCGCCCGCAACCTGACCCTGAGGCCGGGCGGGCGCCTGCTCCGCGTGGCCGACGAGTTTCCGTCCCTGCGCTTCGCCTTCGATCGGCTGGCCGACCGGCAGGGTCTGGTGGTGGAGGAGGTGCCGCGCCCCCCGGACGGCGACTGGACCGCGGCGGTCGCGGCCGCGATCGACCGGCCGGGCGCCCCGCCGCTCGCCCTCGCCACCCTGACCCCGCTGCACTGGACCGACGGCAGCCTGATCGACCTCGACCGGCTCGCTCCCGCGGTCCACGCCGCCGGCGCGGCCCTGGTGATCGACGCCACGCAGGCCGTGGGCGCCGTGCCGGTCGACGTCGCCCGGTGGCGCCCGGACTTCCTGGCCTTCCCGACCTACAAGTGGGCTCTCGGACCGTACGGTCTCGCCTTCCTGTACGCAGCGCCGCACCGGCAGGACGGGGCGGCAATAGAGGAGAATATCGGGAACCGCCCGCCGGCCGCCGGTGCCCGCCGCTACGACCGGGGCGAGCTCAACGATCCGGTCGCGCTGTTCATGGCCGTGACCGGGCTGGAGCAGATCGCCGAATGGGGCGTGCCCGCCGTCGCTGCCCGGCTGCGCGGGCTGACGGACCGCTTGGCGGACGGGGCCGCCGGGCTCGGCCTGGCGCCGTTGCCGGCTTCCCTGCGGGCGCCGCACATCCTCGGTCTGCGGCCACCCGCGGGTCTGCCGACGGGCCTCGTCGATCGCCTGCAGCGGGACCGGGTCTACGTGAGCGAGCGCTCCGGCGCGCTGCGCATCAGCCCGCACGTCTGGGCGGACGAGGACGATCTCGCGCGCTGCCTTGCCGCACTGTCCGGGGCCTTCCGGGGGATCACCTGAGACGGTCCGGAAACGGACGCTCCGGCATGAGCGGGCCGGGAGAGAGTCGCGAGACGATTGCGCGCCGCCGACCGCTTCCCGGCGCCGGCGCCCGGCCCGCGCGCCCACACGGAGACCGTCCACCCCCGCATGACCGATTCGATGCCGCGTCCCGGTGATCGGCTCCGGCTCCCGGGCGCCGGCCGCCTCCGCCTGCCCGGACCGATGCGTGCCGTCCTGTCGGGGCGGTTCGCCGTGATCCTGTCGGGCGAGCTGACCCAGAGCCTGTTCCACTTCCTCCTCAACATCCTGCTGGTGCGCGCGCTCGGCGCGCACGATTACGGCCTGTTCGCCATCGTCTTCGCGGTCGGGGCGGTCGGCATCACCTACATCCGGGCCCTGGTGGCGGTCCCGGCGACGATCCACGTCGCCCGGAGCCTGGGGCGTCCGGCGGCGCTCGGCTACGACGTGATGTTCGGCTCGGGCGCGGTGCTGGTCTCCGGCCTCATGGCGGCCGCCGTCGGCCTCGTGCTGATCCCGGTGATCGGCCTCGGTGCCCTGGCGGCCGGGGCCTTCGTGGGCCTCTACGCCTTCCGCAGCTACCTGCGGATCGTGCTCCTCGCCCGCGGCCGGCCCCGGATCGCCGGCCTGAGCGACCTGGTCTACGCGGTCTGCGGCGGTCTCCTCGTCGCGCGCTGGCTGAACGGGGAGGGCACGGCCCTTCTCGATCGGGCCTTCACGGCGATCGCGCTCGCGCACGCGGTCGCGATCGCGGTGGCCTACGCGGCGCTGCGCGAGCGGATCCGCTTCTCGCTGCACGCGCGGGCGCGCGCCCGCTACCGGGCCATCTGGCGGACCCTGGCGTGGTCGCTCGCCGGCGTCACCAGCCTGACGGTCCAGGGTCAGGGGCTGACCCTGCTGCTGGCGCTCCTGGCCGGGCCCGCCGCCTACGCGCCGATCGCCGCCACGATCGTGCTCTACGCGCCGCTGCGCATCCCCGCGAGCGCGCTGCTGAACATGATCCTGCCCGAGATCAGCCGGTTGCTCGCGGCCGGGCAGGTCGATGCCGCCCGCCGGCTCGTCGTCCGCAACGGAATCCTGCTCGGCAGCGCCTGTCTCGCCTACGGGGCGGTGATGGCGGCCGCCCTGCCGCTGGTCGAGGACATCCTGTTCAAGGGTCGGTTCGCCGCGCAGCCGATGGGCTGGATCGGGCTCGGTGTCTGGGCGGTGGTGACCGTGTCGCTGCTCTACGCGATCCCGCGGGCCTATCTCGAGGCCTCGGCGGCGTTCCGGACCATCACGGCGGGGGCGGTGGCGAGCGCCGCCCTCGGGATGGCCGTGATGGTGCCGGCGCTGCTGCTGCTGCCGCCCGCCACCGCGCTCGCCGGCCTGCTGGCCTCCGAGGTTGCGACGCTGGTCTGGTCGGTCTCGGCCTTCCGGACCCTGGCGCGGCGCCCGGGACCGGCGCGACCCCTCGGCGCCGCGTGACCGGCCCGTCGCTCAGCGCAGCGCGAGCAGGGCCGGCGCCAGTCTCCGCAGCGCCGGCGTCCGGCTGTAGACCCAGAGCGGGTTGTGCTGGACGACGTCGGTGCACAGGCCGCGCTTGAACTCGAAGACGGGCCGGTTCGCCGCCGGATCGATGCCGCCGAAATCGAAGACCCGGCAGCCCTCTTCCTTCGCCCGCTCCACGAAGCGCCAGACCGCGAGGGTCGCGGCGCCCGTCGCGCGGGCCCGCTCGTTCGAGGCCGTGTAGAAATCCGTGCAGCGGCTGTCCGACAGGTGCGCGATCCGCACGAGGACGCGCCGTCCGTTCTCGCGGACGTCGAGGAACAGCAGGCGCTCGTCCTCGGCCGCGATGTCGCGGTAGGCCTGCGGCTGCAGCGTCGTGGCGAAGCCCTTGCGCTCGCGCAGGGCCGCGAACATCGCGGTGAAGTCGTCGAAGGCTTCGAGGCGCTCGGCCCTGTCCTCGAGGAAGTGCGTCGTCACCTCGGCGTTCCGCTCGGCCTTGCGCAGGGCCTTGCGCCAGCGCGGCTCCATGCCGGCCTGGATGGCGTCGAGGTCCTGGGTCAGGTCGAGCTCGAGGGTGTGGTCGGGCGCGCCGATCACCGGGGCGAAGCCGTGCATCAGCAGCGCCAGCGTCGCGCCGCGGGTCTCGAACTGCTCGTAGTCGACGGCGAGGACGTCGAGCCGGCCGAGCGCGAGGTGGTCGATGAACGCGGCGAACACCGCCTCCGCGCGGTGCGCGCCCGCGGCGGTCAGCAGCGGGCCGCCCTGGACGTGGATGAACCGCGCCGGCCCCTTCCGGCGCGTCTGCCACTGGACGAAGGCGAGGTCCGCGCCGTCGCCGGACACGACCGCCCGCCGCACCTCCAGGCCGCGCCGCGCCTTGTAGGTGCCCCAGGGGCTGCCGCAATAGATGTTGGCGCCCGGGCAGGCCCAGACCCGCCGGTCCCAGTCCGGGGCATCCGCAATCTCCTGGACCGCGAGCTTGGCCGCCATGTCGCTCCTCGTCCTCGCGCCCCGTCCCGGCCGGGCAGGGGTTCCCGCGCCGCACGCCTCATCGGTCAGGCGCCACCGCATTGCATCCTCGCGCGGCCGATCGTCCACAGGGTGACGGCGGTCGCGCGGGTCGGATTCCGCTGCGTCGCGGCGGGGCTCCGGTGCCCGGGCGGCCGGGGCCGGTGAGGGGACGCGCCCGGGCCGGTCGTTGCGCGGCGCCGGCAGCAGGCCCGGCCGCGGCGCTTGGCCACGGACCGCGAGCGTGCTTGAGGGCGTCCCGGTAACGCCGAGGGCGCCCGCGCTCAGGGCGCACGCCCGTTCCGGACCGACGCCGGTCCCACGGGGACGCGCGGGGATCCTAGGCGGCCGGTCGCGCCGGCGCGTCCGCGGCGCGGGACGGATCCGTCGGTGTCGGGCGGCGCAGCGTCGTCCGGACCATGGCCTCGATGCCCTCCGCCGCCGAGGCCTCCGAGAACAGGCTCAGGTAGCGCGCCCGGGCCGCCCGGCCGAAGTCGCGCCAGCGCGCCGGGTCGGCGACCAGATCCGCCAGCACGGCGGCGATCGGCTCCGGGCCGCCCAGCGGGACGATCCAGCCGGTCTTCCCGTCCTCCACCACCTCGGGCAGGCCGCCGATCGCCGTGACGAGCGGCGGCACGCCGTAGGACATCGCCTCGATCGCCACGCGGCCGAGGGATTCGGGCCGCTGCGACGGCATCGTGACCACGTCGGCCCAGCGGTAGAGGGCGGCGGGATCGGCCACGAACGGCTCGAGCGTGACCTGCGCGGCGAGCCCCGCCTCGGCGATCCGCCCGACCAGGGCCCGCTCGCGGGCCTCGTCCTCGAAGGCGCTGCCGACGATGCGCAGCGCGATCCGCCGACGCACGGGCTCCGGCAGGGAGGCCAGCGCCTCCACGAGGACGTCCTGGCCCTTGATCCGGCTGATCCGGCCGAGCATCAGCACGCGGAGCGGGCGGGAGCCGTCGTAGGCGCTCCGATTCGGCTCGGCGGGACCCGCGATCCCGTTGTAGACGACCCGGGCGGTCGCCCCGCGGGGCAGGGCGTAGGCCCGCTCGGTGGCGCGCGAGTTGAACACCACGTTGGCGCCGCTCCAGCGGATCAGCCCGCGCAGGACCTTCAGCACGGCGCCTTCGGGGATCTCATGGACGTGGACGATGCTCCGGCCGGGGACCAGCCGGGCGGCCAGCAGGTAGTCGGCCACCACGGTGGTGTTGATGTAGACGAGGTCGCTCGCGCGGATGCGGCGCCACGCACGGATCATCGCGATGGGCAGAGCCATCAGACCCAGGGTTACGAGGCGCGCTAGTTTCTTGCGCCGCAGGATCCAGAGCGGGGCGATCACGATCTCGCTGGCGAAGGGCTCCAGCGCGGCCACGATCGGCCCGCGTCGCGGCAGCACCACGTCGATCCGCGCACCCGGATGGGCGGCCCGGATCGTGCGGACGGTCTCGATGAAGCAGCGATCCGAGCCGTACAGCTCGAATCCCTGGTGGACGCACGTGATCCGAAGCTCCGCCGCGGCGTTGCCGACGGCCCGCAGCGCGGGGGCGGCAGCATGATCGCTGTCGCGCGCCGCTCTCAGTCCGAAATTGTCTACCATAAGATGATTTCTATATTAAATAAACAACTAGCAGTTGTAGAGGCCGGTCGTCGGGATTGTATCCTTCGGATCTACAATAGGGCCGACACATTGGAAAGGAAGTTTCATGCCTGACCGCGCACCGAAACTACTTATTCTCGGCACGCGCGGTATCCCGGCCGCCCACGGTGGTTTCGAGACTTTCGCGGAACGTCTCGCGCTCTACTTGGTCGAACGCGGCTGGCAGGTCGGCGTGTACTGCCAGAGGGATGTCGAGGCGGTGCGGGACCGCATCGTGCGGAGCACCTGGAACGGCGTCGAACTGATCACCGTGGAGATCGGCCTGGGCGGTCCCGTCGCGACGCTCGCCTTCGACGCCATCTGCGCCCACGACGCCGCGACCCGCGGCGGCGTCTGCCTCGTGCTCGGCTACAACGGCGCCGCGTTCCTGCCCTACCTGCGGGCGCGGGGCGGGCGTATCCTGACCAACATGGACGGGATCGAGTGGCGCCGTCCGAAATGGTCGCTGCCCGTGCGCGCCTTCTTCTACGTCAGCGAGTGGATCGCCGCGTGGTCCTCGCAGCGGCTGGTGGCGGACCATCCCGTCATCGCCGACCACCTCGCCCGTCGCAGGCCGCGCGGCGCCATCGCGACCATCCCGTACGGCGGCGATCCCCCGGCGGCCGATGTCGGGCCGCCGCCCCTCGGCCTCGAGCCCGACCGCTACCTCGTCTCGATCGCCCGCATCGAGCCGGACAACAACATCCTGACGCTCGTCGAGGCCTTCTCGCGCCGTGCCCGCGGCGTGCGGCTGGTGGTGCTCGGCACGCTGAGGGTCGGCAATCCGTACCATCGCGCCGTGGAGGCAGCCGCCTCGCCGGAGGTGCTGTTTCCCGGCGCCATCTACGAGCCCGAGCAGGTCCAGGCCCTGCGGGTCCACGCGCGGGCCTATCTCCACGGCCACACCGTCGGCGGCACTAACCCGTCGCTGGTCGAGGCGCTCTGGGCGGGCAACGCCGTGGTCGCCCACGACAATCCGTTCAACCGGGGCACGGCTGGCGACGGTCAGTTCTACTTCTCGGATCCGGACAGCTGTGCCGCGGCGATCGAGCGCGTGCTCTCCGACGGGGCCGCGGTCGCGGCGGCCCGCGCGGCGGCGCGGGCGCGCGCCGAGCAGTTCCGCTGGGATGCCGTGCTGGCCGCCTACGAGGACGCGCTGCGCAGTGTCGGCGGCTACCCGCCGGCCGCGGACCGCGCGGGGCGTGACACCGCGGGCGCGCCGATCAGCACCACGGCCGATCCCCGATGGTAGGCCCCAGCCGGCGGTCGGTGCTCGCCGGCGCCCTCGCGGCGGGTGCGGGTGTCCGGCCCGTCCAGGGTAGTCCCGCGCCGGTCGCCCTGCGCCGGGGCATCGCCCTCTGGCCCTGGTTCTCGCTGACCACCGAGTACCCGCCCCCGCGGACCGACTACGCGTGGCCGCCCTTCCAGGCCGGCCGGCCGGTGCCGACCCGCGACGACCTCGCCCGGATCGCCGGGTTCGGCTTCGACTTCGTGCGCCTGCCCCTCGATCCCGGGCCGTTCGTGGCCTTCACGGGGCCGCGGCGCGCCGAACTCCTCGGCATTTTGTCGGAGGCCGTCGACGCGGCGCTGGCGGCCGGGCTGCGCGTCCTGGTCAATGTCCAGGCGAACGCCGCGACCCACCACTACACGCCCGACGCGTTCTACGGCTCGGACCGGGCGCCGCTCTTCGCGGCCTATCGCGACCTCGTCGGAGACCTCGCGCGCCTGTGCGCGCGGAAGGGCACGGACCGCGTGGTCCTGGAGCCGGTGAACGAGCCGCCGCAGGCCTGCGGCGGCGGCGCCTGGAACCGGGTGCAGGACGGGCTCCTGGCCGCGGCCCGCGCGGCCGCGCCGGCGCTCACCCTGGTGGCGACCGGCTCCTGCGGCAGCCTCGTCGCCGGCCTGACGGCTCTGGATCCGGCCGCGCTCGCGCGGTTCGCGCCGCTCCTCTACACCTTCCACTTCTACGAGCCGTACCTGTTCTCCCACCAGGGGGCGACCTGGCTCACCGAGGAGCCGTTCTACCGCTGGCTCACCGCCGTGCCCTGGCCCGGGAGCCGCGGCACGCTGCGCGAGACCCTCGCGGCGGTGCGGGCGCGCATGGAGACGGACCGCACGGTGCCGCAGGCCGAGAAGGCGCGCGACCGCGCGGTGATCGAGGCGAAACTGCACGCGTATTTCGAGGCCGCGCCCGGCCCGGCCTACATCGCCGACGCGATGGCGCCGGTCGCGACCTGGGCGGACCTCTACGGGATCCCGCGCGGGCAGGTGCTGATGGGCGAGTTCGGCGCCCTGCGCACCGACGCCCGTTTCACGGCGTCCCGGGCGCCGGACCGGGCCGCCTACATCCGGGACGTGCGGCTGGCGGCGGAGGCGAACGGGTTCGCGTGGTCGTTCTGGAACCTGTTCGACGGCCTCGGCCTCATGGACGACGCGCACGTCGCCGATCCCGCCCTGATCGCGGCGCTCGGGCTGCGGGCCCGGCCCTGAAGCGGTCCCCGACCGATCCGCGGCACTGCGCCCACTCAGCCGCGGCGCGGAAGGGGCGGGAACAGGACGATGAGCATCAGGGCGAACTTGGCGAGCAGGGTCGTCTTGCCGGCGAGACCCTCGAACGTGTTCACGAGAATCACGAAGGCCAGGATCGGGAGCCAGACGCCGCGCCGGCAATCCCGCGCGATCTCGGCGAGGTAGAGCCCCACCGCGATCACCAGCACCCCCGTGACCAGGATGCCGTGGTAGAGCACGGCCGAGATGATCGAGTTCTCGATGCCCCATTCCAGGCCGTAGATCCGGCGCAGCGTGTTCACCTGCAGGAAGTCGGGGGCGAGCAGGAGCTGCCGGAACGGGATCGCGTCGAACACCGTGAGCATGTCGACTCGGGCCTGCGCGCTGCCGCCGTCCGAGACGAACCGGTCCAGCAGGGTGTCGAAGAACCCGGCCGCGGCCAGGACGGCGACCAGAACGGGCAGCAGGGTCAGGGCGAAGCACGCGCAGGCCGCCGCCGCCAGCGGGACGCGGCCGGTGCGCAGGGTGCGGTTCAGGGCCACGAGCCCGACGGCGCCCCCGAGGATCAGCGTGGTGACGGTGGCCGAGCGGCCCCCGAACGTGACCAGGGCGACGAGCTGGAGGACGATCATGGCGGCGCGCGGCATCGGCGCCAGGCGGCCGCCGCCCTTCGCCAGCGCCAGGATGTAGCACGCCGTCATGGTCGCGTTGGCCAGCGGGTGGCCCTGGAGGGCCGCCGAGCGGGTGTCGGACTCGAACGCCACGCCGTCGAACCGGTAGGGGAAGAAGCGCTGGCCGCTCGCGAGCTCGAACAGGCCGAGCAGGGCGTTGGCGAGCATCACGAGGTGGAAGATCGCCTCCAGCCGCCCGAGCGTTTCGGCGTCCCGATCCATCAGGAGGATCGGGACGAGGCCGGCGAGCACGAAGGTGTCGATGGAGCCGGCGAGGCCCGCGCCGCCCCGGGCCGCGATCAGCGCGAGCAGCAGCACGCCGCAGGCGGCCAGGAGCACGCTGGCCGGCCGCCGGTTCAGCGCCCCGGCCACCGGGATCACCGGATTGCCCGCGCGCATCAGGGTCCAGCCGATCAGGACGACCGCCAGGTAGGTGGCGGGGTGGATCTTCGAGGCGGCCGAGCCGGTGATCCCCTCGTAATTGAGGCCGAGCACCCACAGGAGGCCGCCCGAGACCCCGACGAGGAGCAGGGCCCAGACCGACAGGGCCACCGATTCCGCCCGCAGGAGAGCGCGCAAAACCGGGCCCGTGCGCGCCGCCGGATCGTGGCGGCGCGCGAAGCCGGTCTGCCGGAGGGTCCTCATGCCTTGCGCCGGGTCAGGAGCAGGGAGCCGGAGATCGGCCGGCCCAGCGCCTCCGACGTGTCGACGAGGTCGATCAGGTCGCGCTGGCGCGTCGCGCCGTTGCAGGCGACGAGCAGCAGCCGGTCGGCGGCGGCCGCCAGGGGACCGAGCCGCAGGTTCTCGGTCAGCACGCCGCCGTCGACGAGCACGAGGTCGAAGCGTCCCTTCACGCCCGCGATGAAGCGCTCGACATTGGTGGGGGTCAGGGCATCGCGCAGGGGCTTCTCGGTGTCGCCGAGCCCGACCCGGCGGGCGCCGGAGGCCGGGTCCGTCCGGGTCACGGCGTTGAGGCTCTGCTCGCCGCGGAGCACGTCGAGGAGGCCGCCGGTGCCGGAGCCGTCCGCCCGCAGGTCGGCGTCGACGCGCAGGACGCGGTCGCCGCGCGCGACGGCGACCGCGGCGAGCAGCCCGATCACCGCCTGGCGCTCGGCCTCGTCGGATTCGCCCGAGGTGACGAGCAGCGCCAGCGCGTGGCCGCTCGCGCCGGAGGTCGCGGCCAGGTGGTCGAGGGTGAGGCTCGCGGCGCTCGCGCTCGCGCCCCGCGGCCGCAGGCCGGGCAGCACGGCCACCACCGGGGCGTTCGACAGCCGCTCCAGCTGCCGCGGTGAGAGCACGGTCGGCGCCAGATATTCCCGCGTCAGCGCGAGGCCGGCGCCGAGGCCGAGGCCGCCCGCGAGGGCGGCGGCGACCAGGATCAGCCGCGGCGGCCAGCTCGGATCCTGCGGCGGCCGCGCCGCGGTGATGATCCGGGCGTTCGAGCTGTCGATGCTGGTCTGCTCCTTGATCTCCCGGGCGCGCACCAGGAAGGCGTTGTAGACCGAGCGCGCCGCGTCGACCTCGCGCTCCAGTTCGCGCTGCTGCACCGACGACTGGGCGTTCACCGCCGACTGCCGCTGCAGGCGCTCCAGCTCCGCCGCGAGGGTCCGCTCGTTGGCCTGGGCGCGCTGGGCCTCGGTCTCCGCGGCGCCCGCGATGCGGTTCAGCTCGGCGTCGATCAGCCGGCGGACGTCCTGCATCTGGGCGCGCACCGCGGCGATGAACGGGTGGCGCTCGCCGAGATTGGTGCGCAGGTCCGCCTCCTTGGCGGCGAGCTCCGCGTACTGCCCGCGCAGGCGCTCGATCACCGAGGACTGGACCGCCTCCGGCATCGCCCCGGACCCGATCGCCTGCCCGCGCGCCTCCCGGATCCCCTGGAGCCGCGCTTTGGCGTCGGCGGTCCGCGCGCGCGCGGCGACCAGCCGCGCGTTCAGGTCGGTGAGCTGCTGCTCGTTGACGAGCCGGCCGCTCGACGCGATCAGGCCGTTGCGCGCCTTGTAATCCTCGAGCTTCTTGTCGGCGACGTTGACCGCGTTGCGCAGCTCGTCGAGGCGGCCGCGCAGCTCGCCCGCGGCGCGCTTGGCGGCGTCCGAGCGGGCGTCGGTCTGGTCCGTCAGGTAGGCGCTCGCGATGGCGTTGACGATCCGCGCCGAGAGGTCGGGGTCCGTCGTGGTGACCACGAGATCGATGACGAAGACCTTGTCGGCGCGCTTGACCGCGAGCCGCCGCCGCAGCTGGTCCAGCGCCCGGCCGCGGGCGTCGACCGGCCGCTCCGCCCTCGGCCCGGCCACCAGCGCGCGGAGCTCGCCGAGGACCCGCGTGACGACGCCGTCCTGCGGCGCGCCGAAGCCCGGCGCGGTCGCGAGCCCGACCTGATCGACCGCCCGGCCCAGCACGGCGTCCGACTCGATCACCTTCACCTGGCTCTCGACCTGGGCGATGCCGCCGTCCGGCGACAGCCCGGCGGGGTTGACGTCGTTCGAGACGACCTGGCGGTCGCGGGGATCGATCAGGATCTGCGCGGTGGCGGTGTAGAGGGAGGGCGTGATCAGCGCGTAGGCGAGGGCGAGCAGGCCGAGGAGCAGCGCCGTCCCGAAGACCAGCCGCTTGCGCCGCCACAGGATCCGCCACAGGTCGCCCAGCTCGGCGGTGGTGTCGGGGCGGTTCGGGCCCGGACGCTCGGGATGGGCCGGCTGCACGGGGGTGAGCCACGTCGCGACAGCGATGTTATGGTCGATCTGTGCCACGATCGGTCACCGTCGTCTCAAACCTGGTCGGTCCCTCGCGGGTGCCTTCCCCACTGCAAGAGTCGCGCAGCCTCCTGACAATGGATCGGGACCGCGATCCGCGCCGGAGCGGCCCGGATGACTGGGAGCGTGGTAAATCAAATCCGCGCGGCGCGCTCCCGCGCACGCCTCGTTCATCGCGGTCCCGGTGTTGCTGCAGCGTGTCGGCGACGCGGACGCGGCGTCGCATCGCGGCGGGCCGCCGAGGGACCGTCCGGATGTCCCGCACGCCGCGCTGCCGCAGCGCCCGCCGACCCCGAG
Source organism: Methylobacterium sp. 275MFSha3.1 (assembly GCF_900108435.1). Taxonomy (NCBI): domain Bacteria; kingdom Pseudomonadati; phylum Pseudomonadota; class Alphaproteobacteria; order Hyphomicrobiales; family Methylobacteriaceae; genus Methylobacterium; species Methylobacterium sp. 275MFSha3.1. The sequence goes on along the minus strand of NZ_FNWP01000007.1, from coordinate 216,003 downwards.
CCATGCGTTCAGACATCGGCGTGGATAACGCCTTCGGGCTGCTCTATTCCCCGATCGGATAAATTGTATTGGCTCTTCCGAGACGCAACAATCGCTTCAAGCTGCGATCTGTACTCTAATTCAGGTGCTCTGCCATGGAAGCGATCGGCGTCGAGGACCGGGGCGGCGGCCGGCGCGACGCCAGCGCCCGCCTGCGTCGGATCGCGGCCGCGACCGGCGTCCCGATCGCCGCCTTCTTCGGGGCGCCGGCGCCGCGCCCGCTGGCCGAGCTCAGCGAGCTGATCGGCCTGTGGCAGTCGATCGCCGACCAGGAGGGCCGCAACGCGATCCTGGCGGTGGCCCGGGCGCGGGCCGCCGGGACGAAGGACGGGCCGGGCGGGCCGGCCTGACGGATCGGCCCGCGGATTTTGCGGCGCCCGGCCCTGGCGGGAACGCGCCGGGACCGCTACATGACGGGAGCGGGGCTGCAGAGTTCGTCAGGAGCACTATCCCCGGGGCCTTATCGACTCCCTCGGGAGCTGTCCCTGGCCTCGTCCCTGGACTTGGCCAACACGGCGCCCACCTACGCTGTAGGTTTCCCGGGATCGATCCTCCAACGGCTCACGTGGCTCCGCACTCGACCTCTCCCAGAACCGGCACCGAGGCTCCGGACGCCGCCCGCAAGGCGGAACTCCGCGCCGCGGCCCTCGCCGCCCGCGACGCCCTCGATCCCGCGGCCCGGCAGGCGGCCTCGACGGCGATCGGGGACGCGCTCCTCGCGCTGCCCGAGCTCGCCCAGGCCCGTCTCGTGGGCGCCTTCTGGCCGATCCGCAGCGAGGTCGATCCCCGGCCCGCCGCCGAGGACCTGCGCGCCCGCGGGCAGGCCGTGGCCCTGCCGCACGTCACGCCGGACGGCCTGGTGTTCCGGGAATGGCGCGCCGGCGACGCCCTCGTCGCCGGCCGGTTCGGCCTCAGCGAGCCCGACCCGTCGCTGCCGCCGGTGGAGCCCGACGCGCTGATCGTGCCGCTCGCGGCCTTCGACCGGACCGGGCAGCGCATCGGGTACGGCCGCGGCTACTATGACGGCGCGATCGCGCGCCTGTCCCGGACGAACCCCGTCCTGACCGTCGGCATCGGCTTCGCCGCCCAGGAGGTGGCGCGGGTGCCGGCCGAGCCGCACGACCGCCCCCTCCAGTACGTGATCACCGAAGCCGGCGTGATCCGCTGCGACAGGACCGCCTGACCCATGCGCCTGCTCTTCCTCGGCGACGTCGTCGGGCGTTCGGGCCGCACCGTGGTGTGCGAGCACCTGCCGCGGCTCCGGGAGCGCTGGCGCCTCGACTGCGTGGTGGTCAACGGCGAGAACGCGGCCGGCGGCTTCGGCATCTCCGAGACGATCTGCGACGAGCTGATCCAGGCCGGCGCCGACGCGGTCACCCTCGGCAACCACAGTTTCGACCAGCGCGAGGCGATGGTGTTCATCGCCCGCCAGCCGCGCCTGGTGCGGCCGGCGAACTATCCGCCCGGCACGCCGGGACGCGGCGCCACGGTCGTGGAGACCCAGGGCGGCGCCCGCGTCCTCGTGGTCAACGTGATGGGCCGGGTCTTCCTCGACGCGATGGACGACCCCTTCGCGGCGGTGGAGCGCGAGCTCACCGCCTGCCCCCTCGGCGCGGCGGCGGACGCGGTGATCGTCGACGTCCACGCCGAGGCGACGAGCGAGAAGCAGGCCTTCGGCCACTACCTCGACGGCCGGGCGAGCCTCGTCGTCGGGACGCACACGCACACGCCCACGGCGGATCACCGGATCCTGCCCGGCGGCACGGCCTACATGTCGGATGCGGGCATGTGCGGCGATTACGATTCGGTGATCGGCATGCAGAAGGACGAGCCGATCCGCCGCATGATCCAGAAGACGCCCGGTTCCCGCTGGGAGGTCGCCGTCGGCGAGGGCACCCTGTGCGGCATCGCGGTGGAGACGGACGCGCGCGGCCTCGCCACGCGGGTCGCGGCCCTCCGCCTTGGGCCGAATCTCGAGGAGACCGCGCCGCATTTCTGGGATTAGCGCCCTGTCCGGCCCGGTGGATGCCGGTTTGGCGTAAGGCGGTCGCGGGCCGCTAAGCCTTTTGTGCGGGACTGGTCTCGATCGGCCTGGGCATAGCTCCGCGATGACCTTCCCGAGACTTGATCGCGTGCGGGCCTACCCCCACAGTGCCCCCCGAGGGGCGCCGATGGCCGGCTGCCGCGTGGTGAGATCAGGCTAGAACGATCGATGGCCGCCCGAGAAACCGGCGACGACAAGAATGGGCCGCTGGCACAGCCCGGGATCTATCTCGGGCGGATGGTCATCTTCCTGATCCTTGTAGGCTTCCTGGCCTTCATTCTGTTCCGGCAGATCACACCGGCCTTCCTGGCCAATCCCGGGCTCAACGGGCTCATCCTCGGTGTGCTGCTGATCGCCGTCCTGATCGCCTTCGGGCAGGTCGTCCGGCTGTTCCGCGAGACCGCCTACGTCAACGCCGTCGCGGGCGGCGCGCAGGTCAAGAAGCCGCCCGCCCTGCTGGCGCCGATGGCGCCGATGATCGCCGCGCGGGCCGGCGGAGCCACCCTGCCGGGGACGACCGGCTACCTCGACACGATCGCGGTGCGCCTCGACGAGGGCCGCGAGATCCTGCGCTACATCTCCGGCATCCTGATCCTGCTCGGCCTGCTCGGCACCTTCTGGGGCCTCATCGACACGCTGTCGGCGGTCGGCGGCGTCATCAAGGGCATGCGCGGCGGCGGCGATGCCGGCGTGATGTTCGACGAGCTGAAATCGGGCCTCGCGGTGCCGCTCTCCGGCATCGGTCTGGCCTTCTCGGCCTCGCTGTTCGGCCTCGCCTCGTCGCTGATCACCGGCTTCCTGGAGCTGCAGGCGGGCCAGGCCCATGCCCGGTTCCACAACGAGCTGCAGGACTGGCTGATGTCCGGCGCGGCAGCTCCGGAGTCGGCGCCGGTCGCGGCGGCAGCGACCGCGGCGCGGCCGGCCGTCGGCACGCAGGAGCTGAAGGAGGCGGTCGACCGCCTGAGCGCCCTGGTGGCCGAGGGCGGCGGCAGCCGCGCGGCGACCCAGGCGATGACCAACCTCGCCGAGGGCATCCAGGGCCTCGTCCAGCACATGCGCGCGGAGCAGCAGATGATCCGCGACTGGGTCGAGGCGCAGGCGAGCCGCGAGCGCGAGCTGAAGCAGGTGCTGGACCGGCTGGGCCGGGAGCGCGTCTAGTGGCCTCCACGGCGACCCGGACCCGGCGGACGCTCAACGTCTGGCCCGGCTACGTCGACGCGCTGGCCACGCTGCTGCTGTCGGTGGTCTTCCTGCTCACGGTCTTCGTGGTCGGGCAGTTCTTCCTGTCGCAGGAGCTGACCGGACGGGACGAGACCCTGGCCAGGCTCAACCGCCAGATCGCCGACCTCACCGACCTCCTCGCCCTGGAGCGGACGAACCGCCGCAACCAGGAGGAGGAGGCCCGCAATCTCCGCACGACGCTCGCCGGCGTCGAGGCCGAGCGCGACCGGGCCAAGGTGCAGGCCGAGGCCGCGACGGTCAGCCAGGGCGCGGCGGGCACCCTCGACAAGCAGCTGGAGACCGAGCGCGGCGCGACCCGGCGGGCGCAGTCCCAGATCGACCTGCTCAACGAGCAGATCAGCGCCATGCGCCGCCAGCTCGCCGCCCTGGAGGACGCCCTCGCGGCCTCCGAGAGCCGCGACAAGGAATCCCAGGCCCGGATCGCCGAGCTGGGCAGCCGGCTGAACGTCGCCCTCGCGCAGAAGGTCCAGGAGCTGGCCCGCTACCGGTCCGACTTCTTCGGCCGCCTGCGGCAGATCCTCGGCAACCGGCCCGACATCCGCGTGGTCGGCGACCGCTTCGTGCTGCAATCCGAGGTGCTGTTCCCGGCCGGCTCCGCGACCCTCAAGCCCGAGGCCGGGCCGGAGCTCGACCGCATAGCCGGCGCGGTCTCGGAACTCGCCAAGCAGATCCCGGCGGATCTGCCCTGGGTGCTGCGAGTCGACGGACACACCGACGCGCGCCCGATCAGCACGTCGCAGTTCCCGTCGAACTGGTCGCTCTCGGCGGCGCGCGCCATCGCGGTGGTGCAGTTCCTCGCCGGCAAGGGGATCCCGCCGCAGCACCTCTTGGCGGGCGCCTTCGGCGAGTTCCAGCCCCTCGAAGCCGGGGCGACCGAGGAAGCCTACGCCCGCAACCGCCGGATCGAGATGAAGCTCACCGAGCGCTAGCGCTGTCGGACCACCGCGGCGCCGCAGGGGGTGTCGGCGCGCGGCCCGCGTCCGGTGACCAGTTTTGCGGCGATCTCGCTCCGCGTTCCCAGGTGCATGTGCCGATCAAGCCAGCATCCGATCGTCTTACGAGAGCTTCGAACACCAGAAGCCGGAAGAGATAGGCGGTAATTGTTCCGGCGGGCGCCGATTTCTCCTGTGCGCGCCGCAGCTCTGCTGGATTAACGCATCGTTATCCTTGACGTCCCATGGTGCGGCCGATCCAGGGAGACCGTATCGATGTCGAAGCTCAGCCTGTCCCTGAACGCGGTTCGGCCCGGAGCCGACGATCACCCCCGGCCGCACGTCGCCCTGCGGGACGAAGCCAGCGCGATCGCCGCGGCCGTGCGGGTCTTCGAGGACGGGCTGACGGACCTGCGCGCGGGCGTGCGGGCCGCGGACGACGCCGCGTCCGCCGCGGCGGCGGCCGACGCGGCGACCGGCCTCCTGGCCGGCATCGCCGGTCAGACCAGCCTGATGGCGCTCCGGGCCGCGATCGAGGCGGCCCGCGACGGCGGAGAGGGCCGGGGATTCGCGGCCGCGGCCGCGGAGGTCAGGGACCTGGCCGGGCAGATGGCGCGGGCGACCGACACGATCGTGGCCCAGGTCGGCCAGATCCAGGCCGCGGCGGAGCGGGCGCAGGATACCGCGACCCGGGGGCAGCGCCAGGCCGCGTCCGCGCACTGAGGCCGCGCACCCCGCACCGGCGATCCGTCGCGCGGACGGGCGCCGCCCCGGGCGGCTCCGGGCGCGACCCGGCTACTCGGCGACCGGCAGGCGCTCGCCCCGGCTGCGGGGCTCCTTGCCCCGCGCCGTCTCGTCCAGCGCGTCGGTGAACTGCAGGTTCGCGAGCTGGGCGTAGAGCGCGCCCTGAGCCAGCAGGCTCTCGTGGGTTCCGGTCTCGACGATGCGGCCGTCGTCGAGGACCAGGATGCGGTCCGCGGCGCGGATCGTGGCGAGCCGGTGGGCGATCACCAGCGTGGTCCGGCCCTGCATCAGCGTGGCGAGGGCGGCCTGGACGGCGCGCTCGGACTCGGCGTCCAGGGCCGAGGTGGCCTCGTCGAGGAGCAGGATCGGCGCGTCCTTGAGGATCGCCCGGGCGATGGCGATGCGCTGCCGCTGGCCGCCCGAGAGGGTCACGCCGCGCTCGCCCACCTGGGTCGCGTAGCCCTGCGGCAGGGCCGAGACGAAGCCGTGCGCGTTGGCGAGTTCGGCCGCGCGCCGGACCTCCGCCTCGCCGGCCTCCGGGCGGCCGTAGCGGATGTTCTCGGTGACGGTGCCGGAGAACACGACGGGGTCCTGGGGCACCAGGGCGATGCGGGCGCGCAGGCGCTCGGGATCGACCTGGGCGATGTCGGCGCCGTCGACCAGGATCCGGCCGCCCTGCGGGTCGTAGAAGCGCAGCAGCAGCTGGAACACCGTCGACTTCCCAGCCCCGGAGGGCCCCACGATGGCGATGCGCTCGCCGGGCGCGGCCGCGAAGCTCAGCCCGCCGAGGGCGGCGTGTTCCGGGCGGGTGGGGTAGGCGAAGCGCACGTCCTCGAAGGCCACCGCGCCCCGCGCCGGCTCGGGCAGCGGCAGGGCCGGGGACGGCGCGCGGATCGCCGGCTCGGCGGCGAGGATCTCGGTGAGCCGCTCGGCCGCGCCGGCCGACATGGCGAGGTCGCCGTAGACCTCGGAGAGCTGCCCGAGGGCGCCGGCGCCGAACACGGCGTAGAGCACGAACTGCGAGAGCTCGCCGCCCGTCATGGTGTGGTTCAGGACGCCCTGGGCGCCGTACCACATCACCCCGACCACCGAGGCCGAGATCAGGAAGATCGCGACGCCGGTGAGCAGCGCGCGGGCCCGGATCGAGGCCTGGGCGGCGCCGTAGGCCTCCTCGGAGGCCGCCGCGAACCGGGCCGCCGTCGAGTCGGAGCGGCCGAAGGCCTGCATCGTCCGCACCGCCCCGACCGCCTCGGCGGCGTAGGCCGAGGCCTCGGCGAGCCGGTCCTGGGCCGCCCGGGAGCGCCGGCGCACGCCGCGGCCCGACACGATCAGCGGGAAGACGATGATCGGGATCGCGGCCAGCACCATCACCGACAGGCGCGGGCTCGTCACCACCATCATGGCGGTGGCGCCCACGAACAGGAACAGGTTGCGCAGCAGGATCGAGACCGAGACGCCGAAGGCCGACTTGATCTGCGTCGCGTCCGCGGTGAGCCGCGAGACGATCTCGCCGGACTGCGCCCGGTCGAAGAACGCCGGATCGAGCTGGGTCAGCCGGGCGAAGACGGCGCTGCGGAGGTCGGCGACGACCCGCTCGCCCAGCGTCACCACCGTGTAGACGCGGGCCGCGCTCGACAGCGCGAAGGCCGCGACGACGCCGAGCAAGGCGAGGAAATAGGCGTCGATCACGTTCGAGCCGTCGGCGGTGAAGCCGTGGTCGATGACCCGGCGCATGGCGATCGGGACGACCAGCGTCGAGGCCGACGCGCAGATGAGGGCGACGAGCCCCGCGGCGATCCGCGCGCGGTAGCGCAGGGCGAAGGGGAGGAGCGGCCGGAGGGCGCTCAGCGGGGCTCTGGGTCGGCCGGCCGCGGCCGCCTTGGTCTTACGGGCCATCACGCCTCACGTGTTGTCGTTCTCCCGGTCCGCGGCGCTTGTGACCGGGGAGCGGCTGCGGTATAGGCCGCCGCTCATCCGATTGCGTGTGTTCAATGGCCGCGGGCCGCCACCACGGTCGGCTTGGACGTGCCGTTGCCACGAACCCATGGTTCGGTGCAACCGGTGACATCTTCCGCATTCCGGGCCGGGCGGCGCCTCCTGCGCTTCCCGCCGGCGTGCCAGACAGGGACCAAGGTCATGGCGAAAGACGCGGCCGCGAAGGCCAAGGGGACCGAGCACCCCGATTACCACTTCATCAAGGTCGTGATGACGGACGGTACCGAGTACCAGACCCGTTCGACCTACGGGAAGGAGGGCGACACCCTCAATCTCGACATCGATCCGCTGACCCATCCGGCCTGGACCGGCGGTGAGCAGAAGATGCTCGACCGCGGCGGCCGCGTGTCGCGCTTCAACTCGCGGTTCGGCAACCTCGGCAAGCGCTGATCGCCGCAGCCGTCACGGCGACGCTGTTCGAGACGGGCGGTCCCTGGCGGGGCCGCCCGTTTTCGTGCGCGGCGGCGCGCGGCCGCGCGCGTTATCCACAGGACGGGATTGCGAAGATCGCCCGGACCTTGGCGCGAACCGCGCGTCCGGACGCGGGGACGGGAACGCTTCTTCTCGGACGGGCCGCGCCCGCGGCCTCCGCGGCCGGGTCCGGCCGCCGCCGGCGCATTCAAAGCGCGGCCGGGCCGTCGTATCCTTCCCCGGTCACCCGCGGTTCGCCGGAACTCCGCCGCGCGGGCGGCCCGCCTGTCCGGGGGCCGAGGCTCTCCGGACGCACTGCTAGGATCGAGATCCGATGAGACGTCTGCTGCTGCTGTTCCTCGCCCTGGTCGGTCTGGCCGCCGCGCCGGCCATGGCCGCGGACAAGATCAAGGTCGGCATCATGGGCGGGGATGCCGAAGTCCTCTGGGCGAAGGCCAAGGAGATCGCGGCCCGCGACGGGCTCGACATCAACCTGGTGGTGTTCTCCGACTACCTGCTGCCGAACGAGGCTCTCCAGTCCGGCGACCTCGACGCCAACGCCTTCCAGCACAAGCCGTTTCTCGCCAACCAGGTCAAGGCGCGCGGCTACAAGATCGTCCCCGTCGGCGAGACGATCGTGACGCCGATCGGACTGTACTCCAAGCGGGTCAAGGCCGTCGGCGACCTGAAGGACGGCGCGCAGATCGGCATCCCGAACGACCCGTCGAACGGCGGTCGGGCGCTCCTGCTGCTGCAGGCCGAGAAGCTGATCCGCCTGAAGGACGGGGTCGGCCTGCTGCCGACGGTCTTCGACGTCGTCGACAATCCGAGGCGCCTGAAGTTCCAGGAGGTCGACGCCGCGCAGCTGCCCCGCAGCCTCGAGGATCTCGACGCCGCGGTGATCAACACCAACTACGCCGTCGATGCCGGCCTGATCCCCGGCAAGGACTCCATCGCGATCGAGTCCAAGGTCGACAACCCCTACAACAACGTCATCGTGGTCCGCGAGGCGGACACGGGCAAGCCCTGGGTGCCGAAGCTGGTCCACGCGTTCCAGAACGACGCGATCCGGCAGATCCTGAAGGAACAGTTCCCGGGCCAGTTCCCGGCGTTCTGAGCGTCGGGGACGGAACGCCGGCCTCGCGCGGCGGCGCTCTCCGGAGCGTCGCCCGGCCCCCGCTCAGCCCTCGCTCATGCGGAAGGCCATCCGCAGCAGGCCCTGCTGCGCGGCGACGGGGCTCTCCACCGGCTGGGGCGTCGGCCGGTCCTCGGCGATCAGCGCGTCGAGGTGCAGGATGCGGCTGTGCAGGCGCCGGGCCCGGAGGATCAGCTGCTGCAGGCGCATCGGCAGCAGGTTGAAATCCTGCTGCTTCGGCGGCTCGGCCGTGCCGAGCTTGACCCGGTGTTTCTCCAGGAGGGCCTCGGCCGGGGTCATCTCGCCCTCGGCGACGGCGCGCTGCACCAGGAGCCACGAGGCGATCTGCATCAGCAGCGTGGTCAGGCGCATGCTCTCGGCCGCGTAGCTGAGCGTCGCGTCCCGGGACACGAGGCGCGACTCGTCGCGGCCCTCGCCGTCGAGATAGGCGGCCGTCTCCTCGACCAGGGTCATCCCGTCGCGGAACAGCGCCTTGAAGGCTTCCGAGTTGACGTAGGACCTGCCGAAATCGACCCAGTCCTGATCGTCCCGGAACGTGACATCGAAGCCGTTCATCTGCCTCTCCTGTGCCGTCCGACGGCCCGGCTCGTTCCGATCCGGGACGCTCCGTCCGTGGCTTTCGGACGACGCCGCAATCCTAGCGCCGATTGGCCCGGACAGCAGGGTTCATGTTTTTTTAACCTTAACCCGCCGCCCGGGATCTGGAGAAGTGCCGCGGATGGCGGCACCCGCGCTCAGAACGAGGCGCGGATACCGCCGAAGACGCTGCGGCCGCTCCCGGGATAGAAGGCGGCCAGCGCGGCCGGGCCGCCCGCCGTCGCGGCGGCGTTGGCCACCACGGCGATGTCCGAGACGTAGCGGGCGTTCGTGAGGTTGCGGGCATCCACGAACAGGGCGACGCCGTCGGCGAGATCGAGGCCGGCCTCGACGCCGAGCAGGGCGTAGCCGGGCACCCGCAGGGTGTTGGCGTGATCGGCGAAGGCGCCCTGCGGCACCCAGTCGAGCGACGGCGCGACGTGGAAGCCGCGCGGGTGCCGGTAGCTCAGGACGGTGCGCAGCACGTCGGCCGGGATCCCGGCGATGCGGTTGTTGCCGAAGACCGGGTCGCCGACGAACCGGAAGTCGTTGTGGGTCCAGATCTGGGTCACGCTGAGCCCGTCGCCCGCCGCCGCGAGGTCGCGGGCGAGGTCCAGGGTGAGCGCCGCCTCGACGCCCTGGTGGACGGAGCGGGGGGTGTTGAAGGTGGCGGCCGGGATGTTGAGGCCGGGATTGGTCGCGAAGTTGATCAGCTCGTCGCGCAGGTCCGAGCGGTAGAGCGTCACGTCGAAGGCGAGGCGGTCGACGCGGCCGCGGGCGCCGGCCTCGTAGGTCCAGGCGCGCTGCGCCCGCAGGGGCACGAAGGTCGTGCTCAGGAGGTTCTGCTGCACGAGGTCGGAGAAGTCCGGCACGTCCCGGGACCGGACGACGTCGCCGAAGATCTGGATGTCGGGCCGCGGCTGCCACAGCAGGCCGACCTTCGGATTGACGCCCGCGTAGGTCACGTCGGCGAAGCGCGGGTTCGGGTTGCCCGGCAGGCCGCCCTTGTCGCTGAAGGTCCGGTTCGACGAGAACGCCTTCGCGCCGGTCATCAGCGCCACGTCCGGCAGGAACCAGAAGCGGTTCTCGCCGTAGGCCTCGAGGCTCGAGGCGCTCTGCAGGGCGTTGAGCGTCTGCGCGCCCCGCTGCCCGCGGACGTTGACGAATTGCAGCGCGGAGTTCTGGCCCGCGAAGGCGCGCAGGCCCAGCACGACGTCGTCGCGGAAGCCGCCGAGATCGAAGGTCCCGGCCCAGTGCGGGCTGATCCCGTAGGTCCAGCCGTCCTGGTCGATCGCCTGGAAGATCGGGTGGTACAGGCTCTTGTGGATCGCCCAGGTATCGACGTCGAGCTTGCCCACGTCGAGCAGGAACGAGGTGCGGTTCGCGATCCGCTCCGTCTCGACCTTGCGGGACTGGTTGCCGGTGATCGCCGTGGGGTTGGCCAGCGTCGGGGTCGAGAGGCTCTGGCCGAGGGTTAGGGTGCCCGGCAGCTTCTGATCGGTGAGGTAGGTGCCGAGATAGAAGCGGGTCTCGATGTCGGGCGCGATCCGGTAGCCGATATTGGCGTTGAAGTTCTTCGTGGCCTGGGCCTCGTGGGCGCGGAACCCGTCGGAATTGGTCAGCGTCGCGTTGACCAGCCCGTCGAGCGGCCCGTCGATGCGGGACATCTGCGCCTGCTCGCGGATCGTGCCGAAGCTGCCGCCGTCGACCCGCAGGATGTTGGGCGCCAGCGCGGTGTAGGCCGTGGGCGTGACGGTGTTGACCGCGCCGCCGAGCGTCGTCGCCCCGAAGGTCAGGGCGTTGCCGCCCTTGTAGACCTCCACCGAGCGCAGGGCGAGCGGGTCGACCTGATAGAAGTCGCCGCTCCCGTCCGCGAGGTTGAGCGGGATCCCGTCCTGCAGCAGCTCCAGCCCGCGCAGGTGGAAGGCGCGGGCGATGCCCGAGCCGCGGACCGACAGGCGCAGCTCCTGCCCGTAGCGCTCCTGCACGTAGACGCCGGGCACGTCCTTGAGCACGTCGCGGAGCGTGTTGGTGTAGCGGTCCTGGAGCGCCGCGGCGTCGACGAAGGCCACGGAGCCGACGGTCCCCGCGAGGGCGGCCCTCTGGCGGTCGACGCTCGGCACCGAGAGCGAGCCGCGGGTCTCGTCCGACGGCGCGTCCGTCGCGGCGGCGCCGACGACGCTGAGTTCGGACAGGGTGACCGAGGCGGCGGACGGTGCCTGGGCCGCGGCCGGCGTCGCGCAGGTGAACAGCAGGAGCGCGGCGCGTCGGCCGGCCCGGAACTGGCGGGGCATGGTGTGGATCCGTGTCTGGCGATCGGGAAGGCGGGGCGATCGGTCAGACGACGGGCGGGGCGCGGGCTCCGAGGCCGGGACGCGGGGGCGCCCGCGGGAGGGCGACGCGCCGCGGCCGGGCGGCGGCGGCCGCGGCGGGTCGGGCCACCGGCACGGCGGCGACGGTCGACGGCGCGGGCAGGGTGGCGGGCCCGGCCGCGTGGCAGGCGACGCAGCAATCCCCGCGGTGAGGGGCCGGCAGCTGTTTGCCGGCCGGTGCCGGATCGGTCGGGCCGCCGTCGGCGAGGCAGAGGACGTGGTCCGGCCCCGCGGCGGCGGAGGCCAGGCCGCCGAGGACGCCCTGGAGCGCCAGGGCGTAGAGGGCGAGGAGCGCCACGATCCGGGCGAGCGCGCGCGCCGGCCGCGCGGGGGCGACCCGAGGGTCCGCGCGGCCGCGACGGCCGGGCGCCGCGGCGGCCCGGCCTCGTGGATCTGCTCGCGTCACGGCTGTCGCCCGGCGGCCGAAGCTCGGTCCCGGGCGGCTAGTGCTGGTGCTGGTGCTGGCCGCCCGGCGCGCCCGCGCCGATCGGCGCCACCGTGAAGGTCACCGGCACGGCGCCGGCCCGCTGGAAGGTGAGCGTCCCCGCGACGGTCTCGCCCGCCTTCGGCGCGCCGGTCAGGTCCTCGAACATGAGGTGATAGCCGCCGGGCTTCAGCTCCACGGTCTCGCCGGGCTTGATGGTCAGGCCGTTCGTGACCGGCGCCATCTTCATGACGCCGCCCTCCATCGACATGGAGTGGATGTCGCTGCTCTTGGCGAACGGCACCGTGGCACCCGTGAGCGTGTCCGGGGCGCTCCCCGTGTTGGTGATGCGCACGTACCCGCCGGCGACCTTGGCGCCGTTCGGCGTGGCGCGCAGCCACGGCGTCTCGATCGTCAGGTCACCGGCCTTCACGGTCGTCGCGGCCGCGGCCGTCCCCGCGGCCGGCGCGCCGCCCGCCTGAGCGACCTGGACGATCCGGAAGGACGGCGCGGCCGTCTTCAGGTCGTGGGCGTCCTGACCGGCCTTGGGGATCTCCGACCAGGAATAGCTGCCCTCCGCGCAATCCTGCTGGACCGGGACGTAGACGGTCGCGCCGGGCTCGAACGTGCCGGCGACCTGCGCCAGGAAGGTGAACTCGTCAACCTGATCGTCCGGAAGGGAGCCGCCGCTCCACGTGATCGACGTCACGCCCTCCGCGGCCGTGCCGTGATGGGTCGCGTAGGTCTTGGCGTAGGGTCCGCGCGTCGTCGCGAGGGTCCAGCCGGGTTTCGGCATCGGCTTGGCGCCGATCAGGCCCTCCGGGATGGTGACGCTCACGCGCGTCGTCGGCTTGCCGTTGCAGCCGTGCATGATCTGGACGACGCCGCGATACGAGGCGCCGGGGGCTGCCTGCTTGCGTTCCAGCACCGCGTGGGCCTGCGCCGCGGAGGCGAGCAGCCCGAGGCCGAGGGCGGCCGAGACAAGGGTCTTCATGGGAGTACATCCGTCCTGAGGGATCCGAGAGGTGGTGATCGCTCAGGCGGTCGGCGGCCCCCTCGGGGACGCGATGGTGCCGGGCGGCGCGCGGGCGCCGACGCTCCGGTTGAGGGGCCAGGCCGGCCGCAGGTCCGCGGTCGCGACCCATCGGAAGCCGACGGACGGGGGGCGCGGCGGGAGCGCCGGGCCGGTGGCCTGGGCCGCCGTGCAGCAATCGCCGTGGTCGTGGGGGACGGGCGCGCCCGGAGAAGCGGACGCGTCGGCATGCTGCGCGCAGAGGCCGTCGGTCGCCGCCGGCACCGGCATCAGGCCGCCGAGAAAGGCCTGGAGCAGCAGGGCGTAGAGCGCCAGCAGGGCGACGACGGCCCGCAGGGCCGGCCCGACACGTCGATCCGAAAGGGCCTCGCCCGAATCCATGCTGCTCCCGCGCGCCGTCCGAACCGGACCGCTATGGCATCCCTGCCACACCGGCGCGACGATGGCTGTTGCCAGGGTGCCGCAGACGGACGCCGCGTGCGCTGGCGCACGGCGATGCCACATTCCGGCCCCTTCGATAGGGAGTCTTAACGCCATCCCGACACCGTGGCGCCCGAGACAATCCGCTCCCGTCACGACCTGACGAACCCCGGACCAGAGCCAGCGACCGATGCGCAAGAAGGCACAAAACCGGTTCCCCGCGATCCTCGGCGTCGCCGCCCTCGGCGCGCTCGGCATCGGCGGCGCCCAAGCCCGCGATCAGGGCAACTATGCCCAGGCCGAGTGGGCGCAGGACTACGCCTCACCCGCCGGCATGCAGGTGCAGCGCGAGACGGTGCCGATCCTCTCGCCCCAGACCGTGACGTCCACCGAGCAGATGGTGGAGCGCTACAAGGACATCGTCGCCCGCGGTGGCTGGCGGCAGGTGTCCGGCGCCGACCACCTGCGGATCGGCTCGCGCGGCCCGGCCGTGGCGGCCATCCGCCAGCGCCTGATCGTCACCGGTGACCTCGATCCGGCCGCGGGCGGCTCGGGCGTGTACGATTCGTACGTCGCCGCGGGCGTGAAGCGGTTCCAGGCCCGGCACGGCCTCAGCCAGACCGGCGCGATGACGATGGCGACCCAGCAGGCCATGAACGTGCCCGCCGACGTGCGCCTGCGCCAGCTCGAGATCAACGTCGTGCGCCTGCGCTCCTACTCGGGCGATCTCGGCCGGCGCTTCGTGATCACCAACATCCCGGCCGCGCTCGTCGAGACGGTCGAGAACGGTCAGGTCGTCACACTCCACGCCGCCGGCGTGGGCAAGATCGACCGCCAGTCGCCGATCATGAACACCAAGGCGACGCAGATCAATTTCAACCCGACCTGGACGGTCCCGGCTTCCATCGTGAAGAAGGACCTGATCCCGAAGATGCAGAAGGATCCGAACTACCTCACGGACAACAAGATCCGGATCCTGTCGAACGGGTCCGAGGTCTCGCCGAAGTCGGTGAACTGGTTCTCGGACGAGGGCACCCGCTACACCTACCGGCAGGATTCGGGCGCCGACTTCAACTCGATGGGCATCGTCCGCATCAACATCCCGAATCCCTACGGCGTGTTCATGCACGACACGAACACCAAGGGCGTGTTCGGCGACGATTTCCGCTTCATCTCCTCGGGCTGCGTGCGCGTTCAGAACGTGCGCGAGTACATCACGTGGCTGCTGAAGGACACGCCCGGCTGGGACCGTCAGAAGGTCGAGGAGGCGATCGAGAGCGGCAAGCGCATCGACGCCAACATCTCCCAGCCGGTGCCGGTCTACTGGACCTACATCACCGCCTGGTCGACCCCGGACGGCATCGTCCAGTTCCGTGACGACATCTACAAGCGTGACGGCGTGAACGTGCCCTCGACCATCGGCGCGCCGACCCCGGTCGCCAGCGCCGAGCCGATGCCGCAGACCTTCGAGCCCGGCGACGAGGAGTAGTCGGACACGCGGGCGCCGGCCGCTCCCGGCGACGCCCGCCCGTCGAACCCGATCCGAGGCCCGCACCTCTGCCGAGGCGCGGGCCTCGCGCGTTCGGGGCCGCGCCTGTCATCCGGAGGTCAAACGCGTTTGATTGGCCGCGGAGGCAGCGTCCCGGATGCCGGTTGCCGGCCTCCCGCGGGACGCCGCGCCGCGAAGCCGTGCAGGAGCCATCGATGTCGCGCGACACCCAGCCCGGAGGCCTGACCCGCCGGAGCACCATGGCGGGCGCCGCCGCCCTCGGCCTCGTCGCGGGCCGGGCCGGCGCGCAGGAGCCCTCCGAGGCCACCGAGGCCACCGGGATCGTCTCCGCGCGCGACGCGGCCGGCGGGGAGCCGGTCCCGCTGCCGGGCGTGCTGGTGTCCAACGGTCGCGAGATCGCGCGGACCGACGAGCGGGGCCGATACCGCCTGCCGATGCCGGGCGACGGCGCGGTCTTCGTCATCAAGCCGCCGGGCTACGCCCTGCCGCGCGACGCCGACAACGTGCCGCGCCACTCCTACATCCACCAGCCCGGGGGCACGCCCGCCGAGCTGGGCCTGCGCTACCGCGGCCTCGCGCCCACCGGGCCGCTCCCGGCCTCGATCGACTTCACCCTGACCCGGGCGGACGAGCCGGACGACTTCGACGTCGTGCTGTTCACCGATCCCCAGCCCGAGAGCCGGTTCGAACTCGACCACGTGCGCGACACTGCGGTCGCCCGCGCCATGGCGATCCCGGCCGCCTTCGGCCTGACCACAGGCGACGTGCTGTTCGACGATCTCTCGCTCTACGGCAGGTCCAACCGGATCGTCGGGCGGATCGGCCTGCCCTGGTACAGCCTGCCGGGCAACCACGACCTCAACATGCAGGCGCCGGACGCGCGCTACAGCCGCGAGACCTGGAAGCGGGTGTTCGGCGCGCCGACCTACGCGTTCCGGCACGGCCGGGCGTGGTTCGTGATGCTCGACAACGTCGAGTGGCTCGGGCCGCCGGTGCCGGTGGGCGCCAACACCTACCGAGGCCGGATCGGCGACCGCGGCCTGGCCTTCCTGCGCAACCTCCTGGCCGAAATCCCGCGGGACGACCTGATCGTGCTGGCCATGCACATCCCCCTGCACACCGAGACCGGCCCCGAAGAGCCCCGCACCCACACCACGGACCGCGCCGCGCTCGTCGACCTGCTCGCCGGCCGCAAGGTGCTGAGCCTCGCCGGCCACACCCACACGACCGAGCACCACTACCTCGCCGACGGGCACCACCATCACGTGCTCACCGCTGTCTCGGGCTCGTGGTGGAGCGGTCCCGACACCCGCACGGGCATCCCCTCGGCCGACAGCCGCGACGGCACGCCGAACGGGTTCCACGTCCTGTCGATCCGCGGCGCCGACTACACGACGCGCTACGTCGCCGCGCAGGGGCAGCCGGACGAGACCATGCGGATCCTGTTCGAGAGCGAGCTGCGGGCCGGCGCGCCCGAGGTGGTGCGCTGGACCCGGCCGGTGCAGGGGCTGCGGCCGCCGGTGCCGCAGGACGCGCTCGCCGACACGACCCTGGTGGTGAACGTGTTCGACGGCGGCCCGCGCACGCGCCTCGCGTTCCGGGTCGGGGACGCACCGCCCCGGCCGATGGCGCGCACCCGCCGCCCCGACCCGTTCGTCACCGAGCTCTACGAGCGCTACCCGGAGACGAAGAAGAGCTGGGTGAAGGCGGTGCCCTCGACCCATATCTGGACGGCGCGGCTCCCGGACGACCTCGCCCCCGGCGCCCACCGGGTGACCGTGGAGGGCGCGGACGAGTACGGCCGCCCGATCCGCGGCTGCACGGTGCTGGAAGTCACCGGCGAGCGTGGCCGCGGCTGAGCACGGGCGCCGGTCGTCCGGCGCCCGCGTGGGTCACGCCGCCAACTGGCGGGCGCCGTGGCCGCCCTTTTGGATCTCCTCGACGATCTTCGCGCAGAACGCGTCGAGGTCGCCCGGATTGCGGCTCGTGACGATGCCGTGGTCGGTCACGACGTCCTTGTCGTGCCAGCGGCCGCCGGCATTGATCACGTCGGTCCGGATCGAGCTGAACGAGGTCAGGTCGCGGCCCTTGGCCGCGCCGGTCTCGATCAGCAGCCACGGGGCGTGGCAGATCGCGGCCACCACCTTGCCGGACGTCAGGAAGCTCCTGATCAGGGCGAGGGCCTGGGGCTCGAGCCGGAGCTTGTCCGGGTTGATCTGGCCGCCCGGGAGGACGAGGGCGTCGTAGGATGCCGGGTCGACCTGCTCTAGGTCGGTGTCGACCGCGACCTCCCGGCCCCAGTCGGTCTTGTCCCAGCCGCGGATCGTGCCCTTGCTCTGGCGCGACTGCGGGGCGGCGACGGTCACCGCGGCGCCGGCCTCGGCCAGCTTGGCCTGCGGGACGGTCAATTCGCTCTCCTCGAAACCGTCGGTGGCGAGGATCAGGATCTTGGCGTGGCGGATGTCGGGCATGGCGGGTCTCCGGTTCGGGGATCTGCCCGGCTAACGGAGGCTCGTGCCGCCCGTTCCCGCGGCCCTCCGCCGCCCGGCCGCGTCCGGGAGCGGACCCCGGACCGGTGATCGGAACCCCCGGGGAAGGCGGCCCGTTGGTCCCCATCCCAACCATCAGGAGTCGCGTCATGGCCAATCCCGGCCTTCCCGAGCCCACGCCCGGCGACCTGCCGCCGCCCCCGCCGACGCCCGAAGAGGAGCCCGATATCGGCCCGACCGGCCCGCGCACGCCCTATCCGGTGAACGATCCGGGGATCGGCGAACCCGGCGGTCCGGGCTCCGAGCCGGACATCTTCCCCGGCACGCCGACGGATCCCGGGACGCGCATGTGACGGCGCCCGCGACGGCCGAGCGCCCGGCCGTCAGTGACCGCCGTGCGAGGTCCGCACGTCGCGCGGGGCATTGAGGATCTCGGAGAGGCTCGTCACGACGTGGCGGGCCTCTTCGTCCGTCAGGCGGAGCTGGAACGGCGGCAGAGCGCCGGCCTGCAGGGCGACCACCGCCTGGCCCTCGTCGTCGGTACCGACCTCGATGGCCGACGACGTCACGTCGAGCATGGCGACCTCCTCGTCGCCCATCTCGTCGGCCATGTCGGGCTCGTCCGTATCGTCGATCGCCGTGAGGAGTTGCCCGACGGCGCGCACCAGCGCCCGGGCGGCGCGGGCATCCATCACCACCGCCGTCGCCTGATCGTCCTTCTGGAAGGAGAGCTGGATGTTCGCACCGTCCAGCGAGACCGAGATGCCTGCCATGTATCGTCCAGAGCCACGCGCCTTAACTGCTTGAGCGCATTCCGTATATGCATCGTGAATGCCCGGAATCACAGGGGGCGGTGCCGCTCGGCCCCCTCCCGATCCCGGCCTGCGACGCAGATGATACGCCGCCCATGCCTTGTTGCGGCCGCAGCCTGCGCCTAAATACGTCCTCGGGGGGCTTATCCACCGAGGCTGACGCTGTTCAAGGTTCAGCGACTCGCGCCCCGCCGCACTGGCCAAATCCAGAAAGACCGTGGTGCATCACGCGGCTCTCGTGCCGCGCGGATGGCCTATGGACGAACGAGGTACACTACGTGAATACCGGCACTGTGAAGTGGTTCAATGAGACCAAGGGCTACGGTTTCATCCAGCCCGACGATGGCGGCAAGGACGTGTTCGTCCACATCTCGGCCGTCGAGCGCGCCGGGATGCGCAACCTGATCGAAGGCCAGCGGATCGCTTACGAGATCCTGACGGACAAGCGCAGCGGCAAGGACGCCGCCGGCAACCTGCAGGCGGCCTGACCGTCGCGGGTTCCGAGGCGCCTCCCGCGCCCTCAGTGCGCCGAAGTGTGCAACTGAGGATTGCGGGTGGCGCATGAAGCGGCCGCCAGACGCGGTTCCCCCTTCCGACGCTGCCTGCCCGGGCGAGACTGCCAGGGTTCCGGTCGCGTCGGAGGCAATATCCCAGAAACGACGCCGGGCGCAGCCAACGTCCGGTCCAGAAAAGAAAAGACAGTGATGTTATTCGAGTACACACGGCGCCGCGGCGTCCGTTCCCCCGTCACCGATGCCCCGACCTTCCGGGTCGGCAAGCTAGCGCGGGCCAAGACCGCGGACCAGACCGGGGCCGATCTCAGCGACCTGATCGACCGGTCCTACAACTACCACTCCCCGCGTGAACTGCACTGGCATCTCGCCGAGCGTCTCGGGCTCGCGCCCGCCGCGGTGAAGATCCGCGAGACCGCGACGGCCTGAGGCCGCTCGCCGCGGACACGCGGGGCCTCGGCCTCAGCGGTCCCAGGCGGCGAGCACCGGGTCGCGCAGACCCACCGGCGCGGCAAGCAACTCGCCGTGCACCGGGTCAGCGCGATTGTACGGCGTCGCAGCCCCGGAGAAATCGCAGACCACGCCGCCCGCCTCGCGCAGAACGAGGTCGGCGGCGGCCAAGTCCCAGTCGCGGGCATTCCCGGAAATCATCCCGATATCGACCGTCCCGTCCGCCACGCGGGCGAGCCTCAGGGCGAGGGACGGGATCCGCGCGATCACTTCGAAATCCGGGTCCGCTCCGGCGCCCCGGGCCAGGCGGTCGAGCATCGGCTTCGGGCCGGTGACGCGGGCGCCGGGCAGGCTCTGCCTGGTATCGACGCGGATCGGTTCGCCGTTCCGCGTCGCGCCGCGCCCGCGCACGGCCTCGTAATCCGCGTCGCCCACCGGCGCGTGGACGAAGCCGATCAGCGGCTCGCCGCCCGACAGGAGCGCCACCGCGATCGACCAGTCCGGATGGCCCGACAGGAACGCCCGCGTCCCGTCGATCGGATCGACGATCCACACGAGGTCGTGGCCGAGGCGCGCCGGGTCGTCGGCGGTCTCCTCCGACAGCCATGCCGCCCGCGGCACGAGGGCGCTCAGACGCACCTTCAGGAAGGCATCGACCGCGACGTCCGCCTCGGTCACCGGCGAGCCGCCGGCCTTCGACCAGATGCGGGCCGAAGTCTGCCCGCCGAGCCTGAAGAACGGCCGCGCGATGTCGGCGGCCTCGCGCATCACGGCGCGCAGCTCCGGCATCAGGGCGGATACGGCATCGTCGGTGAGAGGCTCTGGCATCGCGCTCCGCGTGGAATCCGTGCGGCCCGCGAGGGCCCCGCCGGCCCGCCCGTCCGGCGGGCGGACGTCCGGGCCCGCTTGGGCTCACCCGGTCGGGCTGAGAAGACCCGGCGCGGAGGATCGCGCGCCCGGTCGCCCCGTTGTACGGCGGCGCCCGCAGCGCCACAAGGATGCTGGTTGATCGATCGATAACGACCGATCTGCGCAAGGAAACGTTGAGCATTCAAGGAAGCATTGAGCATTCCGCAAATGACAGCGCTGTCCAGATTCGCTTAACGACGGCTCTTAAGCGGTGCGGAGGAGTTCGGGTGCGATTTTGCTTGGCATAACGGACGGCCCGACAGGGGTCGCCACTTGCTCCAGGGACTCGGACCGATGAACACTTCCCCGGCCACGGACAAAAGCCACGCAGGACACCCGATGCACGGTGCCGACACCGCGCCCCGCTTCGTCGCTTCGCCGCTGCCGGTGATCGGCCGCACCCCCGGCGCGCGCCGGGCCGTCGGGATCGCGCTCGCCTACGCCACCGAGGACGCCGAGATCGTGGGCGCCGACCGGTTCAGCCTGATCCTCGTCGACGAAGAAGGCGACGTGCTGCAGCGCCTCGGCAGCTTCGAGGAGGACGACGTGGTCGCGTTGTGGCGCGACATCGCGGCTCGGGCGGGCCTCGTGCGGATGATCGTCCGGGAGGACGGCCTCCTCGTCCCGGTCTCCCAGCAGATCGGCCGGCTGATTCTCGGTCAGGTCCGCATCCGTCGCCGCCACGCCGGTCTCGGCCGCCGTCGCCCGCGCTTCCTGGCCCGCCGCAAGACCGGCCGGCTCCCCGCGCGCCCGCAGATCTTCCGCGGCGAGAACGAGATCATCGCCCGCACCTGAGGGCGCCGACGGCCCTTAGAACAAGTTGCGCAGCAGCGCGTCGGCGGTGAGGCCGACGAACAGGATCAGGCCCGCATCCCGGTTCGACCGGAACAGCGTGAGAGCCCCGCGCCCGTCGCGCTCGCGCAGCGACAGGACCTGCCAGGCGAGGTGCCCGGCGAAGGCGGCGACCCCCAGATACCCGACGAGCCCCGCTCCGGCCCCGCGCGCGGCCAGCACCACGAACAGGGCGGCCAGCGCGTAGCAGAGCCCGACGGCGAGCCGCACGTGCCGGCCGAACAGGCGGGCCGAGGAGCGGATCCCCGCGATCTCGTCGTCCTCGATATCCTGCACCGCGTAGATCGTGTCGTAGCCGATCACCCAGCACAGGGCGCCCGCGTAGAGCAGGAGCGCCGGCGGATCGAGGCGGGCGAACACCGCGGCCCAGCCCATCAGAGCCCCCCAGGCGAAGGCCAGTCCCAGGATCGCCTGCGGCAGCGGCATGACCCGTTTCATGAACGGGTAGATCGCCACCGGCAGCAGCGAGCAGAGACCGATGATCACCGCCTCCGCGTTGAACTGCAGCAGGACGGCCAGCCCGATCAGGGCCTGGATCACCAGGAACAGGGCGGCGTGGCGCGGCCGCACCTGCCCGGAGGGCAGGGGGCGCAGGCGCGTGCGCTCGACCTGCGCGTCGAGGTCGCGGTCGGCGATGTCGTTGTAGGTCGAGCCCGCCCCGCGCATCGCCACGGCGCCGATCAGGAAGAGCAGGCAGTGCCAGGGGTCGGGAAAGGCCTGGTCCGCGGCGATCGCCGCCAGGGCGGCCGACCACCAGCAGGGCAGGAGCAGGAGCCACCAGCCGATCGGCCGGTCGATCCGGGCCAGGCGCAGGTACGGGCGCCAGGGCCGGGGCGCCCGCCGGTCGACCCAGTGCCCGGAGACCGCGTCGGCCGGCCGCCCGTCGTCAAACACCGTGCCGTTCATCGGTCGGATCTCCGGTCGTCCCGCACGTGAGTCCCCCGCCGCTGCCGAGGGGGGACCCGCGCCGGATCCGCGATCCTCTCAGACGATCTCAGAGAGCGCCCTGCGGCAGCTTGAAGCTTCCGGTCAAGCCCGGGCCGCCGAGCAGCCCGCCGCCGCCGCCGCCCGCCTGGGCCTGCGCCTGGGCGCGGGCCTGCGCCTCCATCTTGGTCGCCTGGGCGGCGACGCTGCAGATCTTGGTGCGGATGCCGCTGACCTTCACGTGGTCGGCCTTGAAGCCCTCGGCGAAGGAATCGGGGATCGAGCACCATTCCTTGTTGGCGGCGATCCACTTGATGCCCTCCGCGCCGTTGGACTGGAGCTTCCCGAACAGGGCGCAGGCCTCCTGCGGGGTCATCTTCTTCTTGGACTGCGACGCCGCATTGGCGCGGCCGACCAGAGCCTTGCGCTCGGCCAGGGTCTTCTGGATGGCACCGCATTCCGGTGCCGCGCTCTGCGCGAACGCCGCCGTGCCGAACAGGACGGTGCCGACCAGCACCGCCGCCCCCAGCTTCAGACTCCCCTTCGCCATTCCGCGACTCCCTCGACGCCCCTGCCGAATCCGCGAGCGGCCGGCTCTCTTCCGTTCCGTTGGGTTCGCCATAGGATTGTGGCGTCATTCGAGCGGCAAACCGGCTGCGCCATGCACCGGTGGACTGGCTGCCGAAAACCGGGGCTCGTAACCATTCGGCAACACTTTCGGTCGTCGGTCCCCGCGTTGACAGGCCCGCCGGCCCGCGCGACCACGCCGCCATGCCGGCCTATGACTTCACCGCTCCGCGCCTCCACGTCGCGGCCGATCTCGCGGCGGGGGTGATTCTGCCCCTCGACCGGGCTCAGGCGAACTACCTGCTCAACGTGCTGCGCCGGGGGCCGGACGATCCGGTCCTGGTCTTCAACGGCCGCCACGGCGAGTGGCGCGCCCATCTGGTCCAGACCGGGCGCAAGGGCGCCGACCTGCACGTCGCCGCGCAGACGCGTCCGCAGCCCGCGGGCGCCGACCTTCATTACCTGTTCGCCCCGCTGAAGAGCGCGCGCCTCGACTATCTCGCGCAGAAGGCGGTGGAGATGGGGGCCGGGACGATCCGACCGGTCATCACCCGGTTCACGCAGGGCGATCGCGTGAACATGGACCGGCTGCGGGCCAACGCGGTCGAGGCCGCCGAGCAGTGCGGGATCCTGGCGATTCCCGATTGTCCGGAGCCCGAGCGCCTGCCGGCCGCACTCGCGGGCCTCGCGCCCGGGCGGCTCCTCGTGTTCTGCGACGAGGACGCGCCCGTGCGCGACCCGGTGGCGGCCCTGCGGGCGGCCGGCGACCCGCTGGCCCCCCCTCCGCTCGCCGTGCTGGTCGGTCCCGAAGGCGGCTTCTCCGAGGAGGAGCGGGCGCTGATCCGGGCGCGGCCGAACACCGTGGCGCTCTCCCTGGGGCCGCGCATCCTGCGGGCCGACACCGCCGCCGTCGCCGTGCTGACGCTGGTGCAGGCGGTGCTCGGCGACGCGCGCTGACGCGCGCCGCCCCGATCCATGTGTGCCCGCGCACATGGAAGGACCGCGCCGGTCGATTGTTTCCCCGGATCAGACGTGAAGCGGCGCGCCGGTCGAGACCGCCGCGTTGTGGGTTCACGGCGGCTCGATTATGTCCCGGATCGGACGCCGCCTGCGCCGCGTGCTCATCGGGGTCGGGGGCGGGTGTCCGCCCGGATCCCGCTCGCGAGAGCGGGTTTGTACCGGGTGGATCCGTCGGAGCAGTCCGGCGCGCCCGTTCCCAGGCACACGTCAGACGCACGGGCAGGCAGCGCATGGCGCGCGACAGCAACGACACCACGCCGCTCACCACGCGCGCCGAACTGATCGAATGGTTCGCGGCGGGCGAGAAGCCGCGCGCGCGCTTCGCGATCGGCACCGAGCACGAGAAGATCCCGTTCTATCGGGAGACCCGGGCGCCGGTCCCCTACGAGGGGGACCGCGGCATCCGGGCGCTCCTGGACGGACTCGCCCGTGAGACCGGCTGGGAGCCGATCCTCGATCTCGGCAACATCATCGGCCTGTCGGCGGAGGCGGGCGGCGCGATCTCGATCGAGCCCGGCGGCCAGTTCGAGCTGTCCGGCGCGGCGCTCCCCGACGTGCACGCCACGGCGGCGGAACTCGCCACGCACCTCGCCGCCACGAAGCGGGTGGCCGATCCCCTGGGCATCGGCTTCCTGACGCTGGGCATGAGCCCGAAATGGCGCCGGGACGAGACCCCGGTCATGCCCAAGAGCCGCTACCGGATCATGGCCGGCTACATGCCGACGGTCGGGTCCCTCGGTCTCGACATGATGCTGCGCACCGCCACCGTGCAGGTGAATCTCGATTTCGCCTCCGAGGCCGACATGGTGCGCAAGATGCGCGCGTCCCTGGCGCTGCAGCCGGTCGCGACCGCGCTCTTCGCCAACTCGCCCTTCACCGACGGCCGGCCGAACGGCTTCCTGTCGCGCCGGTCCGAGATCTGGCGCGACACGGATGCCCATCGGACCGGGATGCTGCCCTTCGCCTTCGACGCGGGGTTCGGCTACGAGGCCTACGTCGACTGGCTGCTCGACATGCCGATGTACTTCGTCAAGCGGGGCGACACCTACCACGACGTGTCGGGCGCCTCGTTCCGCGACCTGATGGCCGGCAAGCTCCCCCAGCTGCCGGGCGAGTTCGCCACGGTCTCGGACTGGGCCAACCACGCCTCCACGGCCTTCCCGGAGGTGCGGCTCAAGCGCTTCCTGGAGATGCGCGGCGCCGATGTCGGCGGCCCCGGCATGATCGCCGCTCAGGCCGCCTTCTGGACCGGTCTCCTCTACGACGACGCGGCCCTCGACGCGGCCCTCGACCTCGTGAAGGGGTGGAGCCTCGCCAACCGCGAGGCCGCCCGCGCCACGGCGCCGCGGCTGGGGCTCGCGACGCCGGTGGCCAACACCACGCTCGGGGCCGTCGCCGCCGAGGCCCTGGCGATCGCCCGCGCGGGCCTCCGGGCCCGGGGCCGCCGCGACGCCGAGGGCCGGGACGAGGTGATCTACCTGCAGCCGCTCGAGGCCGTCGTTGCGGCCGGGCGGACGCGGGCCGAGGATCTCCTCGCCGACTACGAGGGGCGCTGGGGCGCCTGCGTGCGTCCGGCCTTCACGGAATGCGTCTTCTAGCACCCGGCTGAGTGGCTCCCGCGGCCCGCGCGAATCGCCGTTGGAACGTGCTAATAGAACGTTCCGACAGGGCGTAGCGCTCTGGGAGAGGCTGCATCATGACCCGCATCGTCGTCGCAATCCTCGCCGGGCTGGCGTCCGTGCCGGCGAGCCTCGGTACGGGGCAGGCCGCCGACCTGGCGCCATTCCAGGGCTCAGGTCCGACGCCGAGCCGCTGGCACGCCGGGGCCGGCGGCCGGATCGCCGGCACCGTGGCCGCGCGGGGGCGGCCGCAATACAGCTATTACGGCGAGTACGGCTATCCCGCGCCGTTCGGCTACGGTTACGCCTACGCGCCGGTCCCGAGCCGCGGCTTCGAGTACGGCTACAACGGTCCCCGCTATGTCTGGACGGCGCCGGACAGCTATTCCGGACCGGCCTTCGGCTATCACGTGTGGTGAGGACGCCGCTGGCGCCGGGCCGCCGCGGTGCCTAAGACCGCTGGGCCGGCATCCGCGCCGGTTCGGGAGCTTCCGGCGTGCGGGACGAGGATCCGGACTGCGTCGACCTCGACCTGAGCGGCCTGAAATGCCCGCTCCCGGTCCTGCGCACCCGGAAGGCGCTGCGCGGCCTCGCCGCCGGCCGGACGCTGGTGGTGACCTGCACCGACCCCTTGGCCGCCCTCGACATCCCCAACCTCGTGCGCGAGGAGGGCGCCCGCCTCGACGCCGCCGAGCGCCTGGAGGGGCCGCCCGCGGGGCGCCTGCGCTTCCGCATCACCGTGTCCGCAAGGCCGCCGCATTCCTGAACGATCCGTCGGGCTCCAGGAGCGGGGCGAGATCGGAATGGCACCACGGATCGGGGGCGTGCGCCTCGTACATGACGGCTGGGCGCGCTACCTCGTCGCCGAGGTGATGCAGGAGGACGGGAGCCGCATCACCCGGGAGATGGAGGATCACGGCCGGGCGGTCGCGGTGCTCCCCTACGATCCGGAGCGGCGAGTCGCCACGCTCGTCTCGCAGTTCCGGGCGCCGGTCCTCTACTCGGGCGGGCCGCCGAGCCACATCGAGGTGCCGGCCGGCCTCCTCGACGAGGGCGCCTCCGAGGACGAGGCGCGGCGCGAGGCGATGGAGGAGACGGGCCTGCGCCTCAGCGCCCTCGACTTCGTCGCCAGCGCTTGGTCGATGCCGGGGATCTCCACGGAGAGGATGGACCTGTTCCTCGCCGCCTACGGCGAGGCCGACCGGACCGGCACCGGCGGCGGTCTCGCCGCCGAGGGCGAGGCCGTGGCGGTCCACGAGATCCCGCTGCCCGAACTGGCCGCCATGGGCCGCCGCGGGGCGATCACCGACATGAAGTCGCTGACCCTGCTCTTCGCGCTGCAATTGCGGCGTCCGGACCTGTTCGCGGAGCGGCGCTGAGGTCAGCCGGCGCGCCGCCGGAACTGGTCCCGCGCGGCAAGGCCGATGAAGCGCCACGACTTGATGAAGTAGCGCCGGAACAGCCGGCGCGGCGCCTGCAGGAACCGGTAGATCCACTCGAGCCCGAGGCGCTGCATCAGCCGCGGGGCGCGCGGCAGGAACCCGGCCGCGACGTTGAGGGCGTCGCCGACGCAGAAGACCACCGGCTCGCCCAGCGTCTGGCCGTGGCGATCCACCCAGATCTCGGATTTGGGCGCGCCGACGCCCATCACCAGGAGCGTCGTCCCGTGGGCGCGGATCCGCTCCGCCAGGGCGCGGCTGTAGGCCGCGTCGTGCTCGAAGCCGAAGGGCGGCACGGCGCTCGCCACGGCGCCGGGCGGAAGGCCCGCCGCCTGCAGCCGGGTCGCCAACGCGTCCGCCGCGTCCTGGCGCGCGGAGACGAAGAAGACCCGCTCCGCGAAGGCCGGCGGATCGGCCAGGACGCAGCCCAGGAGATCGTGGCCGGTGATCCGGTGCACGGGCTGGGCGCACGCCTTCCGGGCCAGCCAGACCAGCGGCATCCCGTCGAGGGTCCGGGCGGCGGCGCGCGCGTAGGCCTCGCGGAACGGCGCGTTCTCGCTGAGCTGGACGATGTGATCGACGTTCGCGGTCACGATCATGCGCGGGCGGCCGTCTCGCCGCGCCGCGACGTCGGCCACGAGGGCCGCGGCGGGACCGGTGTGGAACCGGTAGCCGAAGAGTTCGACGGTCGCGCCGGTCTGCGGCGACCCGGCCGCCGCGGAGGTCGGGGCGCTCACCGTGTGTGCCTCCCCGAGGACCGGATCCATAGCGCTCAGGTAGAGGCTGATCTCGCCGATGTCACGCATCGGCGGCCCGGAAGCTCGCGGCCGGCCGGGTGGCGGCGCGCAGTTTGCGGCGACGATCGCTGTCGGCGCCCAGCATCAGGGCGATGCCGCCGCCGAGCAGCAGGCCGAGGACGAGCGCCACCGGCAGGACGATCTTGGGCGAGGGCGGGAAGGTCCGCTGGCGCGCCGGCACCGCGGCCGAGATGATCCGGACGTTAGTGGTGTTGAGCCTCTCCTGCTCGCTCGCCTCGCGGGCCCGCTTCAGATAGGCCTCGTAGATGCCGCGGCGGGCGTCGAGGGTCCGCTCCAGCTCGCGCAGGCCGACATAGGCCCGGTCGCTGGACGCGGTCTCGTTCTTCACCCGGTCGAGATTGGCCCGGATCGCCGCCTCGCTGGCGGCGGCGCGGTCGTAATCCTTCTGGGTCGTCTCGATGATCCGCTCCTTCTCGCGCTGGATCAGGCGCTGCAGGTCGCGCTGCTGCGCGTACTGCTCGGCCATGGCCGGGTGGCGCTCGCCGAGGCGGGTGGCGAGCTCCGCGGTGTTGCGGGACAGGGTGGCGTATTGCTGCCGCAGGGCCTGCATCTCCAGGCTCTGCAGCATCTCCGGCAGGGCGGTGCTGGGATCCGACGAGCGCATGCGGCGCGCCTGCTCCAGGCGCGACTTGGCCTCAGCGGTCTTGATCGAGGCGGTGACGAGCTGCTGGTTCAGGTCGCCGAGCTGCTGGTCGGTGAGCAGGCGGCCGCTGGCGGCCACGAGCTTGTGATCCTCGCGGTAGCGCACCACGGCGCTCTCGGCCTGCTCGACGTCGCGCTTGAGGCTGTTGAGCCGCCCCGCCAGGGCATCGGAGGCGCGCCGCGCGGTCTCGGTCCGGGCCGCGGCCTCCTCGGCGAAGTAGGCGTCGCCGACGGCGTTGGCGATGCGGGCGGCCTTCTCGGGATCGCGCGACTGAACGGAGACGTCGATCACGAAGGTCCGCTCGGCCCGCCGGACAGTGAGCCGATTCTGCAGCGTGTCGAGGGCTGTGAAGACCGGGTCGCGGCTCGCCGGCGGGGGCAGCATGCCCAGCGCGCCCTTGATCCAGGTGAGGGTCGGGTTGTTGCCGTCCGGCAGCACGAACTCGTCGTCCTGGTCGAGGTGGAGCTTGGCGATCACCCGGCGCAGGACGCTGTCGGACTGGATCACCCGCACCTGGCTCTCGGCGATCGACACGCCGCTGTCGGCCTGGGGCTGGCGCGCGTTCACGTCGTTCTCGACGACGCGCAGGTCGCTCGGATCCACCAGGATCTGGATGCTCGACGTGTAGCGGGGCGGGATCAGGCCGAGGAGCGCCACCGCGACGGCGACCATGAACAGGCCGCCCAGCACGATGAAGCCGCTGCCGCGCCACAGCCGCCGCAGGATCACGCGGCCGTCCGTCGGCGGCGCGACCTGCGGCAGCACCATCCGCACGGGCCGTTCGCCGCTCATCCGCGTCGAGAAGTCGAACATACGCCTCGCTCCCTGACCTGCCTCGGCGGAGACCGCCGCCCGTCACCCGCCCCGTCGCCCGTTCCCTTTCTGACCAGCTCCGTGCCGATCTGGAACAGGTGCCCGCCCGAGGCGCTGCCTTCTTCGGGAGCCCAGCAATCAACATACCGGACCAGTAGTGTCGCCCCGATGCGGCACTTGCTTCAGGAAGCTGGCAGATATCGCTTACAGATGCAGTCCTGACTGTCACGACAATCGGGCGTGAAAAGTTCCCGATTTGTTGGGGACTACGCAGGTCGCCTCAGGCGGTGCCCGCGTGTGCGACAATTGACTCCAGCGCATCGTAAGCCGCGGGATCGCCGGCCAGGAAGCGCAGGAAGCGCGCGCCGTCCTCGGCCGCGATCGCGTTCCAGCGCGCCACGTTGGCCCGACTCATTCCGGCGGCGCGGGCCAGGGCGCCGTCGCGGATCCAGCCGGCGAGGGCGCCCGCGGCCGCGTCGGGCTCCTCCGGCCGGATCAGCAGGGCCGACGCCCCCAGGACCTCCCGGAACACCGGGTCGTCCGGCGCCACCACCGGAAGGCCGCCGTGCTGGACCTCCAGCAGCGGCAGGCCGAGGCCCTCCGCCTTGGAGGTGGAGACCAGCAGGTGGCACGACCCCGCGAGGGCGCGCAGCTCGGCGTCGGCGAGGTACCCGTGGCAGTGCAGGAACGGCGGCGGTGCGTCCAGGAAGGCGTGCTGTCCCCAGCCGACCCGGCCGACGAGGTGGAGCTCCGCCGGGATACCGGCACGGATGAGCGCCGCCGTCAGCGCGAGGGTCGCCGGATAGTTCTTGCGCGGCTCGATGGTGCCGATGGCGAGGATGCGCAGCGGCCGGCCCGGCGCGTAGGCAGCCGGTCCCGGCAGGTGCGCGAGCCCGAAGGCGTCGCGGACGGGGGGGCGCAGCAGGGCGACGCGGGCGCGTCGGGCGCAGAGCGCGCGCACGTCCGCCCCGGTGGTGCGGCTGTTGACGAACAGGTTCGGGCACCAGCGCAGGGCCAGGGCGAAGCTGGGGCTCATGTAGAGCCGGCTGCGAAGGCTCAGATCCTCCGTCCGCGTGAGCAGGAAGGTGTCGTGGACGTAGAGCAGGCAGCGCGACGCCGCGACGGCGCAGAGCGGCCCGGGCGGGAAGCCCGGGAACAGGAACAGGGCGTCCCGATCCATCAGCGCCCGCGCCGGCAGGCCGAGCTGCTGCGCGGCGACCATGCCGGGCAGGGAGCCCGCGGTCACCGGCCGCACCGCGTGCGGGGCGAGCCGGTCCGGGGCGAACAGGTCGAGGGTGACTCGCTCGATCCCCGTCACGTGGGCGCGCAGATGGGTCTGATCGAGGTAGATCCGCCGCCGAGTCGGCGCCGCCCGCGCGCCGCCCGCATTGTCGCCGGCCACGTCGTCGGCCACGTCGCCGGCCACGCCGCCCACCGTATCGCCGGCCCTGTCGCCGCGGGCCGTCACGTGTGGCTCCGGCGCAGCGCGCCGGCGAGGTAGAGGCACCGGCGCACGAGGAGCGGCATCCGACGCCCGAAGACCATCTGCTTGGCCCGCCGCAGCCGACGCACGAGCGGGCGCGAGACCGCCGGGACGGTGCCGGCCGCGCCCGCCCGCAGGTTTGCCGCGAAGGGGAAGTGCCCGAGCATCCCGGGGGCGAAGCGCGGGCCCGTCGGCGCGCTCGGCAGCCCGTGACGCCGGAAGACTGCGTCCAGCGACAGCGCGGAGGCGGCCGGGCTGTAGCGGCTCTCCAGGGCGATGCGCGCGAAGGCGCCGAGCCGCGCGCGCGCCTCGCTGTCGCCGACCAGCGCCGCCAGTGCCTCGGCGAGGGCGCCCGGCCGCACCGGTACGAGGCGGCCCGACACGCCGTCGATCACGGCCGAGGTCAGGCCGGAGGTGCGGTAGGCGAGCGTCGGCACCCCGCACAGGCCGGCCTCGATCGGCGTCTGCCCGAGGGTCTCGTGACGGCTGGCGGTGACGTGGAGGTCGCAGGCCCCGTACCACGCGGCCAGGAGCGCCTCGTCGGCGATGAGGCCGGGCGCGTACAGGTTCGCGACGCCGAGCCGGGCCGGGTCGTCGAGCCGGCCGACCGCCACCACGCCGACGCCCGGGCCCGCCACGGCCTGGAGCGCGGCCCGGAGATCGGCGAAGCCCTTGTCGGGCCCGTCGACGATGACCGAGGAGACGAGGATCAGGACGTCGTCGGCCGGCAGGCCGAGCGTGCCGCGCAGCGCCGCGCGATCGCCGGGCCGGAACACGGCGGTCGGGAAGGCCAGCCGCACGGGCTCGATCACGCTGCCGGGCGGGGCGAGTTCGCGCGCCCGCGCCAGCGTCCAGTCGGAATTGGCCAGCAGCCAGGGCGCGGAGGGTCGCGTCGGGGATCCGGGCGCGGCGCCGGCGAGCACCGCGCGCTTGCGCTCGTGCATCCCGGCGATCCGGCCGGGCGCCAGCTCCGGGTACTCGTCCGGGCCGGGGCAGGCGGCGTCGCAGCCGGACGCGGCGCGCCCGCAGTCGCGGGGGTGGGCGCACCGGCCCGTCAGGGGGAAGAGGTCGTGCAGCACGAGGCCGACCGGACCGCGCCGCGCCAGGCGGCCGACGACGTCGAGGCTGCGGGTGGCGCCGTGCAGGTTGCCGGCGAGGACGAGATCGGGGGCGGCCGCCGCGACCGCGGCCTCCGCCCGCGGGAAGTCGTCGCGCCACTCGGCGGCCTCCGGGCGTCCGCTCAGCGTCACCTCCGCGACCTGATGGCCCGCGAGCGTCAGCGCCTCGGCGAGGCGGCGCTGGGCCACGCCCGCGCCCCCGCGGGTGCCGGTCCCGGTCAGCGACACGATCGACAGGCCGGCGGCGGGGGGCGGCGGCGGCGCGTCGAGCCTGTGGAGCAGGATCGGGCGGCCGATCAGGCTCCGCCGATCGGCGGGGATCGCCGACCAGGCGGAGGCGGCGTCGAGCGTCCCGTCGGCGTCGATGATCGCGTGCGCGAGGGCGTCCCGCCGCCAGAGGATCCCGCCGTCCGCGGCCCCGGGGCCGTCGAGGCCGCGGACGGCGTCGTCGAACAGGACGCGCAGCCCCGCCACCGCGTCGGCGCCGGTGAGCGCGGCCTCCAGCGCCAGGGCGGTCAGCGCACCGGGCACGAGCAGGTCGCCGGCGCGGAGCCAGAACAGGTGGTCCGGATCGGGAACCGACAGGATGCGCGCCGCCGCGGCGCGGCCGGCCGCCGGGTCGAGCAGGTCGTGCCGCAGTTCCGGGTAGCCCTGGCGCAGGACCGACGCGACGGTCTCGGCGAGCGCGGCATCCGCGCCGGCCACCGTGACGACGCGGATCCGCGGCCACGGACGCCCGTCGGGGAGCGACGCGGGACGGGCCGGCGCGCCGGCGCTGCGCCCGAACGGCCAGCCGGCGACGCCGTGGGCGGGCGGTGACATGTCTGCGGCGTCGGTCACGGCGGCTCTGGCGGCGGCTCGGGTCTCGTGCGGGGCGGCAGAGTGGACGGGAAGGTTGAAGATTGCCTCTCGTGGCGGGCGGCCCGTCAGGCCGCCACGCGGATCCGCGCCGGGCCGGCCTCGATCCGGCCGATCCGGGCCGCCGCCGGGTAGCCGGCCGCCCGGATGCGCGCCAGGATCGCGTCGGCCCGGTCGGCCGAGCAGGTCACCAGCAGCCCGCCCGAGGTCTGCGGGTCGGTCAGGAGATGGCGGCGCCACTCGGGGAAGTCGGCCGGCAGGTCCACGGCCTCGCCGAACGCCGCCCAGTTGCGGTGCGAGGCGCCGGTGACCGCGCCCGCGCGCGCCAGCGCCTCCGCCTGCGGCAGCAGGGGAAGGGCGTCGGCCTCGAGGGTGAGCGTGAGGCCGGCGCCGCGGGCGATCTCCAGGCCGTGCCCCAGGATGCCGAATCCGGTCACGTCGGTCAGGGCGTGCACGGCGGGCTCGGCGGCGAGATCGGTCCCGATCCGGTTGAGCAGCGTCGTGGTCGCGATGAAGTCGCGGTAGCCGGCCTCGTCGAGGGTCGCCCGCTTGATCGCCGCCGAGTACACCCCGACCCCGAGGGCCTTGGTGAGCAGGACGGCGTCCCCGGCCACCGCGTCGGCGTTGCGCCGCACCGCCTCGCGGCGGCAGGTCCCGATCACCGCCAGACCGTAGATCGGCTCCGGCGCGTCGATCGAGTGGCCGCCCGCCACCGGGATGCCGGCCGCGGCGCATTGCTCCGCGCCGCCGCGCAGGATCCGCGCGACCACCTCGGGGTCGATCTTCCCCAGCGGCATCCCGAGGATCGCCAGCGCGAACAGCGGCCGGCCGCCCATGGCGTAGACGTCCGAGATGGCGTTCGTCGCGGCGATCCGGCCGAAATCGACGGGGTCGTCCACCATCGGGGTGAAGAAGTCTGTGGTGGCGATGAGGCAGGTGCCGTCCTCCAGCTCCCACACCGCCGCGTCGTCCGCGGTCTCGTTGCCGACGAGGAGCCGCTCGAACGGGCCCGCCGCCGGCTGCTGGGCGAGGAGCTGGCGCAGGGTGGCCGGGTCGAGCTTGCAGCCGCAGCCGCCGCCGTGGGCGAGACTGGTCAGGCGGGGGGCATCGCTCATGGCCGAACTCCGTTCCGGATAACCTGGGGTCTTCGCGGGGTCTTCGCCGGGTCTTCGCCGGGTCTTCGCGGAGTCAGTAGCGCGTCGTCACCGCGTTGAGCCAGTCCGGCGAGGCCGCGACGGCCGCGGCCTCGACCCGCTTGTCGAGGCCCGTCAGCACCAGCAGCCCGAGCACGACCATCACGGCGCCGAGCGCGGCCTTCGCGGCCCGGCCGGCCGCAGCGAGGCCGCCGCGCCAGCGCAGCAGCGCCTCGCGGGAGACGAGGCCCAGGAGCATCAGCGGGGCCGCGGCGCCGATCCCGAAGGCCAGCATGGTCAAGGCGACGCCCCCGAGATGCTCGCCCCGCGCCGCCATGAGCGAGGCCGCCCCCAGGGTCGGTCCCACGCAGGGGCTCCAGGCCGCGCCGAGCAGCAGGCCCACGGCGAACTGGCTGGGCAATCCCCCGGAGCCGACGCCGCCGAAACGGTCCTCCACCCAGGCGCCGACCGGGCCGGCCGCCGTCGCGACCCGGGCCTGGAGCCGCGGCAGCATCAGCACGACGCCCAGGAGCACCAGGAGCACCGCGCCGGCGCGCCGGAACACGTCGCCGTCGAGCCCGACGGTGAAGCCGATCGTCGCGACGAACAGCCCGATGGCCGTGAAGGCGATGGCGAGGCCGGCCGCCAGAGCCGCCGGACCCAGGCGATGCTCGGCCGCCGCCGTGCCGAGCACGATGGGGATCAGCGGCAGCACGCAGGGCGAGAGCACCGAGAGCAGGCCGGCCAGGAACGCGAATCCCACCGTTCCCAGCATGCCCCGTGCCCTCCCGCTGGCGCCTCGCCCGACGAGGCTTCGACCCTGGCGCGCGGGCCGTCAACGCGCCAGGCGGACGCGGGCCGGCGGGAACAACGCGGCCGCGCGCCGCTTTCGGCGACAGTCCGGCGGCGTTGCCGGGCGAGGCGTCGAGGAAGGCGCCCAGGAAGGCGCCGAGGCGAGGCGGAGCGGACCGGTGACCATCTTCTTCACGGGCGACACGCATTTCGGCGATCCGCGGGCGCTGCGCTTCGACCACCGGCCCTACCCGGATCTCGAGGCCCACGATGCCGGCCTGATCGCGGCCTGGAACACGACGGTCGCACCCGGCGACACGGTCTGGCACCTCGGCGATTTCGCCCTCGGCCCGAGCGGTGACCGGATCCGCGCGATCCTCGCCGGACTGAACGGCGAGAAGCACCTGATCGCCGGCAACAACGACGGGCCGGACACGCTGACGGCGCCCGGCTGGGCGTCGGTCCGGCACTACGCGGAACTCGCCGTCGAGGGGCGGATGGTGGTGCTCTGCCACTACGCGTTCCGTACCTGGAACGGCATGAGCCGGGGCGCGCTGAACCTCCACGGCCACAGCCACGGCAAGCTCAAGCCGATGCCGAAGCAGTACGATGTCGGCGTCGATCCGATGGGTGCGGCCCCCGTGCCACTCTCCGCAATCCTGACCTCCCGACTGCGCCGGAAGCGGTGATTCGGGGCGGAACTTTCACGTCAGCTTCACTGTTTCAGCGGACAGAGAAGGAGTGGACCTGAGCCGCTCCGAGAAGCCCGGCAGGACCGCCCGCGGATCTGCCATCACAAACCGTGTGTGAGTGTTCCCGTGAGTGCCAAGTCGGTCACTCTGACCCGCTGCCTCGCCAGCCTCCTGGCAGGCCTCGCCCTGACTTCCGCCGCGTCGGCCCTGCCGTCCTGCATCGAAGCCCAGCGCAAGGTCGACGAGGCGAACGCCCTGCGCTTCCAGGCGCGTCAGGAAGCCCGCCTGGGCAACCATGACCGCGTCTGCGACACGCTCGACGAGGTGGGCGACCGCTACGACGATGCCCGCGACGCGTTCGAGCGATGCGGAGAGGGCGTCGTGGCCATCGATCTCCGCAGCGAGCTGCGGGGTCTGCGGATCGCCAAGAAAATCAACCGCTGCGACTGACCGGGTGCGCGATCGCACCTCGGCCATCCCGTTCCTGAAGCATCACCCCGATACGCGCGACGCTGGTCGCCGAGAAGGTTCTGCGCCGATGACCCCCGCCACGCTCTCGAACGACATCGAGCCCACCGTCACCCGCACCGGTCCGTCCTTCGCGGCCGCCCTGTGCGGTTTCGTCAGCACCACCGTCGCCACGACGATGCTGCTCATGCTGATCGGCACGTTCTGATTACGGTGCGACCGACCAAAATCTCTGGCGGTTGAACAGCATCTCCTGGGAGCCGATCTTCGGGGTCGGCTCCGTCCTCCGTCCGCAATCGGGCTCGGCCGGTTTCGTGACCGCCGCCAGGGTCGCTGGCGCCACCGGCACGAGGCCCAGTCGGGACTGCACTTCGGGTTGCCGTGCCGCCGCGATGGTCAGCACGCAGGCGATCAGGCCGCCGGCAACAGTTCCGAGAACGAAATTCAACATCGGGGTTGGGGTCCGGGGGCCGGTTCCTTTCGGCCGCACAGCGTCGTCGATAACCAACCCGGCGGCATCATGGCGGATGCGGCGCTCACGCGCTTTTAACTCCTGATCTGCGACAGCTACGCGCTAGCTTGCCTCAGTGGCAGGCCCGACGACGGGGCTGGACCGCCGATGAACTACGCCGCCAACGCCTACGCCAAGACCTCCCACAGCGCGCTGTCGCCCCGCGAAGCCGAATCCGCCGTGCTGCTCAAGGCAGCGCAGAAGCTGATCGGCGCCAGCCAGGGGCTCACCAGCGGCGACGCCGGGCGCATCAACGAGGCCCTGTCGTTCAACCAGCGGGTCTGGACGCTGCTGACCTCCGAGGCGACGTCCGCGGAGAACCCGCTCCCCGCCGACGTGAAGCAGGGCGTCGGACGCCTGGGCGTGTTCGTGCTCCAGAGCTGCATCGACACGATGATCGCTCCCACGCCGGAGAAGATCGCCACGCTCGTGTCGATCAACAATCACATCGCCGCCGGCCTGCAGGGGAATCCCGGCTGAGGCCGCGTGCCGGTCAGCGAGCCGCCGCGGCGTCCGGCACCTCGGCCGGCGATTCGGCTCCGGCCGCCTCCCACTCGACGAGCTTGCGGCTCAGCTTGAGCGACCGGTAATACTCGCCGGCCTCCACCGCCTGGGCGATCGCGGCGATCTGCCCGGCGGCGGCCGGCGCGAGTCCCAGCAAGTCCGTGGCCTGCCGGAAGAACAGGTCGATGCCCTGCGTCGGGTCGTCGGCGAGGTAGATGACCGTCAGCGTCAGGTGGAGACGCTTGCAGGCCGTGTCGGCCTCGCTCTCCGTGATGATCTCGCTCTCGCGCAAGAACTTGCACTGCGTCTCGATCAGGAAGGTCGAGCGACGGTCGCCGTTGCGGAGCAGCGCGCCGTTGATGATCAGCCGCTCGAACGGCTTGAGTTCCAGGCGCAGGGGCATCGGGTGTTCCTTTCTAGAAGACCCGGCGATCTCATTCGCGAACCGTTAACGTTTCGCGAATGTCGGACGGCCGCGCCGCCGTTGCCGCGGGTGGCCACCGTGATAAACTCGGACAAATTCCGGCCGGGCGAGCCACGTCGAGGAGGGTCGATGACGGCGACGGGCGATCAGCGCGCGCGGTATCCCAGCCTCGCCGGCAAGCGCGTCCTCGTGACCGGCGGTGCCTCGGGCATCGGCGAGGGGCTGGTCGAGGCCTTCGTCAGGCAGGGCGCCCGCGTCCTGTTCTGCGATATCGCGGACGACGCGGCCCGCGCCGTGGTGGCGCGCCTCGCGCCCGGCGCCGCGCACGCCCCGCTCTACCGGCGCTGCGACCTGACCGATATCGAGGCGGTCCGCGCGCTGGTGGCCGAGGCCGACACGGCCCTCGGTGGGCTCGACGTCCTGATCAACAATGCCGGCAACGACGACCGCCACGCTCTCGCGGACGTGACGCCCGCCTACTGGGACGACCGGATGGCGGTGAACCTGCGCCACCTGTTCTTCGCGGCCCAGGCGGCGGTCCCACCCATGCGCCGCGCCGGCGGTGGCGTGATCCTCAATTTCGGATCGATCAGCTGGCATCTCGGGCTGACGGAGATGCCGCTCTACCAGACCGCCAAGGCGGCGATCGAGGGCATGACCCGGGCGCTCGCCCGCGACCTCGGCCGCGACAACATCCGGGTGGCGTCGATCGTGCCGGGCAACGTTCAGACGCCCCGCCAGGAGCGATGGTACTCGCCGGAGGGCGAGGCGGAGATC
This sequence comes from Methylobacterium sp. 275MFSha3.1, assembly GCF_900108435.1. NCBI lineage: Bacteria > Pseudomonadati > Pseudomonadota > Alphaproteobacteria > Hyphomicrobiales > Methylobacteriaceae > Methylobacterium > Methylobacterium sp. 275MFSha3.1. The sequence goes on along the minus strand of NZ_FNWP01000007.1, from coordinate 178,478 downwards.
GTCGCCGCGCAGTGCCTTGACGGTCGGATCCAGCCGGCCGACGTCGCCGCGCTGGTCCTGTTCCTGGCCTCGGACGATGCCCGGATGTGCACGGCCCACGCGTACTTCATCGACGCGGGCTGGCGCTAGGACCGGCGCCGGGCAACCAAGCGGCCGGGCAAAGGATCGGCCGGGCGGAGGCGTCGACGGCGCTCCGGCCCGGCCCGCTTCCCTGCCTCAGTCGCAGGTCTCCTTCTTGACGGTCTTCGAGTCGCCCATGTCGTTCTCCTTGCGCACCGTCTTGGTGACGCAGCCGTCGCCGTGGTCGTGGACGGTCACGGACTTCGACTCGGAGGCCGGGCGGTCGACGACGACGGCCGGGCGGTCGCGCTCGATCACCGTGGTCTGGGCCTGCGCGGCGGCGCCGAGGCTCAACAGGGCGGCGGTCGCGAGCAAGGTCATGCGCATGCTGAAACTCCAATACCGATTTCGGTAGCGGATAACGGCAATGCCAGCTTGGGCGTTCCGCGGCGTGTCGCGTCCTGAGGCGGGCCGAACCCGTAGAGAACTTGGCTCGGCCCGCGCGCCGTTCGGCATGAGGTGCAGCCGGAGCGACGGCGCCAATGACTGCGGAAGCCGACCCGTTGCAACCCCGGCGAACTACGTGCGCGGCGCGGCCGGGTCTCAGCCGCCGGTCATCGGCGGGAAGAAGGCGATCTCGTGGGCTCCCGCGATCGGCGCGTCCAGCTTGGCGTGGGCCCGGTCGATCGCGGCACGGACGACGCCGGGATCCTCGAAGGCGTAGGCGTATTCCTCGCCCCGGCCCCGGAGCCAACCGACGAGATCGGCGACGGTGGCGACCTCCGGCGGCGGCGCCAGCTCCTCCTCGGAGCGGCCGATCCGCTCGCGGACCCAGGCGAAATAGACGAGCTTCATCGCATCACCGTACCGGAGACAGGGCAGGGACCGCGCGTCCCGGAGACGGATCCCTCAGCGCGGATCGTCGATGACGTGCTTGATCCCGGCCCGCATGTAGTCCCACCCGGTCCAGAGCGTGAGCGCGGCGGCGAGCCACAGGAGCGTCAGGCCGATCGGCTCGGTTCCCGGGAGCACCGTCTCGCCCGCCGGACCGGCCACCAGGAAGCCGAGGGCCAGGAGCTGCACCGTGGTCTTCCACTTCGCGATCCGGCTGACCGGCACGCCGACCTTCAGCTCCGCCAGATACTCGCGCAGGCCGGAGACCAGCACCTCGCGGCAGAGGATCACGATGGCCGCCCAGATATTCGAGCCGACGATGGTGTGGTCCGCCGCCAGCATCAGCAGGCACGCCGAGACCAGGAGCTTGTCGGCGATCGGATCGAGCATCCGGCCGAGCGCCGAGCTCTGGTGGTAGGTGCGGGCGACGTACCCGTCGAGGTAGTCGGTGATCGCGGCCGCGACGAACACCCCCAGCGCCGTCCACCGCGCCGTGTGGGATTCGGGCCAGAACAGCAGCGCGACCATCACCGGCACGGCAACGAGGCGCCCGTAGGTCAGGCAATTCGCGAGCGTCCAGGCCGGCGACCGTCGTCGGGGAAGGACGGCGTTCATCGGAGGGGTGAAATCAGAGCGGGGCCCGGGCGTCAACGCCTCAGATTCCGCCGCGGCCATCGCGGCCGGGTTCTCAGGCGCCGGCATGAAAGAAGTCGTAGACCGCCCGCGCGGTAGCGGCGTTCACGCCCGGGGTCTTGGCCAGATCCTCGAAGGCGGCGCGCTCGATCGCCTTCACGGTCCCGAAGTGGTGCAGCAGCGCGCGCTTGCGGCTCGGACCGATGCCGGCGATCTCGTCCAACGGATTCTTCACCATCTCACGCTTCCGCTTGGCCCGATGGCTGCCGATGGCGAAGCGGTGCGCCTCGTCGCGGAGCCGCTGCACGAAGTAGAGCGTCGGGTCGCGCGGCGGAAGCTTGAAGGGTGGCCGGCCGGGCACGAAAAACGTCTCCCGGCCCGCATCCCGGTCGCGGCCCTTGGCGACGCCGACGAGCGGCACGCCCGCCACGCCGACCTCATCCAGCGCCGCCCGCGCGGCGTCGAGCTGGCCCTTGCCGCCGTCGATCAGCACGAGGTCCGGCCAGGCCGGGAACGCCTCGCTCTCCTCCGCCGGGGCCGGCACCGGCTCCGGCACGCCGCCCTCGGCGGCGGCCACGGCCGCCTCGCGCTCCGTGCGCGGCGCCTCCTTCACGAGCCGCTTGAAGCGCCGCTGCAGCACCTCGCGCATCATGCCGTAATCGTCCCCGGGGGTCAGATCCTCGGACTTGATGTTGAACGTGCGGTAATGCGCCTTCATGAAGCCCGTCGGGCCGGCGACGATCATGCCGCCGACCGCGTTCGTGCCCATGATGTGCGAGTTGTCGTACACCTCGATCCGGCGGGGCGCCCCGTCGAGCCCGAAGGCCTGGCCGAGGGCGGCGAGGAGCTTGCCCTGCGAGGCCGTGTCGGCGAGGCGCCGCGCCAGCGCCTCCTTGGCGTTGCGCTGGGCGTAATCGACGAGGTTCTTCCGCTCGCCGCGGCTCGGCCTGTGAATCTCGACGCGGTACTCCACCCGGCTCGACAGGGCCGCCGCGACCAGCTCCGCGTCCTCGATCGCGTGGCTCGTCAGCACGGTCCGGGGGGCAGGCTTGTCGTCGTAGAACTGGCCGATGAACGAGCCCAGCACCTCGTCGGGCGTCATCGTCCGGTCGGCCTTCGGGAAATAGGCGCGATTGCCCCAGTTCTGGAAGTTCCGGAAGAAGAACACCTCGATGCAGAACTGGCCGGCCTGCTCGTCCAGCGCGAACACGTCCGCCTCCTCGACGCCCTGGGTGTTGACCCCCTGCACGCCCTGGATCGCCGACAGGGCGGCGATGCGGTCGCGGAACCGGGCGGCGCGCTCGAACTCCATCGCCTCGGACGCCTCCTGCATCTCGGCGCGCATCCGGTCCTTCACGGCGTTCGACTTGCCGGCGAGGAACGCCCGGGCGGAATCGGCCATGGCCGCGTAGTCGTCCGCGGCGATCTCACCCGTGCAGGGGCCGGAGCAGCGCTTGATCTGGTAGAGCAGGCAGGGCCGGGTGCGGTTCTCGTAGTAGCTGTCGGTGCAGGTGCGCAGCAGGAAGGCGCGCTGCAGGGCGTTCACCGTCCGGTTCACCGCCCACACGCTGGCGAACGGGCCGTAATAATTGCCCTTCCGGCGCCGGGCGCCCCGGTGCTTGACGATCTGCGGGGCGGGGCCGTCGTCGGTGACCAGGATGTAGGGGAACGACTTGTCGTCCCGCATCAGCACGTTGAAGCGGGGCTTCAACTGCTTGATCAGGTTGGCCTCGAGGAGGAGCGCCTCGGTCTCGGTCGCCGTGGTGACGAACTCCATCGCCGCCGTCTGCGAGATCATCCGGGCGATGCGGTTCGAGTGCGCCTGGCCCCGCGCGTAGGAGCCGACCCGCGCCTTCAGGTTCTTGGCCTTGCCGACGTAGAGGACGTCGCCGCGATGGTCGAACATCCGGTAGACGCCGGGCGAGGACGGCAGTGTCGACCAGAACCGGCGGATCACCTCGGTTCCGGCCTGGACGGCGCCCGGCTCGAAGTCGAAATCGATCTCCGGCGCCTCCGTGTCGGGGAGGCCGGCTTCCGGCTCGTCGGCGGCCTCGTCCCGCTCGGCGTCGCGGCCGTCGTCGAAGGTGTCGGGGGGCAGGTCTGAGAGGGCTCTGCGGCTCATACCGCAGATCTAAGCGTTCCGGACCGCCAGGGGGACCGGGGCGGCGACAAAAATCGCGCGCCCGGTCGGCTCGATCAGTCGAACAGCGAGTCGATGTCGCTCTGGTCGACGTGGCCGATGTCGTGGTCGAGCTTGGGCCCGTTGAGGAGCGAGCTCTCGTCGTCCAGGGAGGTCGGCACCGGCATGACGGTGATGAGCTCCTTGAAGCTGTCGAGTTCCGACCACGTGGCGATGAGCCGGTCGAGATGCTCCTCGATGAACTTCATCACGCTGACGATCTTGGTGATCCGCTGGCCGGTCAGGTCCTGGAAGTTGCAGGCCTCGTAGGCGGTGATCACGCGCTCGAGGATCACGTCGACGTGCTGCTTCGTGCCGGGCGGCAGCGTCGCGGCGTTGAGCATGCCGGCGTGGCTCTCGATCTCCTCGATCGCGCCGAGGAGCTGCGTGGTGGCGCGCTCCGTCGAGTCGACCACCGCGTCGAGCTCGTCGGCCGCCCGGCGCATGCCCTTGCCGGTGTTCTCGGTCCGGTGCAGCGTCGCCAGCTCCGACTTGGTGCGGGTGATCGCCTCCTTCATCACGTCGAGCTCGGTGCGCATCGCCAGCGCCTCGTGCAGCTCGCGGCGGCACGACTCGATGGTCTCGCTCGCGCTCATCTGCGTGACGCGGCGCAAGTCCTGGATGGCGTTGAAGATCTCCTCCAGGCGCTCGCTCGAGGCGGACGCCCCGGGTCCGGGAGGGGGAGCCGCGGGAAGCCCGAGACTGTCTTCGATGCGATAGCGCTTCTGGGTCATCGTCCGGGCGTGAGCGTTCGGGTTCCGTCGCCGCGACTGTCTACCATAACGGTTAGCGGACTGTGACTGCCGAGCTTCTTGCCGCCGGCCCTCTTCGCCCGGGGGCCGAGGGCCCCGGCGGGGCTTAACCGCCGATTCACGCTGGTCGCGACGGGCCGGGGACGGGCCGGGCCGCCCCGGCGATTCACCACGTTCGTTCACCGGATTCGGTAAAATTCGACGGGATCGTTCGCGGGCCGGGAGCACGGGCACCGGCTCGGGAGCATGCGACGATGCGGCGTTCAGTCCGTCTGGGAATGGGTGTGGCCGCGGCCGCGTTCGTGCTGTGCGGCCCCGCCCGGGCGCAGCAGGCGCGCTACGCCGAGGGCGGCTACGGCGGCGGCCTGATCGAGTATCTCGTCACCGGCAGCGCCGGCGGCGCGCCCGGGCGCGGCTGGCCGCAGCGCGCGGCGCCGCAGCAGCGCGTCGCGGCCTATTCCGGTGAGCTGGTGCCGGTCGAGCCGGAGCCGGCGCAAGGTTACGGGCAGGCGTACGGGCAGGCTTACGGCCAGCCCTATGGCCAGGCCTCCGGCGCCCCTCAGCCCTACGGTGCGCCCCAGGGAGATCCGGGCCGGATCGGCCGCGCGGTCTCGCCGGAGTACCAGCGCCAGGAAGTGGCCTTCACGGGGCGGCAGAAGCCCGGAACGATCGTGATCGACACCGCCGGAAAGCATCTCTACCTGGTGCAGGCCGGGCAGCGCGCCCTGCGCTACGGGATCGGCGTCGGCCGCCCCGGTTTCGCCTGGAGCGGGCTGAAGACGGTCAGCCGCAAGGCGGAGTGGCCGGACTGGACGCCGCCGGCCGAGATGCTGGCCCGCCGTCCCGACCTGCCGCGCCACATGGCCGGCGGCCCGGAGAACCCGCTGGGCGCCCGCGCCCTCTACCTGGGTTCGTCGCTCTACCGGATCCACGGGACGAACGAGCCCAACACGATCGGGCAGTCGGTCTCGTCGGGGTGCATCCGCATGATGAACGACGACGTCATCGATCTCTACGAGCGCGTGCCGGTGGGGACGCGGGTCGAGGTCCTCTGAGCGGCCGACGCGGCCCCGGTCGCGGATCGGACCTTCCGGATACGAGAAAGGCCCGGCCGCGCATGACGCGACCGGGCCTTCCGCTGCGTCTCAGGGACGATCAGGTCCAGTCGCTGTCGTCGCCGCCGCCGAGGTCGCCGCCGAAATCACCGCCCGGATCACTGTAGCCGGCGTCCTGGAAGCTGCCCATGTCGCCGCCGCTGTTGTCGAGGGCCGAGCCGAGATCTTGGTTGCCGCCGCCATCGCCGTAGTAGTTGTTGACGACGGTCTCGCCCCCGCCGCCGAGACCGGCGGCCGCGGCGCTGCCGAGGCTCGAATGGCCGCCCGCGAAGGCGTTCGACAGGGCGCTGCCGAGGAGCATGCCGCCCGCCGCGCCGGCCGCCATGGGCAGGGCCGTCGCCATGAAGCCGCCGCCGCGCGCGGGCGCCTGGGGCTGGCCGCCCCACGGGCCGCCTTGCTGCTGCGGGTAGCCGCCCTGCTGCGGGTAGCCCTGCTGCGGGTAACCCTGCGGCGGGCCGCCCTGGTTGCCCCAGGGCTGGCCGCCCGGACGCGGCTGGCCGTAGCCCGGCTGGGGCTCCTGGCGCTGCTGGCTGCCGCCGCCGAAGATGCTCGACAGGAAGCCGCCACCCCCGGAGGACTGGGCCGGGGCCGCCTGGCTGCGGGCCTGCTCCAGCTGCTGGTTCAGGCTCTTGATCGCCTCTTCCTGCACGTAGATCAGCTGCGCCATCGCGTAGGGCGCGTAGGGCTGCGCGCGGAGCTTGTCGGCGATGAAGCGCTCCGCCTCCGCGTCGCGGGGCTGGGTCTGCGCCTGCTCCAGCCGCTGGAAGATTCCCGAAATGACGTCGCGTTCTTCGCTGTTCATGGAGTCGTCCTCCTCGAATCTCGCCCGCGGGCCCGAACGCGCCGCATGGCAGCTAGGACATGGGTGCGCGGCGACGCTTTGTCAGGGGGATTGCGAAAACTTCATCCGCCTATCCCGAAACGCGAGAAGCCCGACCTGCCGGCCGGGCTTCCTGCATGCCGAGTGGGGGGCGCGGCCGCGGCCGCGCCGACGCGATCCTAGAACGTGCCGAACTTGTAGTTCAGGCCGGCGCGGACGACGGCGAACTGGTCGTCGCGGCGGCCGACGCCGCTGTAGACGACCGGGAAGTTGTTGGCGGCGTTGATGACGAACGCGCCCTGGTTGCGGGTGCCGCGGTCGAGGTTGACGTACAGGCCTTCGACCTTGAGCGTCACGGCCGAGGAGCGGAAGAAGTTCAGGAACGAGTCGGTGGGCAGGGCGTACTCGATGCCGCCGCCGGCGGCCCAGCCGGTGCGGAAGCTGTCGTTGCCGGCGTAGCCGCCGAAGGAGCGGTCGGCGCTGCCCGAGCCGTAGGCGAAGCCGCCGGTGCCGTACACGAGGGTGCGGTCGAAGGCGTAGCCGAGGCGGCCGCGCACGGTGCCGAAGAAGTCGAGGCTGGAGAGGCCGCGCGGGTCGGTGACGTAGTAGCCGGGGGCCAGCGCGCCGGAGATGAAGGCGTTGTTCCGGCTGCGGCCGAAGTCGAGGTACTGGGCGTCGGCCTCGACACCGATCACGAGGCCGGAGCCGGGGGTGATCTGCCAGTTGTAGCCGATCTGGCCACCGCCGGAGAAGCCGTCCTGGCTGCGGTTGCGGAAGGAGGCGACGGTGCCGGGGGCGGCGTAGGGGAAGGGGACGGCGAAGGTGTTGCCGGTGTTGCGGTCGCTGGCGTCGAAGGCGTAGCCGGCGTTGATACCGAAGTAGGCGCCGGTCCAGGTGAAGACCGGGACGGGGGTGAACACCGGCGGCGGGGCGGCGCGGCGCGGCAGGTCGGCGGCGAAGGCCGAACCCGCGAAGGCAACGCCCGCGAGGGCCGTGGTCACACGGAGCATGGATTTCATGATCTGGTCCTCACTGGTGGTCCGCGCCGTCCTAAGCGGGGACGGTTGCGGAACCGGATCTGGCTGCGTTCCAGCGGTTCCAGGGTTGCTTTGCGCTCCGCGGTGTCGCCGACCGCTCTCGCGGCCCCTTGTGGCAACCCGCCGTTTTCCCCGGCACCTTGACCCCTAAACGCGGTCGAATGGCCAAGGTTCATTTACGGCTACGCTTTTTTCGGGCCGAGGATTGACAAAGTGTCGCAGCCCCTTTCCGAGGCCGCACTGGCTCGTCAGGGCACCAGCGTGATCGCGGAGATCAGGCGGCCGTAATCCGCCTCGCCGCGATGCGTGGTCCGCCGGTAGCTGTAGAACCGCTCCGGATCGGCGTAGGTGCAGAGATTGAGTGCGGTGGCCTCGCCGATCTCGGTCTCGCCGAGCCGGGCCAGGATGAAGCCCGGAAGATCGAACTGGGCGTGCCCCGGCCGCGTGCCGGGGCCGAGGAAGCGCTCCATGCCGGGGGCATCGCTCCCGAAGCGCGCGACGAAGTCCGGACCGACCTCGTAGGAGGCCTGACCGATCGTCGGTCCCAGGACGGCGACGATGCGGCTGCGCCGCGCCCCGAGCGCCTCCATCGCCGACACGGTCGCGCCGATCACGCCGGTGAGCGCACCCTTCCAGCCGGCATGGGCGGCGCCGACGACGCCGTTCTCGGGATCCGCGAACAGGATCGGCCCGCAATCCGCGGTGGCGATGCCGAGCGCTAGGCCCGGAACGCGCGTCACCATGGCGTCGGCCTTCGGCCGCTCCGCCGCGAAGGGGGCCTCGACGGTGACCACGTCGGCCGAGTGGACCTGATACAGGCTCACCAGCCGGTCCTGCGCCAAGCCGAGCTGCGCGCACATCCGCGCCCGGTTCTCGGCGACGCGCTCCGGCGCGTCCTGGGAGCCGAGACCGCCATTGAGCGACGCGTACAGGCCCTCGGAGACCCCGCCGACGCGGGTGAAGAAGGCGTGGCGCACGCCCGCATGGGCGGAGAGTTCCGGCGCCTCGATGAACATGCCTGCGGTCACGGTCGGCCTCGCGCTTGCCCCTGTCGCGCCCCGATAGCGCAAGGGCGGACCCTTGACGATGTCGTTCAACCGTCAGATTCTTGCTGCATTGCAGTACGGAGCCGATCCGGCCCCGCCTTGAGAAGGATCGCGATGTCACGAGGGATCGAGACCGACGCCCTGCCCGAGACGCCCGAGGCCGAAGAGCCCCGGATTCCGAGCGCGCCTGCCCACCCCGTCACGGGAGAGCCCGCCGCCTTCGACCCGACCGACCTCAACCCGCCCGCGCCGCCGACTCCGCGGCCCGCCAGCCAGACCGATTCCGGCTTCGGCTCCTTCGGCTGAGAGTAGCCGGCCCGGACGGGGCCGCGCATCGTCCCGGCGGCTCAGAGCCCCGGAAATCCCGGGAGCGGCCCGACGGACGGGCCGCTCACCGCCAGCACCTTGAACAGGCTTCCCATCCCGCCCCGGGCCGGATCGGTCAGGCGCGCGGTCGCAGCGTCGATCGCGGCGGCTTGCGCGGGGCTCGCCCGTGCCTTCAGACGCTCGGCACGGGCCCCGAGTCCGAGGGCGGCCAGGAAGTCGCCCTGATCGACGGGGCCATGGATCGCGGCGCCCTCGGCCCGCGCCGCCTGGGCGAGGGCGGCGAAATCGACGTGATGCGTCAGGTCCGCCTCGCCGGGCTCCGCCAGCGGGTCGGCGAAGCGATGTCCCGCCAGCGCCTGGAGGGTGTCGCCGAAGCCCGGACGCACATGGCCGTAATCGATGGTCAGCAGGGCGCCGCCTTCGGAACACAGCCGCCGCGCCAGCGCGCGGATCAGCGCGAGGCCGGCCGCCGGCACGCTCATCAGCGCGCCGTCCGGGCCGTCCGCCGCGAGGCCCGGGACCGGCTCCGGCGACAGGCCGAAAGCGAGGCCGCCCGCCGGATCGAGACCGATCTGCCGCTCGTGCCAGCCCGACGGCCGGCGCTCGAACTGGCGCACCGGCAGGCAGTCGAAGAACTCGTTGGCCAGGATGATCGCCGGCCCCTCGGGCAGCGTCTCGACGCTGTCGTGCCACGCGGCACCGGTCCCGGCGAGGGCGCGCGCCTGCGCGGCCCGCAGCACCGGGCTCGTCTCGACGAGGTGCGGTGCCACGCGCACCCCCGGGAGCGCTGCCCGCAACGCGCGCAGCGCGTCCGCCATCAGCGTGCCGCGGCCGGGCCCCAGCTCCACCAGGAGGAGCGGATCCGGCGACCCGATCGGGCCGCGGACGTAGGCTGTCCAGGCACCGAGCAGCTCGCCGAACATCTGGCTGATCTCGGGCGCGGTGGTGAAGTCGCCCTGAGCGCCCAGGGGATCACGGGTGCGGTAGTAGCCGTGGACCGGGTGGCCGAGGCAGAGGGCCATGTAGCGGTCGACGCCGATCGGCCCGTTCTGCCGGATCAGCGCCGCGATCTCGGTTCCGAGGGGGGTCACGCCTCGACGGCCGCCTTGCGGGCGGCCTCGGCGGCCGGCGCTTCCACCGGATGGCGGGGCCGTGTCCGGCCGGTCGCGGCCAGCACGATGTAGGTCAGGCCGACGATCATCATCGGCACGCACAGCAGCATGCCCATGGTCACGCCGCCGCCCATCGGACCGAGATGGTCGCCGAACAGGAAGCCGAGCTGGCGATCCGGCTCGCGGAAGAACTCGCAGACGGTCCGGGCCAGCGCGTAGCCGAGGACGAAGATGCCGCCGAGGAGCCCGGGCTTGCGGAAGCCGAACCGGCGGACGCTGACCGCCATCACGATGAACAGCAGCAGGCCCTCGGTGGCGGCCTCGTAGAGCTGGCTCGGGTGGCGCGGCAGCGGGCCGCCGCTCGGGAACACGATCGCGTAAGGGAAGTCCGGCGCCACGCGGCCCCAGAGCTCGCCGTTCACGAAATTGGCGATCCGGCCGAAGAACAGGCCGATCGGCACCACCACGGCGCCGATATCGAGGAGCGTGTAGGCGTTGAGACCTTTCCCGCGGGCGAACAGCACGAAGGCCAGGATGGCCCCGATGAAGCCGCCGTGGAACGACATGCCGCCGTTGCGGATCGCCAGGATCTCCCACGGATCGGCGATGTACATCGGCAGATTGTAGAACAGCACGTAGCCGATCCGCCCGCCGAGCACGACGCCGAGCGCCACCCAGACGACGAGGTCGTCGATGTCGACGACCTGCGGGCGCTTCACCACGCCCCAGAGGCTGTCGGCCATGACGAGGCGGCGTGCGTAATACCAGCCGCCGATCAGGCCGGCGATGTAGGCGAGCGCGTACCATTTGATCGTGATCGGCCCGATCGCGATCGCCACCGGATCGATGGCCGGAAAGGGCAGGGCGAGGAGCGGCATCTAACTCACCTCCGGGGCGGCCGGATTGGACGCCGGAGGGGCGACGCGTCAAGCCCGGAGCACGCTCGCGGCGCGGAGGCCTCAGCCGCGCACGAACAAGAAGCCGTGTCCGTCCGGGCCGGCGCAGTAGGCTGCCGTGCCGTCGGCGGAGGTCCGCGGCGTTCGCCCGCTCTCGCGCAGGCGCCGCGACAGGGCCCGCGGATCCGCTGCGGTGAACACGTAGCGGGTGGCGGCCCGGTCGGCGGGCTCGACGACGAGCCGCCGCTCGGTCGCGGGCGTGCGGTAATGCAGGAGCTCCACGTGCGGCGCGGGGTCCGGCGGCGACAGGGCGATCACGTCGACCTGCGGATCGTCGACTCCGTCGAGGCGCGCCTGCTCCGGCCCGCGGTTCAGGCCGCGCTCCGTCACCGCCAGCCCGAGGGGGCCGGTCAGGAAGGCCAGGGTGGCGTCGAGGTCGGTGACGGTGATCGCCGAGTGATCGATCCCCAGGAACAGGCCCGGCGCGTCGCGCCAGCGGGCGGCCGCGGGGCCGTCGGGGAAGAAGATCAGCTCCAGGGGATGCCCGTCGGGGTCGCGGAACTTGTAGGCGATCACACCCCCCGTGGAGGCCGGCAGGCGCTGCGGCCCGCCGCGGCTGATCGGCGTCGGGGCGAGCCGTGCCAGTCGCGCGGCCGCGGCTTCCATGTCGCGGACCGGGATCGCGAGGTGCTGGAAGAACGGGTCGGTCGCCGCGGGATCGGCCGGGTAGGGCGCGCCGGGCGGATCGACCGCCAGGAAGGTCACGGTCTGCCCGCCGAGGCGCATGCGCAGCTGGGTGGCGCGCCGGTCCGCGAGCCCCATCGCCTCCGCCTGCGCGGCGGGAACCGGCTCCGGCGGGGCGGCCCGCGCGAAGCCGAGCCCGTCCCGGTAGAAGGCCTCCGTGACGGCGAGGTCCGCGACCGTGCGGCCGAACCCCGTGAGGGCCCGCACGCCGCCCTCGGGAGCGGTGCCGCTCACAGGAGCGGCGCTCCCCGCACGTTCACGTAGATCGCGTAGAGCGCCTGCGAGGCGCACAGGAAAAGGCGGCTGTCGTTGCGTCCGCCGAAGGTGAGATTGGCGACCGTCGCGGGCACGAAAATCTTGCCGACCAGCTCGCCGCCGGGGTCGATGCAGTGGACCCCGTCCCCGGCGCTCGACCAGACATTGCCGTGCTCGTCGCACCGGATGCCGTCGGCGTTACCGGGCGCGATCCGGCAGAACACGTCGCCGCCCGACAGGCTTCCGTCCTCGGCCACGTCGAAGACGCGCACGTGCTGGAGCGGATCGGTGTCGAACTGCAGCCCGGTCTCGACGATGTAGAGCCTGCGCTCGTCGGGCGAGAAGCAGAGCCCGTTCGGCCCCTGGAAGTCGTCGGCCACCACCCGCAGCGAGCCGTCGCGCGGATCGAAGCGGTAGACGGCGGCGGGCAGCTCGGATTCCTGCTTGCCGCCCTCGTAGTCGGTCTGGATGCCGTAGGGCGGGTCCGAGAACCAGATCGTCCCGTCCGACTTGCAGACGATGTCGTTGGGCGAGTTCAGGCGTCGCCCCCGGTAATGCTCGACCAGGCCGGTGACCCGCCCGTCGAGCTCGGTCCGATTGATGCGCCGGCCGCGGTGCGAGCAGGACAGCATCCGCCCCTGGCGGTCGCGGGCGTGACCGTTCTCGAAGTCGCTCGCCTCGCGGTAGACGCTCAGGCCGGCGGATTCCGACCAGCGCATCACCCGGTTGTTGGGGAGATCCGAGAACAGGAGCTCGTCGCGGTCGCCGAACCAGACCGGGCCCTCGGTCCAGCGGAACCCGTCCGCGAGCTTCTGCAGCGGCGCGTTCGGCAGGATGTAGGCCTTGAAGCGCGGCTGCGTGAGTTCGAAGTCGTCCATGGAACCGCCCCTACTTGAAGCGGCCGGGCTGATTGACGGTCGGCTCGACCTGGAGCCCGGTCACGATCATCGTGCAGGGCTCGTCGCCTACCGTGCCGGACAGGTGGCCCTTCCGGCCGTCGCGCGCCTTCGTGTTCTGGTCCTCGCCCATCATCAGCTCGCCCGGGCCCATCTCGACCCGGTGGCCGTCCATCGTCTCGACGAACCAGCGGCCCGACAGGACGGCGATCCATTGCGGCCGCGGATTCTCGTGCCACTCACCGACCCAGCCGACCGGCAGGACCGTGAAGGTCACGACCGACGGCGCCGGGTCCATCTTGTCGTTCCACTGCGGCGCGGTCTCGGGGTTGATCCCCTCGAACTTGAACCGCTCGAGGTGGAACAGCTCCTGGCGGCTCACACCCTCCGCATCGGTGTAGACGTGCCAGTACGGCATCTTCGGAGGGGTCGGCTCGCTCATCGTCGCTCCTGCCGCGGCGGGACACACCCTCCCACAACGGCCGGGCTTGGCGATGGTTCGCGGCTCCCGACGAAGGCCAGAACGACCGGGACATCGCTCCGAGTCCCGGTCAGCAAAGCTCCTCACCGTCCTTGCGAGCGCAGCGAAGCAATCCAGCCGGCGCCACACTCGGCGATCGCGCGCCGGCCCGGCTCGCCTCGCCGCGCTCGCGATGACGGCGCGACGCTCACATCTGCTCGGGGATCCGGTCCGTCTGCGCGAGGTTCGAGAACCGGGTGATGTTCGCGTCGAACTGCAGCTCCACGGTGCCGGTGGGGCCGTGACGCTGCTTGCCGAGGATCACCTCGGCCTTGCCGTGGACGCGCTGCATCTCGGCTTCCCAGGCGAAGAACTCCTCGGTCCCTTCGCGGGGCTTCTTGTTCCCGACGTAGTACTCCTCGCGGAACACGAACATGACGACGTCGGCGTCCTGCTCGATCGAGCCCGATTCGCGCAGGTCGGCGAGCTGCGGGCGCTTGTCGTCGCGGTTCTCCACCTGACGGGAGAGCTGGGACAGGCCGATGATCGGCACCGCCAGCTCCTTGGCGAGCGCCTTCATGCCCGTGGTGATCTCGGTCATCTCCTGCACGCGGTTGTCGCTGCGCTTGCCGGAGCCCGACAGCAGCTGGAGGTAATCGACAATCAGCAGGTCGAGCCCCTTCTGGCGCTTCAGGCGCCGGGCCCGGGCGGCGAGCTGGGCGATCGAGATGCCGCCGCTCTGGTCGATGTAGAACGGGATCGTCTGCATGTCCCGGGCGGCGTCGGTGATCTTGTAGAAATCTTCCGGACGGATGTCGCCGCGGCGGATTTTGTAGGAGGGCACGCCCGACTGCTCGGCGATGATGCGGGTGGCGAGCTGCTCGGCCGACATTTCCAGCGAGAAGAAGCCCACGATGCCGCCGTTCACGGTCCGGGTCGTGCCGTCCGGCTGCTTCTCGCCGCGATAGGCCTTGGCGATGTTGAAGGCGATGTTGGTCACCAGCGAGGTCTTGCCCATGGCCGGGCGGCCCGCGAGGATGATCAGATCGGAGGGCTGCAGGCCGCCCATCTTGGCGTCGAGGTCGGACAGACCCGTGGCGATGCCCGAGAGCTTGCCGTCGCGCTGGTAGGCCTTGGCGGCCATGTCGACCGCGGCGGTCAGCGCGTCCGAGAATTTCTGGAAGCCGCCGTCGTAGCGTCCGGCCTCAGCCAGCTCGTAGAGCCGGCGCTCGGTCTCCTCGATCTGGTCCCTGGGCGCTTGCTCCACCGGCGCCTCGTAGGCGCCGTTCACCAGATCCTCGCCGATGGTGATCAGCCGGCGACGGATGGCGAGGTCGTAGATCGTGCGGCCGTACTCGCCGGCGTTGATCACCGTCGTCGCGTCGGCGGCGAGGCGCGCGAGGTACTGCATCACCGTCTGGCCGCCGAAATCGGCGTCGCCCAGATAGGTCTTCATGGTGATGGGCGTGGCGAGCTTGCCGGCCTTGATCAGGGAGGCCGCCACCGTGAAGATCTGCTGGTGGGCATCCTCCATGAAGTGCTCGGCCAGCAGGAAGTCTGACACCCGGTAATAGGCGTCGTTGTTCACCAGAATCGCGCCCAGCAGCGCCTGCTCCGCGTCGATGTTGTGCGGGGCGACGCGGTACTCGGCCTGGACCGCTTCGAGCTTGGCCGTGAGCGCATTGGGCAAGGCCATCGGCGGACGACTCCGTATCAGGCGCCGCGGCGGGCGCGCCAGGATCACACCGCACGACCTTGGCGCCGGTATGGTTACCGAAGCCTAGCCGACGGCCGGTTCTCCCGGGCCGGGGCGCGGAAAAGCGGACGCCCGCCGACTCTCGCGAGGGGCGGGCGTCCATGCTGGAACAAAACTGGAACGTGTCAAGTCTCGGGGACCATCATCCCCAGTGTTCACCGGTATACACGGCGGGGTCGGCCTCGCTGCCCGGCCACGCCGCCGCAGGCTTGACCGGCCGGTTGGCCGGCCGGTCAAGCCTGAAAACGGGGATCAGCCGCGGTCGTCGGCGCCCTCGCCGGCATCGGCCAGCGCCTGACCGACCTCGAGGCCGAGGTCGTCGAGGTTGAACGCCTCGCGCTCGGTCACCGACTCGCCGCGGGCCTGACGCTCGGCCTCCTCGGGGCTGCGGGCGACGTTGACGGTGATCTCCACCTCGACCTCGGGGTGCAGCACCACCGGGACCGTGTGAAGGCCCAGGGTCTTGATCGGCTGGTTCAGGGTGAACTGACCGCGATCGACCGTGAAGCCCTCCTTCGCGACGACCTCGGCGAGGTCGCGGGTCGAGACCGAGCCGTACAGCACGCCGGTCTCGCCGGACTGACGGATGAGGACGAAGCTCTGGCCGTTCAGCTTCTCGGCGACGACCTCGGCGTCCTTCTTGCGGTCGAGGTTGCGAGCCTCGAGCTGGGCGCGCTGGGCCTCGAAGTGCTTCTTGTTGGCTTCCGTCGCGCGCAGGGCCTTGCCGCGGGCGAGCAGGAAGTTGCGGGCGAAGCCCGGACGGACATTCACGGTCTCGCCCATCTGGCCCAGCTTGGCCACGCGCTCGAGCAGGATCACTTCCATGGTCTTTCTCCTTCAGGTGTTCGGCCACGCGGGCCGGGGTCTCACGGCGCCGGATCGCCCTTGGGGCGTCGGCGGTCGAGGGCTGTGTCGGCGAGGCCGAACAGGGTCAGGGCGACCAGGGCGATGCCCTGGGTCACGAACAGGATCAGGTACATGCCGAACAGCATGAGCCCGCGCCCCGGCCGGCCGCGGGAGCGGTCGTGGAAGGCGGCGAGCCCCTGGAGGGCGAAGGCGGCGCTGAACGCGCCGAGCAGCGCGACCCCGAACACGCCGACATAGCCGGGCGCGAAGCACATCCCGACGGCCGCCGCGACCGCCACGAGCGTGCTGCGCGGCATGGCGGTGGAGGGGATGTCGGGCCAGGGCCGCGGCAGGCGGCCGGAGATCTTCACGATCCGGGCCGACGCCCAGAGGTAGAAGGCCAGCAGCAGGGCGAGGCCGTTCGCCGCGAAGGCGGGCACGACGCGGGCGAGGGCGTCCGCCACCTCGGCCCGCGTCACGTCCGCCGGGTCGGCGTCGGCCTGCGGGGCCGGACCGGGCGTCGCCGCCCCGTCCTTGCCGCCCGCCTCGCCGCCGGTCGAGGGCGCGTCGGCGCGCGGGGCATCTGCGCGCGGGGTCTCGGGGGACGGGCGGGCGGAGGGCAGCCGCGTCTGGACCAGGGTCTGGGCGAGCCCGCGCAGCTGCGCGTCGAAGGCGGCGTGGTTCGGCGACGACAGGACCGCGATGGCGATGAAGGCGAGGGCGGCCGTGGCGGCGATCCAGCCGAGCAGGCGGCCGGTCGGGTACCATTCGAGGCCGGCGGGCGTCTCGCGCCCGAGGAGCGCGAGGTAGGCGAGCCACCAGGCGGGCAGGGCGATGTAGGCCGCGAAGGCCAGTCCCAGGAAGGGCGCGATCACCAGGACCAGCGCGAGGCTGCCGGCGGCGGCCGCGGCGAGCGCGGCCTTGTGGCTCCAGCCCAGGCCGACGATCAGGATCGGCAGCGGCGCCACGAGGTAGAGCAGGATCGCGAGCGGCGTCGCCTTCAGCAGCACCCCGAACAGGAGTGCGGAGACGAGGCCCGCGCCGATACCGATGCCGATGTGCTGTGCCATGAATTCCGCTGTCCCGCTGCCGGTACGGCAGGGTTAGAGGCGGCTACGCGCCCCAACGATCGGGCGGCGCGAGCCGCCCTCTGGGAGGGCCGGCCCGGGCAGATGCCGGGCCGGCGGGTTCTGATGGCCTACTTGATCACGTAGGGCAGCAGGCCGAGGAAGCGGGCGCGCTTGATCGCCTGGGCGAGCTCGCGCTGCTTCTTGGCCGAGACCGCGGTGATCCGCGACGGCACGATCTTGCCGCGCTCGGACACGTAGCGGGACAGGAGCTTGACGTCCTTGTAGTCGATCTTCGGCGCGTTCGCGCCGGAGAACGGGCAGGTCTTGCGACGACGGAAGAAGGGACGGCGTCCGCCGCCCGCACCAGCACCGAATGCCATGGGTTAGCCCTCCCCGCCGAAGCTGCGCTCGCCGCGGTCACCGCGATCGCCGCGGTCACCACGGTCGCCGCCGAAGCCGCCACCGCCGAAGCCCTCGTCATCGCGACGACGGCCGCGCTCGCGATCCTTGCGGTCGTCGCGGTCGCGCTTCTGCATCATGGCGGACGGCTCGGAATCGAGCTCCTCGACCCGGATGGTCATGAAGCGCAGCACGTCCTCGGAGATCTGCATCTGGCGCTCCATCTCGGCGATGGCGGCCGGCGGGGCGTCGATGTTGAGGAGGGCGAAGTGCGCCTTGCGGTTCTTCTTGATCCGGTAGGCGAGGGACTTCACGCCCCACATCTCGATCTTCTCGAGACGGCCACCGTTCTGCTCGATCACACCCTTGTAGGTGTCGATCATCGTCTCGACCTGCTGGGACGTCACGTCCTGGCGGGCCAAGAGCACATGCTCGTAGAGAGGCATTGTCGGGCCTTTCATCGTCAAAAGGAGCCCGGCCGCCGGAAGGCGGCTGATTCGGGCCGGTTCATCTCGCGCTACGCTCGGCGCCAAGCCCTTCGAGCCGATTTTCAGGCCCGAGCGGTTGATCGAAGGCGGAGACACCGGACGACGGGATCTGGGAGAGCCCTGTGCCGCGAGCGGCACCGTCCGTTCAGCCCCCGGCCGGAGCGAACGCGAGGGGCGGCGCATAGTCGGTTTTTCGCGACCTGGCAAGGTCGTGGCAAGGTCGCGTCGTGGGTCGCGGCTTGGGTGGCGGGCCCGAACTCCCCGCGGCCGCGGGGATCGGGCCGCGCGTCCCGTGCCGGGCCCTGCCGGGACGGCCCCGCCTGTTGTGCGGAACACGCCCACGGGCGCGTGCCGCGCCGCGGCGCGACCCTGTCCGGCACCGCTCAAGCTTGCCGCTCGGGCGGTTCGATGACACAAGCGCGGCGCGGCTGGGGATCCCCGGCCGCACTGGTTTTCGGTAATCCTCCAGATCCGCGATGGCAGA
Organism: Methylobacterium sp. 275MFSha3.1; assembly: GCF_900108435.1. Classification (NCBI taxonomy): domain Bacteria; kingdom Pseudomonadati; phylum Pseudomonadota; class Alphaproteobacteria; order Hyphomicrobiales; family Methylobacteriaceae; genus Methylobacterium; species Methylobacterium sp. 275MFSha3.1. The sequence continues at coordinate 160,209 of NZ_FNWP01000007.1, read as the reverse complement.
GGCCCCAGCTTCCGGCCCGTCCGAGGTCGGTCCCGTGCTGATCACCGGCGCGAGCGGCTTCCTCGGCTCAGCCCTGGTCGACGTGTTCCGCCGGGCCGGCTTCCCGGTGCGCATCCTCGTGCGCGCGTCGAGCCCCCGCCGCAACCTCACCTGGACCGACGTCGAGATCGCCGAGGGCGACATGCGCGATCCGGCCGCCGTGGCGGCGGCGATGCGCGGCCAGCGCTACCTGATCCACGCCGCAGCCGATTACCGGCTCTGGGCGCCGGACATGGAGGAGATCGTCCGCACCAACCGCGACGGCACGCGCCTGATGATGCGCGCGGCGCTCGAGGCCGGCGTGGAGCGTGTCGTCTACACGTCGAGCGTCGCGACGATCAAACCGCCGGCCGACGGCGTCACGCCCTCCGACGAGACCATGCCGCTGACGCCCGAGACCGCGATCGGCGCCTACAAGCGCAGCAAGGTCGTGGCCGAGCGGGTGGTCGAGGAGATGGTCGCCCGGGACGGCCTGCGGGCGGTGATCGTCAACCCGTCGACGCCGATCGGCCCCCGCGACGTCAAGCCGACGCCGACCGGCCGGATCATCCAGGAGGCGGCGCTCGGCAAGATGCCGGCCTTCGTCGATACCGGGCTCAACCTCGCCCACGTGGACGACGTGGCCCAGGGGCACCTCCTGGCGCTGCGCAAGGGCCGCATCGGCGAGCGCTACATCCTCGGCGGCGAGGACGTGTTCCTCTCGCAGATGCTCGCCGACATCGCCGGCATGGTCGGGCGCAAGCCGCCGACCGTGAATCTGCCCCGGGCCGCCGTCTACCCGGTGGCGTTCTTCGCGCAGCTCGCCGCGCGGGTCACCGGCAGGCAGCCCTTCGCGACGATCGACGGGATCCGCATGTCGCGCTACCGGATGTTCTTCTCGGACAGGAAGGCGCGCGCCGAACTCGGCTACACGGCCCGGCCGTACCGCGAGGGCCTGTCGGACGCGATCACGTGGTTCCGGGAGGCGGGCTACCTCGCATGAGCACCCTCGATTCCGCCACCGCGACGCGCTCCGGCAAGGGGCACCGCGACGAGAACTTCCCCGTCGCCTCGCACCTGATCCATCCCCGCCACCGGGGCGCGATCCTGGCGTTCTACAACTTCGTCCGCGCCGGCGACGACGTGGCCGATCACGCCGCCCTGTCGCCCGAACGCAAGATCGAGCTGCTCGATCGCCTCGCCGACGCGCTCACCGGCGCCGGGCCGTCCGATCCCGAGGCCGAGCCGCTGAAGCGCGAGCTCGCGGCCCGCGGCCTGCCGCCCCGGCACGCCCTGGAACTCCTCGACGCGTTCCGCATGGACGCGCGCAAGAACCGCTACGCGGACTGGGACGAGCTGATCCACTACTGCCGCTACTCGGCGATGCCGGTGGGCCGCTACGTCCTCGACGTGCACGGCGAAGACCCGGCCCGGGTCTACCGGGCGTCCGACGCCATCTGCGCGGCGCTCCAGGTGATCAACCACCTCCAGGATTGCGGCAAGGACTTCGCGGCGCTCGACCGGGTCTACCTCCCGCAGGATTGCCTCGACCGCCACGGCGCCACCGTGGCGATGCTCGGCGAGGCCGAGGCGCCGCCGCAGCTCCGGGCCGCGATCCGCGAACTGGCGCAGCGCTGCCTCGACCTCCTCGACGAGGGCGCGGTCCTGCCGGACCTGATCGACGACCTGCGCCTGTCTCTGGAGATCGCCGCCATCCACCGGCTCGCCGTCGTGCTGAGCCGGGGCCTGCTGGAGCGCGACCCGCTCTCGGAGAAAGTCCATCACGGCAAGGCCGCCTTCGCGCTGACGGCGCTGGGCGGCGTCGCCGCCACCCTGGCGCGCCGGCCCTTCCGCGGCCGGACCGTCCGGGCCGCGGCTCAGGGAATCCGCTCGTGACCGCCACCGCCACGCCCGCCCAGGACCACGCGAGCGCCGCCCCGGCGCTGCCCGCCGCCGGCTCCTCCTTCTACACGGCGATGCGCCTGCTGCCGAAGGAGCGGCGGGAGGCGATGTACGCCGTCTACGCCTTCTGCCGCGCCGTCGACGACGTCGCCGACGACGGCGGCACCCGGGCCGTCCGGCAGGTCGAGCTCGACCGCTGGCGGGCCGATATCGACGCGCTCTACGCCGGCCGCCCGGCCCCGCGGGTGCGCGACCTCGTGGAGCCCGTGCGCCGATTCGGCCTGAAGCGCGAGGATTTCCAGGCGGTCATCGACGGCATGGCGATGGACGCCGTCGCGGACATCGTCGCCCCCGACGCCGAGACCCTCGACCTCTACTGCGACCGGGTCGCCAGCGCGGTCGGCCGGCTGTCGGTGCGGATCTTCGGCATGCCGGAGGCGGACGGCATCCGGCTGGCGTGGCACCAGGGCCGCGCGCTCCAGCTCACCAACATCCTGCGCGATATCGACGAGGATGCCGAGCGCGGCCGCCTCTACCTGCCGCGCGAGAAGCTCCGGGCGATCGGCCTCACCGACCCGACGCCGGCCGAGGCGATCGGCCACCCCCGCATCGGCGAGGTCTGCATCTCCCTCGCCCGCGAGGCCGAGGACCATTACCAGGCGACCTGGGAGATCATCCGGCGCAGCCCCCGCAAGGCGACCAAGGCCGCCCGGCTGATGGCCGCCGCCTATCACCTCTACCTCAAGGCGGTCCTCGCGCGCGGCTGGGCGATGCCCCGTGCCCGGGTGAAGCCCGGCAAGCTCGCGCTGCTGGGCGTCGTCGTCCGGCACGGCCTGATCTGATGGGCACCGTCCACGTCGTCGGCGCCGGCCTCGCCGGCCTCGCCGCTTCCGTCGCGCTCGCCGAATCCGGCGCCCGGGTGGTCCTGCACGAGGCCGCCAAGCAGGCCGGCGGCCGCTGCCGCTCGTACTACGACCCGGCCCTCGGCCTGACCATCGACAACGGCAACCACCTGCTCCTGTCCGGCAACGCCGATTCCCTCGGGTTCCTCCGGACGATCGGCGCGCCGGCCGACGCCCTGGTGGGGCCGGACGTGGCGGAGTTCGACTTCGCCGACCTGAAGACCGGCGAGCGCTGGCGCCTGCGGCCCAACGCCGGGCGGCTGCCCTGGTGGGTCATGAGCCCGGCCCGCCGCGTCCCCGGCACCCGGGCGCGGGACTACCTCGCGCCCCTCGGGATCCTGCGCGCGGCCTCCGGCAAGGCGGAGGGCGCGGGCGGCACGATCGGCGCCCACATGGCCTGCGAGGGCACGCTCTACCGGCGCCTCTGGCACCCGGTGCTGCTCGCGGCCCTCAACACCGAGCCCCGCGACAGCGACGTCGGGCTGGCGGCGCGGATCCTGCGCGAGACCCTGGGGGCGGGCGGCAAGGCCTGCCGCCCGCTCGTGGCCGTCGAAGGGCTGTCCTACGCCTTCGTGGATCCGGCGATCCGCTACCTCACGAGCCGCGGCTGCGAGATCCGCCTCGGCCGGCGCCTGCGCGGCCTCGACCTCGCGGACGGCCGCGTCGGACAGCTCGTGTTCTCGGACGGTGCCGAGACCCTCGGTCCGGAGGACGGCGTCGTGCTGGCGCTGCCGCCGTGGGTCGCCCGGGAGGTGTTGCCCGGTCTCCTCGCACCGGTGGAATTCCGCTCTATCGTGAACGCGCATTTCGCGCTGGTGCCGAAGCCCGGCAGCCCGCTCGTCCTCGGCGTGGTCAACAGCCTCACGGAGTGGCTTTTCGCCTATCCCGACCGGTATTCGGTCACGATCAGCGGTGCCGACCGGCTCCTCGACGTGCCCCGCGAAGACCTCGCGCGGCAGATCTGGGCCGAGATCGCACAGTTGTGCAACCTTGCACCGGACCTGCCCAGCTGGCAGATCGTAAAGGAGAAGCGTGCGACCTTCGCGGCGACGCCGGCGGAAGCCGCGCGGCGCCCGAAGGCCGAAACCGCCTACGACAATCTCGTCCTGGCAGGCGATTGGACCGCCACCGGCCTGCCGTCGACGATCGAGGGAGCGATCCGCTCTGGCCAGACGGCCGCACGTTCCTTGCGTGCGGGATCTGCCGCGCGTGCTGGAACCCAGGTGCGCGGCGCAGCTTGAGGCATGGCGTCCGCCGCGAGGCGGTCGTTCGAGGCGAGGACTATGAGAGAGGCCGTTAGCAAAGTCGAGGCGCTGCAGCGCTCGAAGACTCAAGGGATCTCGCTCGAGGACGTCGAGCGCGGCGTGGCGCAGGCGACGCGCGCGCTGACCGCCCTGGCGCACGACGACGGGCATATCTGCTTCGAGCTCGAGGCGGATGCGACGATTCCGTCCGAGTACATCCTGTTCCACCATTTCCGCGGCACCCAGGTCCCCGGCGACCTGGAGGCCAAGATCGGCAACTACCTCCGCCGCACGCAGGGTCGGCACGGCGGATGGGCCCTCGTCCACGAGGGGCCGTTCGACATGAGCTGCACGGTCAAGGCGTATTTCGCCCTCAAGATGATCGGCGACGACATCGAGGCGCCGCACATGCGCCGGGCGCGCGAGGGCATCCTGTCCCGCGGCGGCGCGGCCAACGCCAACGTGTTCACCCGCTTCATGCTGGCCCTCTACGGCGAGGTGCCTTGGCGCGCCGTGCCGGTGATGCCCGTCGAGGTGATGTTCCTGCCGAAGTGGTTCCCGTTCCACCTCGACAAGATCAGCTACTGGGCCCGCACCACCGTGGTGCCGCTGTTCGTGCTCCAGGCGACCAAGCCCCGGGCGCGCAATCCCCGCGGCATCAGCGTGCAGGAGCTGTTCGTCACCCCGCCGGAGAGCGTCCGCTCCTGGCCGGGCTCGCCCCACGCCACGTGGCCCTGGACGCCGATCTTCGGCTTCATCGACCGGGTGCTGCAGCGGGTCGAGAACCACCTGCCGCGCAAGAGCCGGCAGCGCGCCATGGAGATGGCGCGCGCCTGGGTGAGCGAGCGCCTCAACGGCGAGGACGGCCTGGGCGCCATCTTCCCCGCCATGGTCAACTCGGTGCTGATGTACGAGGTGATGGGCTACCGGCCCGATCACCCGCAGGTCCGCGTCGCCTGCGACGCCATCGAGAAGCTCGTCGTCGAGAAGGCCGACGAGGCCTACGTCCAGCCCTGCGTATCGCCGGTCTGGGACACGGCGCTCGCGAGCCACGCGCTGCTCGAGGCCGGCGGCCCCGAGGCCGAGGCCCAGGCCCGTGCCGGTCTGGACTGGCTGAAGCCCCGGCAGGTGCTCGACATCGTCGGCGACTGGGCGGCGCGCAAGCCGAAGGTCCGGCCGGGCGGCTGGGCGTTCCAGTACGCCAACGCGCACTATCCCGACCTCGACGACACCGCCGTGGTGGTGATGGCGATGGACCGGGCCATGCATCAGCACGGCCTCGTCGCCGGCATGCCGGACTACAAGGCCGCGATCGCCCGCGCCCGGGAATGGGTCGAGGGTCTGCAATCCGAGGACGGTGGCTGGGCGGCGTTCGACGCCGACAACAACCACATGTACCTCAACCACATCCCGTTCTCGGATCACGGCGCGCTGCTCGACCCGCCGACCGCGGACGTGACCGCCCGCGTGGTCGGGATGCTGTCCCAGCTCGGCGAGACCCGGGAGACCTCCCGCGCCCTCGACCGCGGCGTGAACTACCTCCTGAACGATCAGGAGGAGGACGGCTCGTGGTACGGCCGCTGGGGCATGAACTTCATCTACGGCACGTGGTCGGTGCTCTGCGCCCTCAACGCCGCCGGGGTCGACTCCGCCGATCCGCGCATCCAGAAGGCCGTGTCCTGGCTGATCCGGATCCAGAACCCGGACGGCGGCTGGGGTGAGGACGCCTCCTCGTACAAGATCGACCCGGCCTTCGAGCCCGGCTCGTCCACCGCCTCGCAGACCGCCTGGGCGCTGCTCGCCCTGATGGCGGCCGGCGCGGTCGACGATCCGGCCGTGACCCGGGGCATCAACTTCCTGACCCGCACGCAGGGCGCGGACGGGTTCTGGAAGGAGGAGCGCTACACCGCCACGGGCTTCCCGCGGGTCTTCTACCTGCGGTACCATGGTTACCCGAAGTTCTTCCCGCTCTGGGCGATGGCGCGCTTCCGCAACCTCAAGCGTGGCAACAGCCGGCGCGTCCAGTTCGGCATGTGACGTCCGCTGACGTCCTGGAGCCGGCCCGACGGGCCGGCTCCGCTCCGCCGGATCGCGGCGCGCTCGACCGTCCCGACAGCCGATCCGCGAGCCCCGGTACGAGACACGTGGCATCCTCAGACAGCGATCGCGCGGGACCGGACGAGCCGCCCCCCGCGCCGGATCCGGCCCGGACCCCGCCTCGGCGCTCGCGCCTTCTTGCGGACCTCGCCGGACTCGTCCACGAGCGCGCCATGATCGATCCCGCCGCACCCGTCCTGGCCGTCACCGGCCTCGCCCGCGAGCGCCGCATGGCGGCGGGGGAGGGGGTCGAGGCCGTGGGAGCCGGCGGCAACCCTCACCGTCTCCGCCAGCTCCTGGAGGCCCGCGGCCAGCCCGGCTGCCGCGCTGTGATCAGCTTCGGCATCGCGGGCGGCCTCGATCCCTCGCTCCGGCCGGGCGACGTCGTGGTCGGCACCGGAGTGGTCAGCGAGAAGGGGCGGCGCGCCGCCGATCTCGACCTGTCGGCCACGCTCCTCAACCTCCTGTCCGGCGTCGGGCCGCGGGTGATCCCGGCGGATCTGGCGGGCGTCGACACCGCGGTTCTCGCCGTCGACGGCAAGACCGACCTGCGGACCACCACCGGCGCCGCGGCCGTCGACATGGAATCGCACGTGGCCGCGTCCTTCGCGGGCCGGCACGGGCTGCCCTTCGCGGCCGTCCGCGTGATCTGCGATCCGGCCGATCAGGCCCTACCGGCCTTCGCGGCCTCGGCGCTCACGCCGGACGGCGAACCCGACATCGCCGCGGTGTTCTTCGCCTTCGCGCGCGGCCGGGCACGCCTGGGAGACCTCATGCGCCTCGCCCGGGACTCGAACGCCGCCTTCGCGGCGCTGGGACGGTGCCGGACGCGGCTCGGGCCTGGACTGGGCATACCGGTCCCGGGGCGCTGAGACGCCCAGACGCTCAGTCGCGGTGAAGGGGCCACGAAAAAGCGCCGGCCTGTTCGGCCAGCGCGAGTCGGAGGTCACCACGAGACGGCGCGGGGCGGACCCCGCGCCGGGAGAAACCGGCCTCAGCCGGCCTTCTTGTTGAGCGAGACCGCCACGAACCGGGTCTGGCCCTTGCCGCTCTTCACCCGCATCAGCACGGCCTTGCGCCCGCTCGACTCGGCCGCCCGGATCTGCGTCGCCACGTCCGACGGACGGGCCACGCTCTGGCCGCCGACGTCGAGGATCACGTCGCCCGCCTCGATACCCTTGGCGGCCGCCGGCCCGTCGGGATCGACCTGGACCACCGCGACGCCCTGATCCGACAGGCCGACATCGCCGGCCGGGGCGAGCTGCAGGCCGAGCCGCGGCTGGCCGTTGCCCGAGTCGTCGTCGCGGCTCGCCATCTTGGTGCCGTCGGTCGGCATCGTGCCCAGCGTCACCGTGGCGGTGTCGGTCTTGCCGCCGCGCAGGTAGCTCAATTCGACCTTGGCGCCCGGCTTCAGGCCGGCGATCTTGCGCGACAGCTCGCGGGCGCTGTCCACCGTGTCGCCGTTGACCTTCTCGATCACGTCGCCCGCCTTCAGGCCGGCCTTGGCCGCCGGGGTGCCGTTCTCGGCGTGGTCGACCAGGGCGCCCTTGGCCTTGTCGAGGCCCAGGCCCTCGGCGATGTCCTGCGTCACGGGCTGGATCTGGACGCCCAGGTAGCCGCGGGCGACCTTGCCGTCGGTCCGGAGCTGGTCGACCACCGCCTGAACGGTCTCGGCGGGGATCGCGAAGGCGAGGCCGACGCTGCCGCCCGACGGGGACGCGATGGCGGTGTTCATGCCGACCACCTCGCCGTTGACGTTGAAGGTCGGGCCGCCCGAGTTGCCCTTGTTGATCGGCGCGTCGATCTGCAGGAAGTCGTCGTAGGGGCCGGCACCGATGTCGCGGCCGCGGGCCGAGACGATGCCGGCGGTCACGGTGCCGCCGAGGCCGAACGGGTTACCGATCGCCACCACCCAGTCGCCGACCTGGGGGGCCGACTTGCCGAACTGAACGTACGGGAAGTTCGAGCCCTCGGTGATCTTGAGGAGCGCGACGTCCGTCTTGGAATCCTTGCCGATAACCTTGGCGTCGAGGGTGCGGCCGTCGTCCAGGGTCACCTGCACGGTCTTGGCGTGGTCGACCACGTGGTTGTTGGTGACCACGTAGCCGTCGGCCGAGATGATGAAGCCGGAGCCGACCGCGCCGCGCGGGCCCTGATGCTGGGGCTGCATCCCGCCGGGGCCGTTCTGGCCGAACCGCTTGAAGAACTCGCGCAGCTGCGGCGGCACGTTCTGGAGGTTGCGCCCCTGGCTCGGACCGTCGTCGTCGTCGCTGCTTGCCGAGTCGTCGAGCTTCACCTTCACCGAGACGACGCCCGGCTTCACCTTGTTGACGATGCCGGCGAACGAGCCCGGCGGGTGCTCGGGCGCCTCGATCGGCGACTTGGGCAGAGCCTGCGCGTAGGCCGGGGTCGCGGCCGGCAGATAGCCGCTGCCGATGGCACCGCCGGCGATCAGCGCTGCGGCCGCCACGGAGGCGAGGGCGCGGCGCGAGGTGCGGCCAGTGGGACGGGTCTCGGTCATGGGGGTCTCAACCTCTCGGGACTGATCGGGACGACGCCGGCGGTCGCGGCCGTCGATGGGATCTGTCTAAGGCGCGGCGCCTGACCCGGGCGTGGCGATCAAATTACCGTTTGGACAGGTAGCCGAGCGCTCGCGGAGCCCCAGCGCGATCGCGGCGCGTGACCGAGACCGGAGGTCCGACGACCCGGCGCGGGTTGGGCCGGATCCAGGCTCGTGCTGTCCGGCACCGCCGTTTCCGGGAGTCGATCTTAAATACCGCTCAGTTCGGCGGGCCGGCGCAATCTCGGTGCCGCCAGATTTGAATGTGTAGGCAGAGGAATTGACAATGAAGGTGCTGTTGGCGGTCGCCATGGTCTTCGGGTCGACTGTCGGCGCGCTGGCGGTCGAGTCGTACGCGGATTACCGTGATTACTTCGACGCGAAGCCCGTCGTCGCAAGTCGCGCGCCGCGCAGCGTTTCCGAGAGAACGTACAGCGTCGATACGCGCCGCCCCGGAGATGAGCGCGTTGCGAAATCGGCCGCCAACTTCCGGCCCGGCTACTGGAACCAGTCGGGCGGCTACGTTCCACCGGACTATTCCCTGCATCCGCGGGGCGCGTCGCAGGACGGCTTCTGGACCCCGAACGACGCGTCCGCCGCCAGTTGGGGCGGGCCGCGGGCGTTCACCGGCACACTCGGCACCCGCCGCTGACGGGCGAGCCTGCGGGGCCGGGTCACCCCCGGGGCGGGCCTGACGCGTCGGAGCGCTCCCGGACGGGCGCTCAGTCCCCGCTGAGCCGGACCAGAGCTTCCTCGATCTTCGCCAGCCGCGCCGACTCGCTCTCGCGGCGCTCCCGGTTCTCCTCGATGATCTCCTCGGGCGCCCGGGCCACGAAGTCGGCGTTGCCGAGCTTGGCGTCGATCTTCTTGATCTCGCCCTGCGCCTTGCCCTGCTCCTTCTTCAGGCGCGCGACCTCGGCCGCGAGGTCGACCACGCCTTCCAGCGGCAGCGCGGCGACGCTGCCGCGCACCAGGAGCTGCACCGAGTTCCTCGGCGGCGTCTCGGAGAAGGTGATCTCTGACAGCCGGGCGAGGCGCAGGAGCGTGTCGCGCCACGCCTCAACCCGCGCTCTCACCTCCGGGGCGGCGCCGACCATCACCAGCGGGATCTGCGCGCCGGCCGGGACATTGGTCTCGGACCGCGCCGAGCGGATCTGGCTGACGAGATCGACCACGAACCCGACCTCGGCCTCCGCGGCCGCGTCGGCGAGGCCGCCGAGGTCCGGCCAGGCGGCCAGGGTCAGCAGGCCGCGCTCCGGCAGGTCGGCGCCCTTGATCGCCCAAAGCTCCTCCGTGAGGAACGGCATGAACGGGTGCAGCAGCTTGGCGACCTGATCGATCAGGAACGCCACGCTCGCCTGCGTCTCGGCCCGGATCGCCGGATCGACGCCCTCGCCCTGGAGCACCGGCTTGGCGAGCTCGAGATACCAGTCGCAGAAGATGTTCCAGACGAAGCGGTAGGCCACCGCCGCCGCGTCGTTGAAGCGGAAGGCCTCGAGGGCGCCCGCGACCTCGTCGACCGCGCGGGCCGCCTCGGTGAGCGCCCAGCGGTTGATCGCGCCGGTGGCGGAGCGCGGGTCGAAGGCCGGGTCCAGGCGGCAGCCGTTCAGCTCGGCGAAGCGGGCGGCGTTCCAGAGCTTGGTCGCGAAGTTGCGGTAGCCCTGGACCCGGTCGGTGGACAGCTTGATGTCGCGGCCCTGGACGGCCAGCGCGCAGAGGGTGAAGCGCAGGACGTCGGCGCCGACCTGATCGATCAGTTCCAGGGGATCGACGACGTTCCCCTTCGACTTCGACATCTTCGCGCCCGACGCGTCCCGCACCAGGGTGTGCAGGTAGACCGTGTCGAAGGGCGCCCGGTCGGTGAGGTGCAGGCCCATCATCATCATCCGGGCGACCCAGAAGAACAGGATGTCCTTGCCGGTCACCAGGGTGTTGGTCGGGTAGAAGCGCGCGAGTTCCGGGGTCGAGTCGGGCCAGCCCAGCGTCGAGAACGGCCAGAGCGCCGAGGAGAACCACGTGTCGAGGACGTCCGCGTCGCGGGTGAGCGCGACCGGCCGGCCGTGCTGCGCCTCGGCCGCCGCCTGCGCCTCGGCCTCGCTCTCGGCGACGAAGATGCCGCCGGCGTCGTCGTACCAGACCGGGATCTGGTGGCCCCACCAGAGCTGGCGCGAGATGCACCACGGCTCGATGTTGGTGAGCCACTGGAAGAAGATCTTCTCGTAGTTCTCGGGCACGAACTTGGTCTGCCCGTCGCGCACTGCCTGGAGGGCGCGCTCCGCGAGCGGCTTGACGTTCACGTACCACTGGTCGGTCAGGTAGGGCTCGATGACCACGCCCGAGCGGTCGCCGTGCGGGACCGCGTGGGTGTTCGGCTCGATCGCGCGCAGCCGACCGCGCGCCTCCATCAGCGCCACCACCTCCTTGCGGGCCTGCGCCCGGTCGAGGCCGTGGAGCGCCAGGGCCTCCGGCTCGGGCGCGACGCCGTCGAGGAACTCGGCGTTGCCGTCGAGCAGCATCCGGCCCTCGGGATCGAGGACGTTGATCAGGCCGAGTCCGTGGCGGCGGCCGACGTCGAAGTCGTTGAAATCGTGGGCGGGCGTGATCTTGACCGCGCCCGTGCCCTTCTCGGGATCCGAGTAGGTGTCGGCCACGATCGGGATCAGCCGCCCGACCAGCGGCAGGCGCACGCGCTGGCCGACGAGCGCGGTGTAGCGCGCGTCCTCGGGATGGACCGCGATGCCGGTGTCGCCCAGCATCGTCTCGGGGCGGGTGGTGGCCACCGTGATGACGGCGCCGGTCTCGTTGCCGGCCTCGTCCACCACCGGGTAGTCGAAGTGCCAGAGATGGCCCCTGGTCTCGACCTGCTGGACCTCCAGGTCCGAGATCGCGGTCTGGAACTTCGGGTCCCAGTTCACCAGCCGCTTGTCGCGATAGATCAGGCCCTGCCGGTGCAGGTCGACGAAGGTCTTGAGCACGGCCCGGCTCAGCCCCTCGTCCATGGTGAAGCGCTCGCGGGACCAGTCGCACGAGGCGCCGAGCCGCTTCAGCTGGTTGACGATCGCGCCGCCGGATTCCGCCTTCCAGGCCCAGACCTTCTCGACGAAGGCCGCGCGGCCGATCTCGCGGCGGCCGGGCTCCTGACGCTCCATCATCCGCCGCTCGACCACCATCTGGGTGGCGATGCCGGCATGGTCCGTCCCCGGCTGCCAGAGCACGTCCTTGCCGCGCATGCGCTCGAAGCGGCAGAGGATGTCCTGCAGCGTGTTGTTGAGGGCGTGGCCCATGTGCAGGGAGCCCGTCACGTTCGGCGGCGGGATCACGATGCAGTACGGCGGGGCCCCGGCGCGCTCGGGCCGGCCGGCACGGAAGGCGTCCGCCTCGGCCCAGGCGGCGGAGATCCGCGCCTCGACGGAGGTGGGCTCGAAGGTCTTGTCCATCATCGCGGGTACGGGCCGGCGCTTGTCCAAACGGGGGTGGCCCCGCTTTCGACCGTCACGCCGCTCCCGTCAACACGCGGACGGCGGCCCGCGGCCGCCGTACCCAGGCCGCCGGCTCAGCGGCCGCGCGACACCCGCTCGATCTCGGCGCGCACGAGGCGCTCGACCACGGCCGGGAGGTTGTCGTCGAGCCAGGATTTCAGCATCGGCCGGAGCATCTCCTTGACGAGATCCTCCAGGGTCCGGGCGTTCTGCGTCAGCACGGTGTGGGCCAGCAGGTTGAACGCGCCGCTGACGCTGGCATCCGTGGCCGGAGAGACCAGGGCCTCGGGCTCCGGCTCGGGCGCGCGGGCGGCCTGGAGCACGGGCTGCGGGGGCGGAGGCGGTGGGGGCGGCGGCTCCGGGGCCGGCTCGGGCTCGGGCTCGGGCTCCGGTTCGGGCGCGGCGGTCACCGGGTCCTCGAAGTCGATCGCGTCGAAGTCGAGCAGGTCCGGGGCCGGCTCGGGTTCCGGCTCCGGCTCGACGACGCGCGGGCGCATCACCGGCTCGGCGACCTCCGCGAGGTCGAGCACGTCGTCGGGCTCCGGAGCGGGCGCCGCGACCTCGGCCGGCTTGGCGGCCTGATCGTCGGCGATGATCCTCCGGATCGACGCGAGGATCTCTTCCATCGAAGGCTCGTGCGCCTTATCGGCAGCCTTGTCCTGGAATTTCGAGTCCGGGATCTTGGGGCTTGCTGCACTCATCGGCAGGCGCACTCGGGCATGGGAGACTGGAAAGCGACCCGAATGGATCGATGTTCAATCAGTATTCCATGCCGTTTCGTGACGGCAAGCGCGCCCACAACACACTCCCCGTGGAAAAGCCGTCAGCGACCGTCCGGGGTGCGCAGGCCGAACCAGAGATCCTTGACCTGATCGTAGTGAACCTTGGCGCTGTAGTATTCGACCGGGAGCGCCGTGAAGCGCGCAGTCAACTGTCCGATCGCCTGGACCACCCCGTAGGAGAAGATGACCCGGTCACGCTGGGCGACGATGAGGTTCACCCGGGAGTTCAGCAGTTCCTGCTGCGCGTTGAGCACGTCGAGGGTCGTGCGCTGGCCGACGCGCGCTTCCTCGCGCACGCCGTTCAGCGCCACCTCGTTGGCCTGGACCTGGGCCTGGGCGGCGATGACCTGCGCCTTGGCGGCCTCGAGCCGGCCCCAGAAATCGACGATCTGGGCGCGGACCTGATCGCGGATCTGGTCGACCTGGATGCGGGCCTGGCCGACCGACTCCTTGGCCTGCCGGATCTGCGCGTAGGTCTGGCCGCCCTCGTAGATCGGGATCGAGAGCCGGCCGCCGACGAAGCCGACGAAGAAGCTCTGGTTCGGTCCGTTCTGGTCGTAGAGCTGGCTGAGCGAGCCCTGCAGGCTGAGCTGCGGGGCGAGCTGGCCTTCCAGGACTTTCACCTGGGCCTCGCTCGCGTCGACGTTGTGGATGGCCGAGACGACCTGCGGGTGCTCGCGCAGGCCGACGGCGATCGCCTGATCGAGGCTGCGCGGCACGAACCGGTCCAGCGGCCGACCCGGCGCGAGCTGGCGCGGCTCGACGCCGATGTTCTGCCGGTAGACGCCGATGCTCGTGCGGAGGGTCGATTCGGCCTGGGCGACCTGCGATCGCGCGCCGGCCAGTCGGGCCTCGGCCTGCGCGACGTCGGTCCGGGTCACCTCGCCGACGTTGAAGCGGTCCCGGGTCTGGCGGAGCTGCTCTTCCAGAACCTCGACGTTGTTCCGGTTCAGCTCCAGCGTCGCCGTGTTGCTGAGCACGTTCATGTACGCCTGGACGGCGCTGTACAGAACCGACAGCTCGGTGAAGCGCAGGCTCTCGCGCTGGCTGTAGACCTGCGACTCCGCGCGCCGGACCGTGTTGTCGGTCTGGAAGCCGTTGAAGATCGTCTGCGTGACGTTCAGGCTGGCGGAGCTCGGCAGGTAGGTGGTGCGCGTCGTCCGCCGGGAGGTGATGACCTGGCTCGCGATGTCGGAGGTCGCGCCGCCGGACAGGCCCTCGCCGCCGGTCGCGGATCCCGCCGCCCCGGCACCTGAGGTTCCGATGCCGGTGGTGCCGCCCGCGGTCCCGATCCCCGTCGTCCCGATCCCCGTGGTCGTTCCGGTCCCGGTCGTCCCGGCGCCCGCCGTTCCGCCCAAGCCGCCGCCCGTTGTCCCGAGGGCCGATCCGGCGGTGGTCGCGGCCGTGCCGCCGGTGGCCGCCGACGCGACTGTGCTGGACGAGCGCGTCTGAAGGTACTGGACGCCGATCGCGGCGTTGACGTTGACGGTCGGCCGGTAGCCCGACTGCGCGATCGCCACGTTCTCGTCGATAGCGCGCACGCCCGCACGGCTGGCGTTCAGGCTCGGATTGCCCTGATAGGCCTTCGCGAGAGCGCTCTCCAGAGTCTCGGCCGATGCCGGCATGGCAGCCAGCATCGCGAGTCCGGACACCATCCCGGCCAGGCGGAACGTCGGGCAACTCGCTGGTGGACGTCGTGTCACGATGAACAAGCCCTTGCGGTCTCTTTCGGTCCGGAAGTCCGAGACGAAAACGGCCAAGGTACGGCGTTTCGCTCGTCTCCGATCAAGCCCGCCCCACCGTCACGCTTAGCGCAAACCGGGCGCTTTGGCTCGCCTCGGTGCGGGTCTGGCGGCGGAATGTGCGGCGTTGGGGCATTAAGGTGACACACCCGGCGCGGACAGCGCGGCACGCGAGCGAATTGAGTTGTTAAGTCGCATAAATACGCTCTTCCAAAGACTATTGCCGGCGTGCAGCCACGCGAGACTTGGGAGCCGACGCGTCGCCCCCGGCCGGGCAGGGCGGCCCGTTTCGCGGCTGGCCCTGCGGTCGACACCGGTCCGCGCCTAGTAGCGGTCCATCCCGCCGCCGCCGGCGTCGGGCTCCAGATCCAGCGGTCCCTCGGGCGCGGATTCCGGCTCGGGTGCGCGGCGCGCCCGCGCCGGCGGCCGCGGCTTCGGCGCCGGCCCTGCCAGCGCGGCCGACGGGTTCGGTTTCGGCGCGGCGCTCGGGGAAGCCGGCTGCCCGCGGGTGCCGCCAGGCGGCCCGGGCGGGCCGGGCGGGCCCATGGCACCCATCAGCCCCGGTGCGCCGGCCATGCCGATGGGTCCGCGCTCGCCCGGCGGGCCCGGCGGTCCGGCGACGCCCTCCGCGCCGGCTGGCCCCTGGGGGCCGGGCGGCCCGGGCGGTCCCATCGCGCCCCGCTCGCCGGGAGGTCCGGCCTCGCCCCGCGGACCCGTCTCGCCGCGCGGGCCGGCCGGGCCGGGGAGCCCGGGCGCCTGCGGCCCCTGCTGGCCGCACTCGCCGACCACGATGCTGCGGGTCTGCTTCGGCGTCCGCAGCGTCGCGATGCAGGTGGCCGGATGGTAGACGACGCGAAACTCGAAATAGCCGCGGCTGTCGGTCCGGTGGGGGAACTGGCCGTCGAGCGTGATCTCCACCCCCGGATCGTCGGCGTAACCGATGATCCAGAGATCACCGCCGGTGATCTTGGCGGCCTCGATGCGCATGTCCGCCGCCCGCGCCGGCAGCCCGCAGGCGGCCGACAGAGCCAGCATCGAACACAGCGCCCAGCGCTCGCGCCACAGGCGCTTGGCAGATCTCATGGCAGGTCACGCAGTCTTTTAGACGGTCAGAATGCCATAGCCCGCAAACTAAGCAATAAATTGCGGAGAAAGTTGGATGTGGAAAAGCGCGGCCGGTCGAAGGCCGTAGTCCGAAATGGGTATTCGAAAGGCGCGCGGCGGGGCCTGTAGCGTGACCGCGCTGGACCCGGTCAGGCGTGTGCGGACCGGGCCGGCAGAGGAGTGGCGCGGACCGATTCACCGGTCACCGCCGCGCGAGCGCCCCGGGCCGCATTCGGACCCGCGGTGGAGGGTTCTGCCGTGGACAACGACGATCCGCCCTGGGACACGGACCCGCTCTGGTACGACCGGACCGAGTCCGGAACGCCGCCGGGGCCCATCCTCGAGGCGCTGGCCTGGCTGTTCCTGCTGGCGATCGCCGGGTGCGCGGCGCTCGTGTGGCTCTACGGGATTCCGGACCGCCTGTGGCGCGCGGCGGCGCGCCGGCTAATGCGCCGCGATCCGGCGGATGCCGGGCGGTTCTGAGCCGCGCGCGCCGGCACCGGCTCAGGCCGCGGCGATGCGCGTGCTGAGCAGGGTGGCTTCCAGATCTTCCACCGGCATCGGGCGGCCGAGATGGTAGCCCTGCAGGAACGGGCAGCCCATCGCCTGCAGGATGTTCAGGTCCTCGGCCGACTCGACGCCTTCCGCCACCACGTCGAGCCCGAGCAGCCGGCCGAGGCCGAGGACGGCGAGGACGAGCCCGCGCTTGTCGTCGCTCGCCCCGAGGCCGGTCACGAAGCTCCGGTCGATCTTGATCCGGTCCGCCTTGAGCTGGCGCAGCGAGGAGAGCGACGAGTAGCCGATGCCGAAATCGTCCAGGGCGACCCGGATGCCGGCGCGGGACAGCGCCTGCAGCTTGCCCTGCACCGCGCCGATGTCGAGGGCCGTCTCCTCGGTGATCTCGATCTCCAGCATGGTGGGCGGCAGGCCGAGGAGGTTCAGGCGCCCGATGACGATCTCGTCCACGGGGACCTGCGCCATCTCCCGGGGTGAGACGTTCATCGCCACGCGCACGCCGCTCAGGCCGCGGCGATGCAGGATCTCCAGCATCGCGCAGACCTGCTCGAGGATGTAGCGGAGCAGCGATTCGGTCAGGCCGGCCATCGCGGCGGCGGCGATCAGGTCCGGGGGCGCGATCCAGCCGAGCCGCGGATGCTCCCAGCGGATCAGGGCCTCCAGCCCGACCAGGGTCCGGCCATCGGCCGCGTAGATCGGCTGGAACCAGACCTTCGGGGCGTTCTCGACCAGGGCCTGCGACAGGTCGCGCTCCAGGTCCCGCCGCATCTGCAGCCCCTCGCGCAGGCCCGAATCGAACACCCGGTAGCGGTTCCGCCCGGCGGCCTTCGCGGCGTAGAGCGCCTCGTCGGCGCAGCTCAGCATCTCGGTGAAGCTCGGCTCCGCGCTCGCGTGGACGCCGATGCTGACCCCGAGGCGGCCCGCGTCGAAGCCGTCGAACGGCTGGGACACCGCGGCGATGAGGTTCGCCGCCATGACGTCGTCGGGCACGCCCGACGTCACGGGATCGTACAGCACCGCGAACTCGTCGCCGCCCAGCCGGGCCGCGAGACCGTTCTCCGGCAGCGCGTCCTTCAGCCGGCGCGCCACCTCGACGAGCACCCGGTCGCCCGCCTTGTGGCCGTAGACGTCGTTGACGAACTTGAACCCGTCGAGGTCGAGCATCAGCAGGCTGAGGGTCCCGGTGCGGAGCCGGTTCTCCGTCGCCTGGAGGAAGCCCGCGCGGTTCAGCAGGCCGGTGAGATCGTCGTGCGTGGCGCGCCACCGCATCTCGTCCACGAGGGCGCTGGCGCTGGCATGGGCCTCGGCGCGGGACCGGGCGAGGGCGTGGGCCTCGTTCTTGAGCCGGCTCGCCTCGCGAAACACGGACTCGCTGCGGAACGCCGTGTGCGTCAGGGCGAGGAAGTAGAGCAGCACGCAGGCCGCGAGGCAGTTCCGGTCGAAGTCGCCGGCATAGGCGAGGCAGGCCACGACGGACAGCAGCGGAAGGGCGATGAAGGCGAGGGGGATGCGCGCGTACGCGATCCCGTGCGTCACCGCCCCCGCGGTCACGCCGCAGGTGATCGTCAGGTAGAACAGGGTCTCGGCGGTCGTGTAGCCGTCGCACAGGAGCGGCTGACAGGCCCAGACCAGTCCGGAGAGGAACGCCGCGACCGTGAAGACGCGCAGGTGCCGGTCGACGGAGCGCGCGGCGGCCGCGGCGAGGCTCGGCGTCATGTCGGCGGTCAGCGCCAGGCCGAGGCAGGGGATCCGGCAGAGGGCGATTCGCAGGAGGTTGACGCTGGTCGACGCCGCGAACCAGATGGCCCCCACGGTGCCGTGCCCGCTCCTGTAGGCGACGAGCATGCTCGCCACGCCGAGCAGCATGTTGACCGGGATGGCCGCCAGCACGCTCCCGCGCATGGCCTCCAGCTGATCCCGCCGGATCAGCGCGCCCCACCTCGGATCTGCAGGCTCGAGAGATTCACCGGAGCCGGGTGAGCCCGGCTCGGATCTCTCCTGGTCCCGAACGATCATCGCACGTCCACTCGAAGATGAGGGACTCATGGCACCGAATCGTAAGATATCGTTGAACGATCAACGCGCGCCGCGCCCGATCCCGAGCTTTTCGCGCGCCGCTCGAAGAGAGACTCCGGGTCGCAAGGCATTCCGGCCGCGTCGCCGCGCACCATATCGGGTCGCGGGCCGCTTCCGGGCCCCGGATCGTCCATGGCCCTGACCCGCGACCTGCTCGATATCCGGACGATCTATCACGAGCCCACTGTCGGCGACTTCCCGCTGGGCCGGGACATCCTGGCGCGCTTTCCCGACGCCGCGCGCATCGTCGTGCCGTCGCACTGGAACATCCCGGAACTCCACGGCAACGCCGGCTCGGTGGAGGATTGGGTGCGGATCAAGCGCTCGACGCTGGTCCTCGGCGTGAAGAAGGGCCTCGCCATGCGCCCCAACGGCCGCAGCGCCCACTTCATCGCGCCCTCGACCTCCAACGGCTGCGCCATGGCCTGCGCCTATTGCTACGTGCCGCGCCGCAAGGGCTTCTCCAACCCGATCTCGCTGTTCGTGAACCTCGAGCAGGCCTGCGCGGCGATCGCCCGCCACGCCGGCCGCCAGGGGCGCCTGCCGGAGCCGGACCCGATCGATCCGGAGCACTGGGTCTACGATATCGGCGAGAACGGCGACCTCTCGGTCGACGCGGCGGTCAGCGACGGCGTGCGCGCCCTGGTCGCGCTGTTCCGCACCCTGCCCAACGCCAAGGCTTCCTTCGCCACCAAGGCCGTCAACCGCGACCTCCTCGCCTACGATCCGCAGGGCAAGACGCGCGTCCGCTTCTCGCTCATGCCGGCGCGGATCGCCCGGATCGTGGACGTGCGCACCGCCCCGATCGCCGAGCGGATCGCCGCCATCGACGAGTTCGTGGCCGCCGGCTACGAGGTCCACGCCAACTTCTCGCCCGTGATCCTCTACGAGGGCTGGGAGGCCGACTGGCGGGCGCTGTTCGCCGAGATCGACGCGACGCTGTCCGACGCCGCCAAGGCGCAGCTCAAGTGCGAGATCATCATGCTGACCCACAACGCGGATCTGCACGCGGTCAATCTCGGCTGGCACCCGAAGGCCGAGGACCTGCTCTGGCGGCCGGACATCCAGGAGGCGAAGGTCTCGGAGGGCGGGGGCACCAACCTGCGCTACCGGGCCGGCTGGAAGGGCCGCTGGCTCACCCGCTTCAAGGCCCTGCTCGCCGAGACGATGCCCTACTGCACGGTGCGCTACGCGTTCTGAGCGCGGAGCGCTGAACTTCCGGCCGCGCGCGGCGTTGGCGCGCCAGCGGAGGAAAGCTCAGCCATGTCGAGCCCGTCCATGTCGAGCCCATCCATGTCGACGCACGAGGACCATATCGGCGAGGCGGTGGCCCTCGCCGCCGCCAATGTCGAGGCGGGCGGTGCGCCCTACGGCGCGGTCATCGTGCGGGAGGGGACCGTGCTGGTCCGCGCGGCCAACACCGTGCACGCGACCAACGACCCCAGCGCCCATGCCGAGATGGTGGCGCTGCGCGAGGCCAGCCGCCTCCTCGGTCGCCGCGACCTCGGCGACTGCGTGATGTACGCGAGCGGCCGCCCGTGCCCGATGTGCCACGCCGCGATGCGTCTGGCCGGCTTCAAGGAGGGCTACTTCGCCTTCTCGGCCGAGGAGGCCGAGACCTACGGCGCCGGCAGCGCGTCGATCTACGCCGAGCTCTGCCAGCCCCTCGACACGCAGCCGATGCGCGTCACGCAGCTACGTCCGCCGGGCGATTCGCCCTACCCGGCGTGGAAGGCGCGCCGCGAGGCCTGACGCGGCGGCGACGGCCTCAATGGGTCCAGGGCGCCGTGCGGTTGAACTTGAAATTGTCCGAGTAGGACAGGCCCTTGCGCTGGACGGGCTTGGCCGGCTGCTCGACGCGGTAGGCGATTCCCTCGCGCTTCGCGTAGGCCACGGCCTCCTCCTCGGTGTCGAATTCCAGGCGCACCTGCTGGAGCATGTCCGAGGACCCGTTCCACCCCATCAGCGGATCGATCTCGCGCGGGCTGGTCCGGTCGAACTCCAGGATCCACTGCTTGGTCCGGGCGAGGCCCGACTGCGTGGCGTCCCGAGACGGACGGAAGATGCGGGCGCTCGGCATCTGACTCGACAAGCTCCTGATCGAATGGTCGGGGCGATAGGATTCGAACCTACGACCCCCTGGTCCCAAACCAGGTGCGCTACCAGACTGCGCCACACCCCGACTGCCACACGGCCTCAATGCCGTAGCGGTTCCGCCGTTCCCCCGCAAGGCGCGGCGCGGTGCGCGCCGACGCTTCCGGGATCGGCCCTTCGCGGCGGCCTGGCCGTCGCGTACCACTTGTCAGACAAATCGGGGCGCGGTAGCGTTCGGGCCGGGACGAGGGCCGGGCCGCCCCGCTGTCGAACCGGCGCCTGCCATCACTGGGGGGTGGAGGATGGTGCGCCCGGATCGCCGTGCCGGGCGCTTCCGGCCCTCGTCGCCGCAGCGTCGCCGCGGTGCTGCGCCCGCGTCCGCGCGGCGGGCCTTGCCGGCCCGCGCCGGAACGGTGACGATCGCCGCGAGTGACAGGGACCTGCCCGTGTGGACACCGAGCCCGCGCTACCCGGACCCGGCGGTCGAGATTCTCGACGCCGCCTTCGCCCGCTACCGGGTGTTCAACGCGGCGGTCGAGCGCCTCGCGACCGGCTTCCGCTGGTGCGAGGGGCCGGTCTGGTTCGGCGACGGACGCTACCTGCTCTGGAGCGACATCCCCAACGACCGCATCCTGCGCTGGGACGAGGAGAGTGGGGCGGTCGGCCTCTACCGGCGGCCGTCGGGCTTCGCCAACGGCAACACCCGCGACCGGCAGGGGCGGCTCGTCACCTGCGAGCACGGCGGTCGTCGGGTCACCCGGACCGAGCATGACGGCGCGATCACCGTCCTGGCGGACGCGTTCGAGGGCCGCCGGCTCAACTCGCCCAACGACGTGGTGACCGCGGCCGACGGCGCGGTCTGGTTCACCGACCCACCCTTCGGGATCGGCGGGTTCTACGAAGGCGTGCGCGCCGAGCCCGAACTGCCGCAGAACGTCTACCGGCTCGACCCGGTCACCGGTGCGCTGGAGGCCGTGGCCACCGACCTCGCCGGCCCCAACGGCCTGTGCTTCTCCCCCGACGGCCGCGTGCTCTACCTCGTGGAATCGCGCGGGCAGCCGACCCGGCGGATCGTCGCCTACGACGTGGTCGCCGGCCGCACGCTCCGCGACCGGCGGGTCCTGATCGATGCCGGGCCGGGCACGCCGGACGGGCTGCGCTGCGACGTCGACGGCAATCTCTGGTGCGGGTGGGGCATGGGCGACGACGCCCTGGACGGCGTCATGGTGTTCAACCCCGACGGCCGGCCGATCGGCCGCATCCGGCTGCCGGAGCGCTGCGCCAACCTCTGCTTCGGCGGCCGGCACCGCAACCGCCTGTTCATGGCGGCGAGCCAGTCGCTCTACGCCGTCCACGTCGACGTCCAGGGCTGCGCCGGCGGGTGAGGCCCGGATGCCCAGCCCTGCGTGCGCCGCCGGCGTCGTCGCCGGCACCATGCTTGACCGGAGCGGCGCGCCGACCCACTTCCCGTCCGCCGGGGGCATAGCGGGACACCAGCCGATGATCGAACTCCATTACTGGCCGACGCCGAACGGCCATAAGATCACGATGTTTCTCGAAGAAGCGGGCGTTCCTTACCGCATTCATCCCGTCAATATTGGCAAGGGTGAGCAGTTCAACCCGGATTTCCTCAAGATCGCGCCCAACAATAGGATGCCGGCGATCGTCGACGACGAGCCGGCGGGCGGCGGCGCGCCGGTCACGCTGTTCGAGTCGGGGGCGATCCTGCTCTACCTCGCCGAGAAGACCGGGCGCTTCATCCCGGGCGACCCGCGCGGCCGGGCCGAGGTGCTGCAATGGCTGTTCTGGCAGATGGGCGGCCTCGGCCCGATGCTCGGCCAGAACCACCACTTCTCGCAGTACGCGCCCGAGAAGATCGACTACGCGATCAAGCGCTACGTCAACGAGACCAACCGGCTCTACGGCGTCCTCGACCGGCGGCTGGCCGACCGCGCCTTCGTCGCCGGGCCGGACTACTCCATCGCCGACATGGCCTGCTATCCCTGGATCGTGCCGTGGGAGAAGCAGGGGCAGAACCTCGACGAGCACCCGAACCTCAAGCGCTGGTTCACGGCGATCGCCGAGCGGCCCGCCACCAAGGCGGCCTATGCCCGCGCCCCGGAGGTCAATCCCGATTTCGGCAAGACCATGAGCGAGGATGCCAAGAAGGTGATGTTCGGCCAGACCGCCGCCAACACCAAGCGCTGACCGGATCATGGTCGAGATCCCGCCCGCCCTGCCGCTGCAGGTGATCCACCGCGGCTGGAACACCTTCGGCATCGCCACGCTGACGCTGCAGGACGGCAGCACCGTGCGGCGGGCGCTGGAGGACCACGGGCAGGCGGCCTGCGTGCTGCCCTACGATCCCGAGCGGCGCGTGGCGCTGCTCGTCCGTCAGGCGCGGGTCGGGCCCGCCTTCTGGGGTGAGTCGGCCGAGTTCGACGAAGCCCCGGCGGGCGGCCTCGACGGGGGCGCCCCCGAGGCGACGGCGATCCGGGAGGCGATGGAGGAGGCGGGCGTCCGGCTGACCCGGCTGGAGCCGGTCGCCCACGCCTACAGCATGCCGAGCGTGTCCTCGGAGCGCCTCTGGCTCTACCTGGCACCCTACGCCGCGGCCGACCGGGTCGGCCCCGGCGGGGGCCTGCACGCGGAGGGCGAGCAGGTGGTGGCCGTGGAGATGCCGCTGGCCGCGCTGGCGGAACAGGCCCGGGCCGGCCGCCTGCCCGATCTCAAGACCCTGGTTCTCGTCCAGGCCCTGATGCTCCGAAGCCCCGAACTGTTCGCCGCATGACCCTCTCGCCCACCGCACCCGCGCCGGATGTCCTCGCGGCGATGCTCGCCTTCGCCGAGGAGGCGGCCCCGCTGGCCCTCGCCATGCGGGCGGGAGGCCTCGCGATGAGCAACAAGGGTCCGGATCTCGGCCAGGCGCTGACCGAGGCCGACCTCGCCGTCAGCCGGTTGATGCACGCGCGGTTCGGCCCCGACCTGATCGAGGAGGAGACCGCCGAGGATCTCGGACAGGCGGCGGCCCGGGCGCTGCTTGCCCGCGACGCCTGGACCTTCGTGGGCGACCCGATCGACGGGACCCGGCCCTTCGCGGGCGGCCTGTCGGGCTGGGGCGTGATGGTGGCGGCCTGCCGCGGTGGCTGGCCCCGGGCGTGCGTCATGAGCCTGCCGGCCTGGAACGAGGACCGCTCCGCACCGGCCGGGGGCGTACCGGCGGAAGCCACGGAGGGTCTCCTGCTGGCGGCGAGCGAGGGCCGCGCCTACTGGGCCCCGACCCGCGGCGGCTGCATGACGACGGCGCTGCGCCCGCTCGAGCGCCCGGAGCGCCGGACCGGCCATGTCGGCTGGCTGTCGGTGACGGCGCAGCGCTACACCCTGGATTACGGCCGCGGCTGGTTCCCCTGGAGCGAGGGCGGGGCGATCTCGGACGCCGCGCTCCTGGCCACCGGGCGCCTCGACGCGACCCTGAGCAACAACCGATTGTGGGACCTGGGCCCGATCCTCCCGCTGTTCGAGGCGCTGGGCTTCCGCCTGTTCCACTGGCCCGATCTCGGGGATCCGCCGGCGGACTTCGTGGACCTGTTCGACGCCGAGCTGTCGGCCCACGACGACCTCTGGCTGGTGTGCCGGGATCGCGCGCAGGCCGCCGATCTGGCGACGGCCATCCGCCCCGCCTAGGACAGGGCCCTGCCGGGCCGCGTCCGGGCCGCGTCCGGGCCGGGATGGCCGTCGATCGGGCGGTCCCGGATCGCGCGGGGATCCGGGACCGCTCTCAGAGCGCCGCGATCAGCGACCGGATCCGCGCCTGCGACGCCCTGAGCCCGTCCTCGGCCTGGGTCCGGGCGGCATCGAGCTTCGCCAGCTCGTCCTCCTGGGCACCCATGCGGCTGAGATAGCGGCGCGCCAGCTCGCTGTCCTTCGGAACGGCGCCGAGATTGCTGCGGATGCGCTCCTGCTCCGCCTGCACCTTCGCCGCGCGCTCGCCGATCTCCTCGACGGTCCGGGTCGCCGCGGCGACCTCGGCGCGGGCCTGGGAGAGGGTCTTGAGCTTGCCGCCCAGCTCCGGGTCGGTCGCCAGGGAGGCCCACCGGACGAGCAGCGCCTCGTCGGCGTCGACGAGGTCGTAGGCGTCGATCCGGACGCGCTCGAGCACGGCCCGGGTCTCGGCCGTCCCGCCGGCGGGAACCGCGACCTTGAGGCGATAGGCCGTGGGGGTCTCGCCGTCGCGAGCGGACGCGGTGAGGGTCCAGCCATCCCGTCGGGGATGCTCGATGATCACGGAGCGGGCGGCGTCCGGCGCACCCTTGATCGTGTAGGTCGTGACCTCCCGGGCGATCACCGTCGCGCGCGCCACGCCGTCGACCACGGTGATCTTGGTCAGGGCGTCGCTCGGCGCGGTCTCCGCCTGGACGGCGACCTTGCGGTCGAGGGCGAAGCTGGCGAGCCGCTGCTCGCCGACGGGCGTCGCGGGCAGGCGGGCGTCCCCCAGGTAGCCGGCCTTGCGGTCGTAGAGGGTGATGAGGCCCGCCGGCAGGGTCGCGCCGGCGCTGTTGCGGATCCGGAGGGCCGCGATCGGGTGAACCCCCTGGCCTGGCTTCCAGAGGGCGACCCGCTCGGCCTCGATCTCGGTATCGAGGAACGGCACCGACAGCGTGCCGCCGGCGCGCAGATCGACCGGATGCGGCAGCGTGAAGTTCGCCGCGACATCCCCCTCGCTGGCGGCGGCGCCCGCGGTGGCAGCCGCGGCGTCGTAGCTCGGTTCCGCGGCCTCCATGCGGCTGTCGCGAATGTCCATCCGCGCCATCGGGGCCGGAAGGGGCGCGGCGGCGGGGGCCGGGGCGCGCAGGCGCGCGACCGACTTCGACGCGACCGTGCCCGGGTCGAGGTCCGGCATGCCGACATCCTCGACCATCACCGGCGCCTCCGGTCTCTTGCGCCAGTAGCGCTTGTGCAGGCGCTGGAGGAGCGCCACCGGCGACCCGGACGAGAGGGTGACGTCGACGCCCGTCCAGTCGGCGCCGAGGGCGTTCTCGATGATGGCCCAGGCCTGCAGGTTCGCGCGGCCGCCGCCGCCATCGACGATGCGGTAGCTCGTCTTCCAGACGGGCGCGGCGACGACGTAGGTCAACCGGACCTCGCGCTGGCCCTGCCCGGAGACGGCGATCTCGACCCGGTGGGCGTCGCCGACCTTGGTCTTCCCGGCCGCCGCGATCGCCTCGGCGATCTTGGCCGCCATGGCCGGGTCGAGGATCGTCACGGAGGCGCCGTCCTCGATCGGCACGGATTCGAGCGTGCCGGTCGCGGTCAGGACGGTCAGGATCGAGACGTCGCCGGTCTCAGTCCCGGCATTCCGCTCGGAGACGCCGAGCACCCGCCCTTCGAGCGTGCGCCCGCCGCTCTGGACCCGGATCGGGACGCCCTGCAGCTTGCCCACGAGGCGGGTCGGCGCGGACAGGTCGTCCGCGGTGAACGGCATCGTCCGCAGGGTCTCGTCGGCCTGATCCACCCCGTCCAGGCGCAGGGCGCCGACGGTTCCGACGGGATCGCGCACGACGAGGCTCTTGAGGATGTCGTCGACCTGCTCGGGCCGGACGCTGAGCCCGATCGTCCCGTCGCCGTCGACGGCATGGACCAGGGTCACTTCGGCCAGGCCGCCGCTCGACAAGGTCACCGCGCGGATGCCGTCGGGCGCTGCCATCAGGGGCGATGCGGCTGCAATCATGGACACGAGGACTCCGGCTAAGGTCAGATGCGATCGGATCAATTCGTCTGGCTCCAGTCAGGGCGCGCCCGCCGCACGCGGTCCCACCCTGGCCGACCGGGCGCCGTCCGGCAAAGGCTTCGTGACGCGCGCGGGCGTGAACCGATCGCCGGGGGCCCCTCCCGTGCTGTCCGCGCCGGGGCGCGCCGGGGCGCGGCGCCGATGCGGCGGGACGGGAACGGCGGCGCGATGGGGGAAGGCTGCGGTCCGCGGATGCACCCTACCGTGTCCGGCCGAATGTCCTGCCGTTCCAGACGGCGATCGCGCCGCACGGATCCTGCCCGGATCGTCCGCACGTCGCCCCGGTCATATCGACGATGACCGCCGGGCGGCCTCCCACCGTGCGGAATCGGAGGTCGTGGGCGACGGCGTCGAAGGCGTCCACGAACCCGTCCGTCGTCGCGGCGAAGACCTGCATCTCGCAGCCCGCGGTGCCGCACGCGGCGGACTCGTCATCGCCGCATTGGACGGCCGCGAAATCCGGGATGAAGTCCGGTACAGCGTCGCCGTTCACGTCCTGGCGGGTGATGAAACCCGGCTTGAGCGTAACCGGCTCGGACCCGCAGGACGCCTCGGCCCGCGCGGCCGCCGCCGCGACCGGCGGCGGGAGATCGTCCGCCGCGGCGGTGAGCGGGACGGCGGGCGGGAGGGCGAGAGCCAGGGCGGCGAGGGCGCGACGCATGCGGCCAGGATCCTCAGGCCCGTCCGCCCTGTCCAGCGCACTAGCTCATCGCGGCCCCGATGGAGGCTACGCCCCGGGCCTTCCTCCGACCCAGGCGCGCAGCGCGTTCGCGCCGTCCGGACGGATGGTGACCGCGACGCTGGGAGCACGGTCGACAGTGGGAATGAGGGCGCCGCTCGACAGGGCGACGTCACCGGCGAGGGCGCCGAAGCCGTATCGGACATCCGCGCATCCAGCGAGGGTGGGCGACCGGTCCTGTGCTCTCCCGGCGCTTCCCGGAGCGTCGACCCGGGGAGCGACCGCCTGCCTGCGGCGCCGGAGAGCCAGACAACCTCTACTCGGCGCAGGCGAAGCGCGTCCCGTCCCACAGGAAGGTCGTGCGGCCCGGCCCCCTCCGGACCGAGCCGCAATTCCATCCCTCGTCGTTCGCCGAAGCCGCCGGCCGGCCATTCAGCGCGCGACACCGGAGGTCGTGCGCGTAGATGTCCAGCACCAGGACGAACCCGTTCTTCGAGGATGCGAGGACGATCTTCGGGCATCCCATGAGGCCGCACTGGGAGACTTCTTCGTCGCCGCATCGGAGGCCGACGTTGAGGATGAAGTCCGGCACCCCGTCACCGTTCACGTCCTGCCGGTCGATGACGAACGGATCGATCCTCGCCGGCGCGGATCCGCAGGCGGCCTCGACCTCGGCGATGGCCGCGGCCACCGGCGGCGGGAGATCGTCCGCCGCTGCGGCGAGCGGCACGGCGACGAGAAGGGCGGCGACGGCAGGGCGCATGGCGCCAGGATTCGGGCGCCCGTCCGCCCTGTCCAGCGCACTAGCTCATCGCGGCATCGACGGTCGATGCGGCGCGCTCGTCCTCCCGCGGGGGCCGCCTCGTGAGTGCCCGTGTCCGAGAGGCGCGACGGACCGGGCGGCGCACCGAGTGCCGGTGCGCCGCCCCTCGACCGTCCGGCCGATCAGTTCAGCGTCGCGTTGACCGGGCGGCGCTCGGCCCCGACCGTCACGTCGCCGATCATCAGGCCCATCGGCCCGAGGCGGACCGGCACCGTCTCGCCGTCGTGGACCTTGCCGGAGAGCACCAGCTCGGCCAGCGGATCCTGGACGTTCTTCTGGATCACCCGCTTCAGCGGCCGTGCCCCGTAGGCCGGGTCGTAGCCCTTGTCGGCGAGCCAGTTCTTGGCCTCCTCGTCGACCTCCAGGGTGATCTTGCGATCGTCCAAGAGCTTCTGAAGGCGCCCGAGCTGGATCTCGACGATCGCACCCATCTCCGACCGCGCGAGGCGGTGGAACAGGATGATCTCGTCGACCCGGTTCAGGAATTCCGGCCGGAAGTGCCCCCGCACCACGCCCATCACCTCCTCGCGGACCGCGTCGGTGTCCTGGCCCGCGGGCTGGTTCACCAGGTACTCGGCCCCGAGATTCGAGGTCATGATCAGCAGCGTGTTGCGGAAGTCGACCGTCCGCCCCTGGCCGTCGGTGAGCCGCCCGTCGTCGAGAACCTGCAGCAGGACGTTGAACACGTCCGGGTGCGCCTTCTCGACCTCGTCGAACAGCACGACCTGGTAAGGCCGGCGCCGCACGGCCTCGGTGAGGGCGCCGCCCTCCTCGTAGCCGACGTAGCCCGGAGGCGCGCCGATCAGCCGGGCGACCGCGTGCTTCTCCATGTACTCGGACATGTCGATACGCACGAGCGCCGTGTCGTCGTCGAACAGGAAGCCGGCGAGCGCCTTGGTCAGTTCGGTCTTGCCGACGCCGGTCGGGCCCAGGAACATGAACGAGCCGATCGGCCGGTTCGGATCCTGAAGGCCCGCGCGGGCACGCCGGACCGCGGTCGAGACCGCCTCCACCGCCTCGCGCTGGCCGACGACGCGCTTGGCGAGCGCCTCTTCCATGGCAAGCAGCTTCTCGCGCTCGCCCTCCAGCATCTTGTCGACCGGCACGCCGGTCCAGCGGGAGACGACGCCCGCGACGTGGGCGGGCGTGACCGCCTCCTCCATCATCGCGTCGCGGCCGTTCTCGGCCTTCGCCTCGATCTCGGCGAGCTGCTTCTCCAGGCCCGGGATCACCCCGTAGGCGAGCTCGCCGGCGCGCTGGTACTGGCCCTGGCGCTGGGCCGCGGCGAGGTCGTTGCGGGCCTCGTCGAGCTTCTTCTTGAGGCCGGCCGCCGTCCCGAGCTTGTCCTTCTCGGCTTTCCACCGCGCGGTGATCGCCGCCGAGCGCTCCTCGAGGTCGCCGAGCTCCTTCTCCAGCCGGACCAACCGGTCGCGGGAGGCGGAGTCGGTCTCCTTCTTGAGTGCCTCGCCCTCGATCTTCAGCCGGACGATCTCGCGGTCGATGTTGTCGAGCTCCTCGGGCTTCGAATCGACCTGCATGCGCAGGCGCGAGCCGGCCTCGTCCACGAGGTCGATCGCCTTGTCGGGCAGGAACCGGTCGGTGATGTAGCGGTTCGACAGCGTCGCGGCCGCGACCAGGGCCGAATCCTGGATGCGCACGCCGTGGTGCTGCTCGTACTTCTCCTTCAGGCCGCGCAGGATCGAGACCGTATCCTCCACGGTCGGCTCCGACACGAAGACCGGCTGGAAGCGCCGGGCGAGCGCCGCGTCCTTCTCGACGTGCTTGCGGTACTCGTCGAGCGTGGTCGCGCCGACGCAGTGCAGCTCGCCGCGGGCGAGGGCGGGCTTCAGGAGGTTGGAGGCGTCCATGGCCCCGTCCGCCTTCCCGGCGCCGACCAGCGTGTGCATCTCGTCGATGAACAGGATGATGCCGCCCTCGGCCGCCGTGACCTCGGAGAGCACGCCCTTCAGCCGCTCCTCGAACTCGCCGCGATACTTCGCGCCGGCGATCAGCGCGCCCATGTCGAGGGCGAGGAGGCTCTTGTCCCGCAGGGACTCGGGCACGTCGCCGTTGACGATGCGCAGGGCCAGACCCTCGACGATCGCGGTCTTGCCGACGCCGGGCTCGCCGATCAGCACCGGGTTGTTCTTGGTGCGCCGGGACAGGACCTGGATAGTCCGCCGGATCTCCTCGTCGCGGCCGATCACCGGGTCGAGCTTGCCGTCCCGGGCGGCCTCGGTGAGGTCGCGGGCGTACTTCTTCAGCGCGTCGTAGGCGTTCTCAGCCGAGGCGTTGTCGGCGGTGCGACCCTTGCGCAGCGCGTTGATCGCGGCGTTGAGCGAGGCCGGGGTGACGCCCGCCGCCTGGAGCGCGCGGCCGGCCTCGGAATCCTTCTCCACCGCGAGGGCGAGGAGCAGCCTCTCCACCGTCACGTAGGAATCGCCCGCCTTCTCGGCGGCCTTCTCGGCGGTGTCGAACAGGCGCATCAGCTCGCGCGTCGCCTGCGGGGCGGCCGCGTTGCCGGAGACCTTCGGCTGCTTGGCGAGCCACTGCTCAGTCTGTGCGAGCGCCACGCGCGACTGGCCGCCCGCGCGGTCGATCAGGCCGGCGCAGAGGCCTTCCGGATCGTCGAGCAACACCTTGAGCAGGTGGCCCGGCTGAAGCTGGGGATGCCCCTCGCGCATCGCGAGGTTCTGAGCCGCCTGCACGAAGCCGCGGGCGCGCTCGGTGTACTTCTCGAAGTTCATGCACAACCCTCCCGTACCGGCATCCGCCGCCCGATGAGAGGCGCGGCGCCACCGAAACGTCGCCCTCCGGCTATCCGCCGCGCGAGGGCCCCGGCGCCGTGGTGGCCGCCGGTAGACCCGATGTGGTGTTGCAATTGAGCACCACAAGGGGCCGCGAAGCTCTTGCGCGCCGGATCATTTCAGGGCCACGCTCCGCGCATGACCGCATTGATTCATGTCAGCGCCCTGTATCGCTACCCGGTGAAGGGCCTGAGCCCCGAACCCGTCGAGCGGGCGGAGCTCGAGACCAGCGGCCACTTCCCGGGCGACCGGCTCTACGCCATCGAGAACGGTCCGTCGGGCTTCAACGCGGTTGCGCCCCGCCACCAGCCCAAGACCAAGTACCTGATGCTCATGCGCGACGAGGCGCTCGCCCGCCTGCGCACCCGCTACGACGATGCCACGGCGACGCTGACCGTGGAGGGGTACGGCGACCCGCAGGCCTTCCGGCTCGACACCGAGGCGGGTCGCGAGGGCCTCGCGGAGCTGATGCGGCGCTACGTCCCCGAGAGCCTCCGGGGCGAGCCGAAGGTGCTCGCCGCGCCGCCGCAGTACCGGTTCACCGACTCCCCGACCGGCTACGTGTCGCTCATCAACCGGGCGAGCGTGGCCGCGGTGGAGGACTACCTCGGCGCGCCCGTGGACCCGCTGCGCTTCCGCGGCAATCTGCTGGTCGAGGGGCTCGAACCCTTCGCCGAGCTGGAGATGGTCGGGCAGGTGGTCGAGGCGCCGAGCGGGTTGCGGCTCAAGATCACCAAGCGGACCGTGCGCTGCGCCGCCACCAACGTCGACCCGGTCAGTGGCGTGCGCGACTGCGACATCCCCTGGACCCTCGACGCGCGCCTCGGGCACCGCGACCTCGGCGTCTACGCGGAGGTGATCGCCGGCGGGCCGCTGGCGAGGGGCGACGCGCTGCGCGTGGTGGGGTGACGCGTTATCTCGCCCATCCCATGCTGCCGTCGTTGCGAGCGCAGCGAAGCGAGCCAGGCAGCGCCACGCTGACACGCCGCGCGCCGCCCTGGGTCACTTCGCTGCGCTCGTGATGATGGGTGGACGCGGTCCGATGGACGTCGTGTCAGAGCCGCGACACGTAGGCCGCGAGATCCTTGATGTCCGCCTCGCTCAGGCCCTGCGCGACCTCGTTCATGGCGGGATCGTAGCCGGGCCGGGCGTTCGACTTGTAGCCGGCGAGCGCCTTGGCGAGATACTCCTCCCGCTGCGCCCGGATCCGCGGGATCGCGTCCCGGCCCGCGAGGTCCGGCCCGTGGCAGGAATTGCACTGGTGCTTGGTGACCAGCGCCTCCGCGCGCGCCGCCAGGGCCGCGTCGGCCGGCGGCCCGGACCAGGCGGGCGGCGGCAGCGTCGCCACCGCGTCGGCGTAGGCGCGCAGGTCGTCGTCGGAGAATCCGGCAGCGACCTCGTTCATCGGCGGCGCCTCCCGCTGTTTCTCCCGGAACTGGAAGAGCTGCGTGACCACGTAGTCCGGGAGCTGCCCGCCGAGCGAGGGCACGCCCTCCGTCGCCGACGTGCCGGCCCCGTGGCAGCCGATGCAGGGGGCGAGGCGCTCCTGCATCGCCGCGTTCGGGGCGGCGAGCGCCGCGCCCGCCAGCAGCAGCCCGCCGAGGGCGGGGACCAGCCCGCGGGCTGCCCGGGTGGGGCGGCGCATCACCGGCCGTAGCTGACGCGGTAGATCGCGCCGTTGTAATCGTCGGAGACGAGCAGCGATCCGTCCTTGGCGACCAGCACGTCGACGGGCCGGCCGACATACTTGTTGTCCTGGAGGAAGCCGGTCAGGAACGGCTCAACCGCGGCGGTCTTGCCGTCCGGTCCGGGCTTGGCCACGACCACGTCGCCGCCGAGCTTGGTCGTGCGGTTCCACGAGCCGTGCCGGGCGACGAACATCGCGTCGCGGTAAGCCTCCGGGAACTGCGTGCCGGTGTAGAACCGCAGGCCGAGGGAGGCCGTGTGCGGGCCGAGGAGCGCCGCCGGCGCGGTGAATTCCGAGCAGGCATGGCCCCAGCCGTATTCCGGATCCGTGAACGTGCCCTGGTGGCAGTACGGATAGCCGAAATGCTGCTTGCCCGGCTCCGTGAGCACGTTCAGCTCGTCGTTCGGGATGTCCTCGGAGACCCAGTCGCGGCCGTTATCGGTGAACCAGAGCTGCTTGGTCTTCGGGTTCCAGTCGAACCCGACGGTGTTGCGCACGCCGCGGGCGACCACTTCGGCGTTCTTGCCGTCGAGGTCCATGCGCCGGATCTGCGCGTGCGTGTCCGGCGGCATCACGATGTTGCCCGGCGCGCCGACCGGGACGTAGAGCTTGTTGTCCGGGCCGATGGCGATGAACTTCCAGCCGTGGGCCTCGTCCTTCGGCAGGTCGTCGTAGACCAGGGTCGGCTTCGCCGCACCGTCGAGGTGGTTGGCGATGTCATCGTAGCGCCAGATCTTCGAGAGTTCGGCCACGTAGAGGGCACCGTCGTGGTACGCGACGCCGTTCGGCCGGTGCAGGCCCGTCGCGATGGTCTTCACCGCGCGCTTCCCGTCACCGTCCGGGTTCGGCAGCACCGCGTAGACCTTCCCCACCGTCCGGGTGCCCACGTACAGCGTGCCGTCCGGCGCCTGGGTCATCTCGCGGGCGTTGGCGAGGCCGCTGGCGTAGACCTCGATCTTGAAACCCTCCGGGACCTTCAGCTTGTCGAGCGGCAGCTTGGCGGCCGCGGTCGCCAGAGGCGGTCCGGCCACCGGCGCGAGCTTGGCCGCGGCGCCGCCCTCG
Organism: Methylobacterium sp. 275MFSha3.1; assembly: GCF_900108435.1. Classification (NCBI taxonomy): domain Bacteria; kingdom Pseudomonadati; phylum Pseudomonadota; class Alphaproteobacteria; order Hyphomicrobiales; family Methylobacteriaceae; genus Methylobacterium; species Methylobacterium sp. 275MFSha3.1. Next base: position 126,847 of record NZ_FNWP01000007.1, on the reverse strand, counting down.
GGGCGGCCGTAGAGGGCCGAGCCGCGATCGACCTGGACATTGGGGGGCGGGGCGGCGGTCGCGGGCGTCTCCTGCGCGGCGACCGGGCCGGATCCCATCAGGCCGAGACTCAGTCCGGCGAGGGCGGCGGCGAGGCCGCGGGTCAGGATCGGCTGGCTGATCGGCGTCATGATGTCTCCCGGTGGCGGCGGCCTCGCGGACCGCCCGCTCGCTCTGCACTCTTTATTCAACGGTCCGCCGGGGAGTGCGACCGGCCCGGGCGGCAGGGAGGCGACACTCCGCGGCCGCCGTAACGTCGGCCGGGATTCGGTGCGCCGCCGCGTCCTCCGGGGCCATCTTCGGCTGTCGCGTCGGCTCACCTTGCGTTTTGGGCAATGATCTCCGAAAACGCCCCCCGTCCGGGAAGCTTAGGCTTGGCCGGGGCTGCCGGCCGTCCGCTGGAGCCCGGCCGACGCGGCGTTCCGATCCGGTTCGAGGACACGTATCGATGATCGATTACGCGCAGGCGCGGCGGATGATGGTCGACTGCCAGTTGCGGACCTTCGACGTGAACGACAACACGGTGCTCGACGCGTTCGACACCGTGCCGCGCGAGGCCTTCGTGCCGAAGGGCCGCGAGCCCTTCGCGTATATCGACCAGACCCTGAACCTGGGCGAGGCCGGCGGCGAGACCCGCTGCATGCCGGCCCCGATGGTCGTAGCCCGGATGATCCAGGCCCTGCGGGTCCGGCCGGGCGTCGCCGCCCTCGACGTCGCCACCGGCTACGGCTACGCCGCCGCCGTCATGGCGGAACTCGGCGCGCAGGTGACGGCGCTGGAATCGGTGCCCGATCTCGCCGCGGCGGCGCGCACCCGGCTCGGCGCCTCCGCCCAGGTGATCGAAGGCCCGATCGCCGACGGTGCGCCCAAGCAGGGCCCCTTCGACGTCATCCTGATCAACGGCCGGGTCGAGGTCCGGCCGCAGGCGCTGCTGAACCAGCTCAAGGACGACGGTCGCCTGGTCTGCGTGTTCGGTCCGCACCGCAACGCCAAGGTCACGCTCTTCGTGCGCGCCGGCGACGCGTTCGGCGCTCGGCCGCTGTTCGACGCGTCGCTGCCCGGTCTCGAGGCCTTCGCGGCGGAGGCGGGCTTCGCGTTCTGACAGCGCGCGCCGGATCGCGTCCGCCCCCGTCGGCGCGGGCGGATCCGTGACGGCGCCGCAGGCCCCGATCAGCCGAGCCGGTAATCCCCAAGCCGGGCCCGGCGGGCGCTCCGGCGATAGGCCATCACCGAGTCGGGCCAGAGGGTGTTGTTGCGCCCGGTCGCGTCGAGGTACCAGCTGCGGCAACCGCCGGCCTGCCAGATGCTGTCGGCCATGCGGCTGTGGATCCGGTCCACGAACCGGGCCTGGGCCTCCGGCCGGACCTCGATGGTCTGCCTCCCGCGGCGCAGCGCCTTCAGGCAGTCGAGGACGTGCTGCACCTGGATCTCGATCATCGAGATGACCGAGTTGTGGCCCAGCCCGGTATTGGGCCCGAGCAGCATGAAGAAATTGGGGAATCCCGCGACCGTGATGCCCTGGTAGGCGCCCACGCCGCCGGACCAAGCCTCGGTCAGGCTCCGGCCGTCGCGGCCGACGAGGTGCATCCGCGCGAAAGTCGCGGCCACGTCGAAGCCCGTGGCGTAGACGATCACGTCGAGGTCGTGATGCCGCCCGGCCTCGGTGGTCACGCCGGTCTCGGTGATCCGGGCGATGCCGTCCGTCTCCAGGGTGACGTTCGGACGCTGGAGCGCGGGATAGTACTCGTCGGAGATCAGCACCCGCTTGCAGCCGAGCCGGTAACTCGGCGTCAGCTTCGCCCGCAGGGCCTTGTCGGGGACCGCCTTGGCGAGATGGTGCCGCGCCAGGGACTCGGCTTGGCCGGTGAGCTTCGAGACCTTGGTGAAGCCGAGCAGCGCCCGCACTTCGTGCAGCCAGAACAGCCGCGCCCGCTCGAGCCGCCGGCTGAGCGGCAGGCGCCGGTAGCGCTCCCGGGCCCGCTCCGCGATGGCGTGGTCGTTCTTGGGCATGATCCAGGGCGGGGTGCGCTGGAACAGCGTCAGGTGCGACGCGACGGCGGCGAGTTCCGGCACCACCTGGATCGCGCTGGCGCCGGTGCCGATCACCCCGACTCGCTTGCCCGCCAGCGCCACGGAGTGGTCCCAGGCCGCCGTGTGGAAGGCGGGGCCGGCGAACGCGTCGCGGCCGGGGATATCCGGGTAGGCCGGATGGTGGAGCCCGCCCATGCCCGCGACGATCGCGCGCGCCGTGATCGGTCCCCGGTCGGTCTCCACGCGCCACAGGGCGCGCGCCGCGTCCCAGGTGGCGCCGGTGAAAGTCGTCCCGAGCTGGATCAGGGGCGTCAGGCCGTTCCGCTCGGCGGTGTCCCGGAGATAGGCCAGGATCTCCGGCTGCGGCGCGTACATCCGGCTCCAGTCGGCCTTCGGCGCGAAGGACAGCGAGTAGAGGTGCGAGGGGACGTCGCAGGCCGCCCCCGGGTAGGTGTTGTCGTGCCACGTGCCGCCGATGCCGTCGGCCTTCTCGATCACCCGCAGCGGGCCGATGCCCGCCTGCCGGCAGCGGATCGCCATCGCGAGCCCCGAGAATCCGGCGCCAACGATCAGGACGGCCAGGGTCTCGTCCGCGAGCTCGGTCATCGCTGGGTGCTCCCGGACGGGGCGTGCGGCGCGTGCGCCGTCAGGAAGGCCGCGGCCTCGTCGAGGGAGGTCCGCGCCTCCGGCAGCATGCTGGCGGCGAACTGCCAGGCGTGGGACACGACCGGGAACAGCTTGAGCTCCGTCTCGACGCCGGCCCTGCGGGCCCGCTCCGCCATGCGCACGGAATCGTCGCGCAGGACCTCGCGGGCGCCGACATGGAACAGCAGCGGCGGGAAGCCGGTCGGGTCGCCGTAGAGCGGCGAGACCCGCGGATCGGCCGGATCGGCCGCGCCCAGATACATCGGCCGGATCGCCGCGAGCGCCTGCGGGTCGAACATGGCGTCGCGCCACGCATTGGTCACCCGCGACCCGTCCTCGGACATGAAGTCCGTGGCCGGCGAGAACAGGGCCGCCGCCCAGGGCATCGGCAGGCCGCGGGCGCGGGCCTCGCCCATCAGCACGAGGGCGAGGTTGCCGCCGGCCGACTCGCCAGCCACGCAGGCGGCGCCCTCGGCGCTGAACGCCGCCCAGACGGCGGTCACGTCGTCGACCGCCGCGGGGAAAGGGTGCTCGGGGGCGAGGCGGTACTCGGGCGCGAAGATCGTGAAGCCCCGGTTCGCCAGCGCGCCGGTGACGGGACGGTGCGTACGGGGCGAGCAGGCGATGAAGCCGCCGCCGTGAATGTAGAGCATCCGCCGGCCGGGGCCCGCTTTCGGCCGGACCCACTCGCCCTTCACGCCACCGACGATGCCCGGCTCGTAGGTGACGCCCTTGGGGTCGGGGAAGGTCGGTGCCTCGAAGATCCGGCGGAACGCGGCCGCGTCCCGCGCCCGGGACAGGGGGCCGCGGACCCGGCTGCGGACCATGTAGGCCCCGAGATACGCGCGCAGGCTCGCCATCTCAGAGCGTCCCGCCGGACAGGCGCACGATTGTCTTCCAGTAGCCCACCGGCATCAGCCGCTGGATCAGCGCGGCGTTCTTCGCGTCCTTGCCGATGACGATCCGGGGCGCCCGGGTCTCGATGCCGCGGATGATGGCGGCGGCCGCGTCGGCGGGCGCCAGGGTCAGGAGCTTGCCGAACGCCTCCCGCGCCTCCTCGTCCTCTACGGCCGCGCGCTTCGCAGCTTCCGGATCGCTCGGCGGCCGCCGGCCGCGGGCGTTGCGGGAGATGGCGGTGGCGACGCCGCCCGGGTGGACCACCGTCACCCCGAGGCCGGTGCCGGCGTACTCGTGCCGCAGCGCCTCCGAGAAGCCGCGCACGCCGAACTTGCTGGTGCAGTAGGCGACCTGGCCCGGCGGCGCGATCAGACCGAACAGGCTCGACAGGTTGACGATCTGCGCCGCCGGCCGGGCGCGGAGCATCGGCAGGAAGGCGTGGCACATCCGCACGACGGCGCGCAGGTTGATGTCGAGCAGCCACTCGAAATCGTCGAGATGCGTCTCGTCGAACCGGCCGCCCAGGGCGACGCCGGCATTGTTGATGAGGAGGTCGAGATGCCCGGACCGCTCCGCGACCCAGGCGGGCAGCGCGCGGATCCCCGCGGCATCCGTGAGGTCGAGGACGCGCGTCTCCACCGTGATGCCGCGGATCTTCGCGGCGACGGCCGTGAGGCCGGTCTCATCTCGGTCCACCAGGAGAAGGGTGCAGCCCTTCGCGGCGAGGCCCTCGGCCAGCGCCGCGCCGATGCCGCTCGCCGCCCCGGTGATCAGGGCCACCGCGCCCGCGAGTTGGAACCGCTGTGCCAAACCGCGCCCCCCGTGCCGCCGATCTGGATCGGATCGTCTACGGGGGATAGGCCCGGCCGGCCGGATTGTCTAGGGTGGGCACCCTAGACGGGGACGGGATCATGTCGCGGGGCGAGGGTCGGAGGGTCGAGCGCGAGTGGGAGGTCGGCCCGGAGCCCGGTCCCGCGGCCGCGTCGCCCGACACGCGCACCCGGATCCTCGCCGTCAGCCTCGCGCTGTTCAATGCCCGCGGCCTCGGCCACGTCACGACGGCGGAGATCGCGGCCGCGGCGGGGATCCGCGAGGGCAATCTGCAGTACCATTTCCCGCGCAAGCGCGGCCTCGTCGAAGCCCTGTTCGCGGCCTTCGAGACCGAGGCCGTGGCGGTGGCGGGCCGGATGCCCGCCGATCCCGCGGCGCCGGAGGCGCTGCTCGCCTACCAGAGGGCGTGGTTCGATCTGATGTGGCGCTACCGCTGCGTCTACCGCGACGGTATCGCCATGGTGGAGATCGCGCCGGCCCTGCGCGCCCGGGTGCACGCGCTGCGGGCCGAGACCCAGGCGCTGGCCCGCGCCGTGTTCGAGGCGGCCGTGCGGGCGGGGCGGCTGCGCGTTTCCCCGGACGCGCTCGGGCGACTCATCGACAACGCCTGGATCGTGTCGAGCCACTGGATGAGCCACCGTCTCCAGGGCGGCACCGCCCTGACGGAAGCGGATCGGGACTGGGGCTTCGCGCAGGTCCGCGACCTCTTCGCGCCCTATCTCGCGCCCGAGAGCCCTACTTGACGGCCACTGGCCCGATCCTTCCATGCGCTCCGGCCAAGCTCGGACCCGAAGGACGCGATGCTCGACCGCCTGACCCATGCCGGCCTCAGCCTGCTCGTGCTGCTCGCGGTCGCGTTCCTGTTCTCGACCAACCGGCGGGCGAGCAGTCCCCGCGTGGTCCTCACGGGACTGGCTTTGCAGGTCGGCCTCGGCGCGCTGGTCCTGTTCCTGCCCGCCGGGCAGGCCGCGCTGCGCGCCGCCGCGGACGCGGTCGTGACCGTGCTGTCCTACGGCGACCGCGGCACGGCCTTCCTGTTCGGCGGCCTCGTCGAGCCGAAGATGTTCGAGCTGTTCGGCGGCTCAGGCTTCATCCTGGCGCTGCGGGTCCTGCCGCAGATCCTCTACGTCTCCGCGCTGATCGGCGTGCTCTACCACCTCGGCGTGATGCAGGTGCTCGCCCGCGGGCTCGGCGCCGTGCTCCGGCGGATCCTCGGCACCTCGCCGATCGAGTCGTTCTCGGCGGTGATCACGATCGCCATCGGCCAGAGCGAGATCGCCGTCGCCCTGCGCCCGTTCCTCGCCCTGCTGACCGGCGCCGAGCTGTTCGCCGTCATGTCGAGCGGCGCCGCGTCGACGGCGGGCTCGATCCTGGCCGGCTACGCGGCGCTCGGCGTGCCCATGACCTACCTGCTCGCGGCCTCCGTGATGGCGATCCCGGGGGGCCTCGTCTACGCCAAGATCCTGATGCCCTCGACGGAGCCGACCCGGATCGCCACCACCCGGGTAGAGTTCGGCGAGACACGGGCGGCCAACATCATCGAGGCGGCGGCCGACGGCACTCAGAAGGGGCTCGCGGTGGCGGTCTCGGTGGGGGCCATGCTGATCGCCTTCGTCGGGCTGATCGCGCTGGCGGACGGCCTGTTCGGCACCCTCGGCGGCTGGATCGGCTACCCGTCCGCCTCGTTCGAGGGCGTGCTCGGCTGGGCGCTCGCCCCGCTGGCGTGGCTGCTCGGTGTGCCCTGGGACCAGGCGACCCTGGTCGGCGGGGCGATCGGCCAGAAGCTCGCCTTCAACGAGTTCCTGGCCTACGCCAACCTGTCGCCGGTCCTGAAAGCCGGAACCCTCGAGCCGCGGGCGCAGGCCATCGTCTGCTTCGCCCTGTGCGGCTTCGCGAATCTCGCGTCGATCGCGATCCAGCTCGCGAGCTTCTCCAGCCTCGTCCCGGAGCGGCGCTCGGAGGTCGCCCGGTACGGCCTGCGGGCCATCCTCGCGGGGACGCTGTCGAACCTCACGAGCGCGGCGATCGCGGGGCTGTTCGTGGCGTGACGGGTCAGGCCGCCTTGCGCGCCGCGAGCAGCAGCGCGTTCGGGCGGGTCCGCTTCGGCACCGGCAGGACGCGGTCGAGGACGGCGCCGACGCCGTACGCGAAGGCGAGCGCCGCCGCCCAGGACCATGTCCGCCGGAAGAAGCGGTCGCGGCAGCGGACGGGGCTGACCTTGGCCATCCAGTGGATCAGCGAATCGTGCCGGTCCATGCCGATGGCGTGGACGGCCTCGGGCGTGCAGCCGAGCGTCCCGGCCAGCGCCTCCAGGGCTCTGGGCGTCCACCACGTCAGGTGGTGGGGCGGCGCGTTGATGACGAAATTCGGGACCGTGGTGTTGGGCGAGGGCCAGAGCGGCGTGCCGATCAGGACCACGCCGCCCGGCTTGACGCAGGCCGCGAGCGCCCGGGCGAAACCCAGCGGGTCCGCCACGTGCTCGATCACCTGGAACGCGCAGGCGACGTCGTAGACCGGCCCGACGCGCGCCGCGTGCGCCTCCACGGTCTCGTCGAGGATCGCGCCGGTCGGGTCCTCGGCGGAGAAGTTCGGATCGAGGCCGGTATAGGTGGCGTCCGGCACGTAGGCGCGGAACCCGCCGTGGCCGCAGCCGACATCGAGCACCCGGGCTCCGGACGGGACGTGCGCGGCGGCCTGGCGGAATTCCAGGCGCTCCGTCTCCGGGCCGGCGAGCTTATCGTGCGCGGCGATCCGGCCGTAAAACGCCCGGTAGAAGGCCGCGTCGCCGGCCACCGGCGGATCGAAGAAGATCAGTCCCGTAGGAGATTCCCAGAGCCGGAACGTGCCGGCGGGGCGGAGCAGCGGCCCGACATCGACGCGGCCGGAATAGTGCCAGAGGAGCGTCAGGAAGCCGGCGTCCAAGCGCTCGACGCAGCGCAGAGCGGGGGCACCGGTGATCGGGCAGGGGGGGATCGACCGATCGGCCGTGTGCGCGCTGTCCGCCAAACTGGTCCTCGCTCGCTCCGCAGGCCCGGCTGGTCCGGGGCGCCGCAGCGGCACAGGTTTGGTGCGGCCCGTCAAGCCGAGGCGCGGCTCGTGTCGAGCGCGCAAAGAAAAAGGCGCCGCTTCGGATGAAGCAGCGCCCGGAAACGTCAGAGCGACGTCTTAGTGGAAGGTGTCGATCTCAGCGGACTCGTAGCTGGTGACTTCCATGCCGACGCAGATCTCGGAGACGACGGGGGCGGACCAAGCCATGATTTCCTCCAGGTAAGTTGATGCGATGGATAGAGAGGCCACGAAGGCCGGAGCGAACCGCGCTCCGGACCGCGCGCGACTTAGTTGAACGTGTCGATCTCGGCGGACTCGTAGCTGGTGACTTCCATGCCGACGCAGATCTCGGACACGATCGGGGCAGACCAAGCCATGGCGTTTCTCCTCGCTGTTGCTGCGATCCATATAGGCAATATCTTGGACGCAATACAAGCGAGCACAACACTTATATTTCTCATAGGGAGCCTGGCCGTGGGCGGCGCGGGGTCGTTCCGTGGCCGCGCGGCCACCCGCCGGAGTCCTGTTCGGCATCGGCTGCGGATGGGCGCGGTTTCGGCTTGACGGGCCCCGCGCCCGGGCGCACGACGCACCCGCGCGACGGTGTCCTCGACGGTGTCGCGCTCCCATTCCAGCAGCGACCCGCGAAGCGACGTGCCCGACCGATCGTGCCTGCCGTGCCCGGCCCCGTGCCGTCGTTCCGCCTGAGCCGCTGAGAGGCCCGGCCGCGGGGTGACCGACGCGGCGGCCGGCCACGGCCCAGACCCAGGATGACCGGCGCCGCGTCGCCTCGTAACCCACGAGGCGAGGCCATGAACGAGATCGCCCCCTTCGATACGCGCGTCGATCCCTCCGTGCTGGCCGCCCGCCTGTCGGACGAACGAGCGCCCGACATCGTCGAGGCCTTGAACGACGAGGCACCCGAGGTCGCCGCCGCCATCCTGCTCGGCCTGCCGCTGGAGCGGGCGATCGAGGTGCTGGACCAGCCGGAACTCGACTGCGCCGCCGACATCATCGAGATGCTGCCGCGGGACCGGGTCGCGGGCTACCTGTCGGGCATGTCGGCCGACCGGGTCACGGACGTGTTCCGCGAGATCGAGGAGCCGGGCCGCTCCGACCTGCGTGCCCGCCTCGACGCCGAGACCCGCGGCGCTGTCGATCGCCTGTCGGCCTACGGCGAGGAGACCGTGGGCTCGCTGATGACCACCGAGTTCGTCACCGTGCCGGGGACCTGGACGGTGGGCCAGACGCTGGAGCACATCCGCCACGTCGAGAAGACCCGGGAGACGATCTACGCGATCTTCGTGCTCGACCCGCGCACCCGCGCGCTCACCAAGGCGGTGCCCCTGCGGCGCCTGATCTCGGGGGACCCGGGCGACAACGTGCTCAGCGTTGCGCCGGGACGCCGGCCGCTCGCGGTCTCGCCCACGGCCAGCCGCGAGGAGGCGGCCCGGCTGATCTCCAAGTACGACCTCCTGGCGCTGCCGGTCGTCGACGCGGTCGGCCACGTGATCGGCATCGTCACCGTCGACGACATGATCGACGCGATGATCGAGAAGCAGACGCAGGACGTGCAGCGCTTCGGCGGCATGGAGGCGCTGCCCGAGCCCTACATGGATATCGGCTTCTTCACGATGATCCGGAAGCGGGCCGGCTGGCTGTGCGCGCTGTTCCTGTCGGAGATGCTCACCGCCTCGGCCATGCAGGGCTTCGAGGGCGAGCTGGAGAAGGCGATCGTCCTGACCCTGTTCATCCCGCTCATCATGAGCTCCGGCGGCAATTCCGGCTCGCAGGCGACCTCGCTGCTGATCCGGGCGCTGGCGCTCCACCAGATCCGCCTGCGCGACTGGTGGCGGGTGGCGCTGCGCGAATTGCCGACCGGGATCTTCCTCGGCGCGATCCTCGGCGTGATCGCGGGGATCCGGATCGTCGCGTGGCAGAAGCTCGGCCTCTACGATTACGGCGCGCACTGGCCGCTGGTCGCCGCCACGGTCGGCGCGGCGCTGGTCGGGATCGTGACCTTCGGATCGCTCGCAGGCTCGATGCTGCCGTTCCTGCTCCAGCGGATCGGCTTCGATCCGGCCACCGCCTCGGCGCCCTTCGTGGCGACGCTGGTCGACGTCACCGGCCTCGTCATCTACTTCTCGGTGGCGCTGCTCATCCTGCGCGGGACGCTGCTGTAGGAAGGCCTCCGCGCATCATCCCGTGACCGCCTCGGCCAGCCGCTTCCTCTGGACCTTGCCGTTCGCCGTCCGCGGCAGGGCGTCGAGGAAGCGGATCTCCCGCGGGCGCTTATAGGCGGCGAGCCGCTCGGCGCACCACGCGAGCAGGGCCTCCGCGTCGGGCTCGGCGCCCGCCTGCAGCACCACGAAGCCGCAGATGACCGAGACGTCCGCCCGCACCGGCAGCTCGGCGACGCCCACTTCCGCCACGGACGGGTGGGTCGACAGCACCGCCTCCACCTCGTTCGGCGAGACCCGGTAGCCCATCGCCTTCATCAGGTCGTTGTTGCGGCCCTCGAACCAGAGGTAGCCGTCGGCGTCGAGGCGGGCGAGATCGCCGCCGACGAACCAGTCGCCGCGCATGACCTCCGCCTCTTCCTCCGGCCGGTTCCAGTAGCCGAGCATCAGCGCCGGCTCGGTCCGGTGGACGGCGAGGAGCCCGCTCTCTCCGGCCGGGAGCGGCTCGGGCTCGCCCGCCACGGGCAGGATCGCCACCCGCCGGCCCGGCTGCGGCTTGCCGGGCGAGCCGGGGCGCACCGGGATGGTCGGGCCGCTGGAGATGTAGGTCGAGATCTCGCTCATCCCCAGCGCCTCGTAGAGGGGCTTGCCGGTGGCCTGACCCCAGGCCTCCAGCAACTCCACCGCGAGGGGCTCGCCGGCCGTGCAGCCGTGGCGGAGGCTCGACAGGTCGTGGGCGCCGAGGTCGCCGTACTTGAGGATCTGGCGGTAGAGCGTCGGGACGGCGGCGAACAGGGTCGCGCCGTACGCCGCGATCAGGCGCGGCCAGACCCCGGGATCGCGCGGGCCGTTGTAGAGCACCGCGGTCGCGCCCACCGACCAGGGATCGCTCAGGCCGACGCCCAGCGTGTAGGTCCAGTTCATGGTGCCGGCGTGGAGCATCACGTCGGATTCGGTGAGACCGAGCCAGTGGTCGAGCATGGGGCGGCGGCCGTAGGCGGCGCGGTGGGCGTGCAGCACGCCCTTCGGCCGGCTCGTCGTGCCGGAGGTGTAGATCAGCATCGCCGGGTCGTCGGCGGCGGTGTCGGCGTAGTCGGGCAGGGGTGGGCCAGCCTTCAGGGCGGAGACCGCGGCGGCGTCGAGCAGGAGGCGCCCGCCCAGGACCTCGGGCGCGACCGTGCAGCCGCTTCCGATCACCACGGCGGCGGCCCCGGAATTGTCCATGAGGAACGCCGCCTCGCTCTCGGTGAGCTGCGGCGAGGACGGCAGCGCCACGAGGCCGGCCGCCAGGGCGCCGAAGTAGACGAGGACGTAGTCGGCCTCGTTGCCCATCCGGATCATCACCCGGTCGCCGGACCTCAGGCCGAGGCCGAGGAAACCCGCCGCGATGCCGCGCACCGCCCGCTCGACTTCGCCGAAGCTGAGGCGGTCCGCGGTGCCGTCGCCGACCATCACCAGGGCGGTCTTGTCGGGACGCAGGCGCGCGTTCTCGGCGAGGCAGTACCGCGCCGCGTTGAAGCGGGCCGGCGGACGGCGGTCATCGTGCTGGCTGTCGGACACCGGGCGCTCCCCGCGGGCGGCTTTTCGCCGGGTGTCCCGCCTGGGCGCGCCTGCGTCAACTGGGGCCGTCGCCCCGCCGGCGAGCGCGGCCCCCGGGCAGTCTGGCCCTCAGGTCCGCCGCTGCGCCTGGCCCTCCTGCTCCTCGAAGCCCTTGAGCATCTTGTCGAGGGTCATCGGGTAGTCGCGGACCCGGATCCCGGTGGCGTTGTAGATTGCGTTGGCGAGCGAGGCGCCGGCGCCGCAGATGCCGAGCTCACCGAGCCCCTTGCTCTTCAGCGGGTTCGCCTTGTCGTCGAGCTCCGGCAGGAACACCGCGTCGATCTCCGGGAGGTCGGCGTGGACCGGCACGTGGTACTCGGCCATGTCGTGGTTGACGAAGAAGCTGTAGCGCGGATCGACCACGGCATCCTCCATCAGCGCCGCGCCGACGCCGAAGGTCATGCCGCCGATCGCTTGGCTGCGCGCGGTCTTGGCGTTGAGGATGCGCCCGCCGGTGAACACGCCGAGCATCCGCCGGAGCCGGATCTCGCCGGTATCGACGTCGACCCCGACCTCTGCGAAGTGCGCTCCGTACGAGTACTGCGAGAACTTCTGCTTCATCTCGCCGGGCTTGATCTCGCCGGAGGCCTCCAGCCCGGACTTGGCGAGATCGGTGAGCGACTCTGTGCGGTTGCCGGACGTGACCGCGCCGTCGCGGAAGGTGGCGCCGTCCGGGTTGAGGTCGCCGGCCTTGAGCAGGGCCTGCCGGAGGTTGTCGCAGGCGACGTAGAGCGCCGAGCCCGCCGAGCCGGCGCCGAAGGATCCCCCGGAGCCGGCCGCGAACGGGAACTCGGTGTCGCCCATCTCGACCCGCACGAGCTCGGGCGGCAGCCCCAGCATCTCGCCGGCGATCTGGGTGAGGATCGTGTAGGTGCCGGTACCGGGATCGGTCATCGCCATCCGCACCACCAGCACGCCGTCCGGCCCGAGGCGGACCTTCGCGGCGGACGGCATCAGCGGGTTGAGGCGCGCGGCCGCCGACATGCCCATGCCGACGAGCCAGTTGCCCTCGCGCCGGGAGCCCGCGGCCTGCCGCTTGTCCCAGCCGAACAGGCGCGCGCCCTCGCGCATGCAGGGCACCAGCTTGCGGGTCGAGAACGGGACCTTCTTCTCGGGATCCTCGGCCGGCTCGTTGCGCACCCGGAGTTCGATCGGGTCGATCTTCAGCTGCTCGGCGAGCTCGTCCATGGCGCACTCGAAGGCGAGCTGGCCTACGGCCTCCCCGGGAGCGCGCATCGCCGAGGCGATCGGCATGTTGAGGTTCACCAGCCGGTGCCGCGTCACGCGGTTCTGCGCGGCGTACAGGGAGCGGGTGACATTGGCCGAGGTCTCGAAGAACCCGTCGCCCTCGGCGGTGTCGGACCAAGATTCGTGGCTTATCGCGGAGAGACGGCCGTCGTGGTCGGCGCCGAGGCGGATCCGCTGGATCGTGTCAGTCCGGTGGGTCGCGACGTGGAACTCCTGCTGCCGGGTGAGCGCGACCTTCACGGGACGCTGGATCACCTTCGAGGCCAGGATCGCGAGCGTCGCCTCCGGCTGGACCTGCAGCTTCGCGCCGAATCCGCCGCCGATATAGGGGCTAACGATGCGCACCTTCTCGGGGGGGAGCTTGAGCACCGAGCCGAGGGATTTCTGGCCCCGGTTCGGCATCTGGTTGGCCGTGTAGAGCACGACCCCGTCGCCCTCCCAGGACGCGATGGTGGCGTGCGGCTCCATCTGCGCGTGGATCTGGTTCGGCGTGACATACTCTACGTCGAGCTTGACCGGTGCGGCCGCGAAGGCGGCGTCGAAGTCGCCGAGCTTGGAATCCGGCGGCGAATTGACCGGCTTCGGCTCGTAGGCCGCCGCCAGGCTGTCCTTGAGCAGCCCCTTGGGCTTGGCCGCGTCGTACCGGACCTTGACCAGCATCGCGGCGGCACGCGCCTGCTCGAAGGTCTCGGCGACCACGAAGGCGACCGGCTGCCCGTAGAACCGGATCTCCGTCCCCTGGAGCTGCGGCCAGACCTGCTCCTTCTTCTCGCCCTGCTCGGGCACGTTCTCGTGGGTCATCACCAGGATCGCGCCGGGCGCCTTGCGGGCGGCCTCCGCGTCGATCGACCGGATCGTGCCGGAAGCGATCGCCGCCGGCACGATGAAGCCGTAGGCGGGGGTCTTCAGGGCCCGGGTCTCGTACGCGTAGGGCGCGTGACCCGTGACCTTGAGCTTGCCTTCGACCCGGTTCAGCGGCTTGCCGACGAGCCCGTCGGGCCGGTCGTCGAGGGGCGTCCGGCCGATCGGCTGGTTCATCTCCATGGGAACGGTCCTTGCCGGGATCTACGCGCGGGTCGCCTGCGCCACGACGGCCCGAAGGGTCCGGCGCGTCAGCGGGATCTTGAAGTCGTTGCTGCCGTAGCCGCGGGCGCCCTTGAGCACCGCGTCGGCGGCGGCGTCGGCCGAGCCGGTCTGCACCAGCGCCGCCTCGGCCTCGGCCACGCGCCAGGGCTTGTGCGCGAGGCCACCGAAGGCGAGCCGCGCGGCCTGAGGCTTGCCGCCCTCGGCGCCCGCGATCACGGCGGCCACCGACACGGTCGCGAAGGCGTAGGACGCCCGGTCGCGAACCTTCCGATAGATGTGCGTGCCGGCCACCGGCTTCGGCAGCGTCACGGCCGTGATGATCTCGCCCTTGCGCAGCTCGGTCTCGATCTGCGGCGTGTCGCCGGGCAGCCGGTGGAAGTCGGCGATCGGGATGCTGCGCGGCTGCCCGTCCGGGTTGACGGTCTCCACGGTCGCGTCGAGGGCCCGCATGGCGACGTTCATGTCGGACGGGTTGGTGGCGATGCAGGCCTCGCTCGCGCCGACCACTGCCATGATCCGGTTGAAGCCGCCGATCGCCGAGCAGCCCGAGCCGGGCTCACGCTTATTGCAGGGCATAGCGGTGTCGTAAAAGTAGTAGCAGCGCGTCCGCTGGAGGAGGTTGCCGGCGGTGGTCGCCTTGTTGCGTAACTGCCCCGAGGCGCCGGCCAGCAGCGCCTTCGCCAGCACGGCATAGTCCTTTCGGACCCGCGTGTCGGCCGCGAGGTCGGCGTTCCGCACCAGGGCGCCGATGCGCAGGCCGCCGTCCTGCGTGGCCTCGACCTTGTCGAGCGGCAGCCGGTTGACGTCGATCAGCGTCGCCGGGGTCTCGATCTGAAGCTTCATCAGGTCAAGGAGGTTGGTGCCGCCAGCGATGAACTTGGCGTTCGGCCGCTCGGCCGCGAGCTTCGCGGCGTCCTGCACGGTGGCGGGGCGCTCGTAGGCAAAGGCCTTCATCTGCGCCTCCTCAGAGTTTGGTGGCGGCGGCGTCGCGAATCGCCGCGACGATGTTCGGGTAGGCGCTGCAGCGGCAGATGTTGCCGCTCATCCGCTCGCGGATCTCGGCGTCGCTGAGTGTCGGAGTCGCCGCGACGTCCTCGGTAACGTGGCTCGGCCAGCCGGCCTTGGCCTCGCTCAGCATGCCGACCGACGAGCAGATCTGGCCCGGCGTACAGTAGCCGCACTGGAAGCCGTCATGCTCCAAGAACGCCGCCTGCATCGGGTGGAGCTTGTCCCCGTCCGCCAAGCCCTCGATCGTGGTGATCGGGTCGCCCTCGTGCATCGCCGCGAGCGTCAGGCAGGAATTGATCCGCCGGCCGTCGACCAGGACCGTGCAGGCCCCGCACTGGCCGTGATCGCAGCCCTTCTTGGTGCCGGTGAGCGCGAGGTGCTCGCGCAGGGCGTCGAGGAGCGTTGTGCGGGTGTCGAGGACGAGATCGTGCGGTTGGCCATTGATGGTGAGCCGCACCGGCATGGTCTGCGGAGCCGGATCGCCCGGCGCCGCCGCGGACATCGCGGGACTGGGCCGGAAACCGAGGGCACCGAGTGCGCCGGCCACCGCACAGCCCTCCACCACGGCCCGCCGCGTCAGCGCGAGCGGCTTCGTCGGAGTCGCGTCTGTCATGCTGCCATCCAGCCCGTGCACCGCGCGTGGGACGCCGCGCGCAGCTTGGAATCTGGTGCGCCAACGTCCGGCCGGATGGATTAGATCCTGTCCAGACTGCGCCCGTTCAGCGCGGCTCCGCCGCTACGGGCGCTGGACCCATGTCGTGACCCGATCGCTCCGTCCTTGCTTCGCTGCGCTCGCGAGAACGGTGACGCCTTGGAACGCGTCCCGCTGCGAGCGTTTGGGTTGATCGGACCACGACACCGGAGCCTCGCCTCATGGCTATCCCGACCCTGCCGCTCAACGACGGCCGACACATCCCGCAGATCGGCTACGGCTGCTGGCAGCTCTCGGACGCCCAGGCTCCGGATCTCGTCGGACAGGCCCTCCGCGCCGGCTATCGGCTTATCGACACGGCCGCGGCGTACGGCAACGAGGCGGGCGTCGGGCACGGCATCCGGGACGCGGGGATCCCCCGCGAGGAGATCTTCCTCACCACGAAGCTCTGGAACGATCGCCAGGGCCGCGACGAGGCGAGGCGCGCCTTCGACGAGAGCCTGCGGCAACTCGGTCTACCGTATGTCGACCTGTACCTGATCCACTGGCCGTGCCCGCAGCGTCGCCTGTTCGTCGAGACCTGGAAGACGCTGATCGAGCTCCGGAAGGAGGGCCGCGCGAAGTCCATCGGCGTGTCGAACTTCTCGCCCGAGCACCTCGCCACGCTGATCGGCGAGACCGACGTGGCCCCGGCCGTCAACCAAATCGAGCTGCACCCCTATTTCCAGCGCAAAGAACCGCGCGCGGAGGACGCCCGTCACGGGATCGTGACCGAGTCGTGGAGCCCGCTCGGCCGGGGCAAGGAGCTGAACGACCCGGTCATCCTCGCAATCGCGGAAGCGCACGGGAAGACGCCCGCCCAGGTGGTGCTCCGCTGGCAGATCCAGATCGGATGCGTGGCGATCCCCAAGACCGCCACCCCGCGGCGCATCGCCGAAAATATCGCGCTGTTCGACTTCGAGCTCGGCGCGGACGAGATGGCGCGGATCGCCGGCCTCGACCGGGCCGACGGCCGGATCGGACCTGACCCGGCGACCTTCTGCTGAGCGCTCGAGCCTTCGGCGGCGCAGCGTAACATCGCACCGCAAAAGATTTATGCTCACAGCTAGCATATCTGGACAGGCGCGTCCGGCCCCCATAAGTTAGACGGCACAATGCTCAAACTGAGCATAATGGAGGACGCCATGACGGCGACCGTTGCACCCGTCTCCCGCACGACGATCCCGGGCCTGCCCCTTCCGGATCTGTACGCACGCGTCAGCCGGCACGTCCCCGCGATCGAGTGGCCGGCGCTCGCCCCCGACATTGAGGCGATCCTGCGCCTGAAGCGGGAGCGCAACGCCGTGATCCTGGCGCACAACTACCAGGCGCCCGAGATCTTCCACACGGTGGCCGACATCGTGGGCGACAGCCTCGCGCTGGCCCGCGAGGCGGTGAACGTGAACGCCGACGTGATCGTGCTGGCGGGCGTCCACTTCATGGCCGAGACGGCCAAGCTCCTGAACCCGAGCAAGACCGTGCTCATCCCCGACATGGGCGCCGGCTGCTCGCTGGCCGATTCGATCACCGCCGCAGACGTGCGCGGCCTGCGCGCCAAATACCCGGGCGTGCCGATCGTGACCTACGTGAACACCTCGGCGGCCGTGAAAGCCGAGTCCGACCTGTGCTGCACCTCCGGCAACGCCGTCGCGGTGGTGAAGTCGCTGAACGCCCCCCGCGTCCTCATGATCCCCGACGAGTTCCTCGCGCAGAACGTCCAGGCCGAGATCCCGGAGGTCGAGATCCTGACCTGGGCCGGCCACTGCGAGGTGCACGAGCGCTTCACCCCGGCCGACATCCGCGACGTCCGCGACAGCTATCCCGGGGTGACCGTGATCGCGCACCCGGAATGCCCGCCGGACGTGGTGGCCGAATCGGACTTCTCGGGCTCCACCGCGATGATGATGGACTTCGTCGTCGAGAAGCGGCCGAAGCAGGTAGTGCTCGTCACCGAGTGCTCCATGGCGGACAACATCGCGGCGCAGAACCCGGACATCGAGTTCATCAAGCCCTGCAACATGTGCCCGCACATGAAGCGGATGAGCCTGCGCAACATCCGGCGGTCGCTCGAGACGATGACCCACGAGGTCACGGTCGACCCGGCGCTCGCCGACCGCGCCCGGGCCGCGGTCGAGCGCATGCTCGAGGTGCGCACACGATGAACGCGATCTCCCCCAATAGCGCCGACCGCGTCGTCGTGGTCGGCGGCGGCGTCGCGGGCCTCAGCGTCGCGCTGTGCCTCGCGCCCCGCCCGGTGACGCTGGTCACGGCCTCGGCCCTCGGCCTCGGCACCGCCACCGGCTGGGCCCAGGGCGGCATCGCGGCCGCGGTCGGCGCCGACGACGCGGCGGCGCTCCACGCCGCCGACACGGAGGCCGCCGGCGCCGGGCTCACCGAGCCCGACGTGGCGCTCCGGGTCGCCGCGGAGGGCCCCGCGCTGATCGACTGGCTCGTGCGGATCGGCGTCCCGTTCGACCGCACCGACGACGGCGCGCTGGCCCTCGGGCTCGAGGCGGCCCACGGCCGCCGCCGCATCGTCCGCTCCGGCGGCGACGCCACCGGCGCCCGCGTCCTCGAAGGGCTCGTGCGGGCCGTGCTGTCGGCGCCGTCCGTGGAGGTCGTCACGGCGCGGGCCTGCGACCTGCTCCGGGACACGCGCGGGGCGGTGGCCGGCATCGTCGCCGAGCGCGACGGCGCGCTGTTCCGCATCCCGGCCCGCGCGGTGGTGCTCGCCACCGGCGGTATCGGCGCCCTCTACGCGGCGACCACCAACCCGCCGGGCGCCGTCGGCCGCGGGCTGGCGCTCGCCGCCCGGGCCGGCGCGGTGATGCGCGACATGGAGTTCGTGCAGTTCCACCCGACCGCCATCGCGGCCGGCGCCGACCCGATGCCGCTCGCCACCGAGGCCCTGCGCGGCGAGGGCGCCCGCCTCATCGACGAGACCGGCGCCGCCGTGATGGCCGGCATCGCGGGCGGCGACCTCGCGCCGCGCGACGTGGTCGCCCGCGGCATCTTCCAGGCGCTGCAGCGGGGCCGCACGGTCTATCTCGACGCCCGCGGCGCGCTCGGCGCCGCGATGCCGACGCGCTTCCCGACCGTGGCGGGGCTCTGCGCCGCCGCCGGCATCGACCCCGCCGTGCAGCCGATCCCGGTCCGCCCGGCGGCGCACTACCACATGGGCGGCGTGAAGGTGGACGCGTACGGCGCCACCTCGGTGCCGGGCCTCTACGCCTGCGGCGAGGTCTCCTCGACGGGCCTCCACGGCGCCAACCGGCTCGCCAGCAACTCCCTGCTGGAGGGCCTCGCCTACGCGCGCTTCATCGCCGACGGGCTCGACGCGCCGCCGCCCGCCGCGATCGTGCCCGAGGCCGTGTCTGTCCGTGCCGCCGGCGACCTGCCGGCGATCCGCGCGCTGATGGAGCGCAGGGTCGGCGTCGTGCGCGACGCCGCCGGCCTCGAGGAAGCCGTCGCCGTCCTCGAAGCGGGGGCTGAGACCTGCGACGCCGCCCTCGTGGCGCTGCTCATCGCCCGCGGCGCGCTCGCCCGCCGGGAGAGCCGCGGCGCCCACTGGCGCAGCGACTTCCCCCATCTCGCCGCGGCCGCGCACACCGAGGCCGCGCTGGCCGACCCGATCGCCGCGACCCCGTCCGCCGAGGAGGCGCTGACGCCATGACCCAGTCGGTTCTCTCCGATGAGATTCTCCCCCTGCCGCGGCTCCTCGTGGAGCCCGTGGTGCGCGCCGCCCTGCTGGAGGATCTCGGCCGGGCCGGCGACATCACCACCGACGCCATCGTCCCCCCGGGCGAGCGGATGCGCGGCGTGATCGCCTCCCGGCAGGACGGCGTCATCTCGGGCACCGACGCCGCCGCCATCGCCTTCGCGCTGGTGGACCCGGCCGTCACCGTGACGGTCGAGCGCGGCGACGGCGCCCGCGTGGCGCCGGGCGACGTGGTGCTGCGCCTCGAGGGGCCGGCGCGGGCGATCCTGACGGCCGAGCGCGTGGCGCTGAACCTGCTCTGCCGGATGTCGGGCGTGGCCACCGCCACCCACGGCCTCGTCGAGGCCGCGCGCCCGCACGGCAAGGCCTCGATCGTCTGCACCCGCAAGACGACGCCGGGCCTGCGCGCCCTGGAGAAGCACGCGGTCCGGGCCGGCGGCGGCTCGAATCACCGCTTCGGCCTCGACGACGCGGTGCTGATCAAGGACAACCACGTGGCGGTGGCCGGCGGCATCGTCCCGGCGATCGAGCGCGCCCGGTCCCGGGCCGGCCACTTGGTGAAGATCGAGTGCGAGGTCGACAGCCTGGAGCAGCTGGAGGAGGCCCTGTCGGTCGGGATCGACGCGGTGCTCCTCGACAATATGGGGCCCGACCTGCTCCGCCGCGCCGTGGCGATGATCGACGGGCGCGCCCTGTCCGAGGCGTCGGGCCGGATCACCCGCGAGACGGTCGGGGCCGTCGCGGCCTCGGGGGTCGACCTGATCTCCTGCGGCTGGATCACCCATTCGGCGGCGATCATCGACCTGGGGCTCGACGCCGCCTGACCGGCGGGCCCCGCGCGCCGCCGGCGCGGCGGGGCCGAAGCGGTCGCTCGACTGTCATCACGTTCGGGTGACAAGTCTTCGCCGCGGTCGCTCGGGAGATCTGCCGAGTCTATCGCCGCGCGACCGACTCGCTAAGATTTCGGCCAACCGCGACGCCATCGACCGGACCCGACCGTGAGCCAAGCCCTGCCTTCCGCGGCTGCCCCGGCGGTCGATCGTCCGGCGGCGCCGGTGGCGCGCAAGCCCGGCGCGGTCCGGCACGGGCCCGGCGGCGCGCTGATGCTGGGCGCGCTGGGCGTGGTGTACGGCGACATCGGCACGAGCCCGCTCTACGCGTTCAAGGAGGCCGTGAAGGCCGCGACCAGCGGCGGCGCCTCGGTGCCGGCGGCGGCCACCGGCGCGGTGTCGCTGATCCTGTGGTCGCTGATCCTGATCGTGTCGCTGAAATACGCGGTGCTGATCCTGCGCGCCGACAACCGCGGCGAGGGCGGCATCGTCGCCATGCTGGCGCTGCTCGGCGCGCGGCATGCCAGGCCGGGGACGTGGAAAGCGCTGCTGCTGGTGGTCGGGCTGGTCGGTGCGGCCCTGCTCTACGGCGACGGCGCGATCACGCCGGCGATCTCGGTGCTGTCGGCGATCGAGGGCCTGAAGATCGACGCGCCGGCGCTCGGGCCGTACGTCGTGCCGATCACCCTCGCCATCCTGGTCGGGCTGTTCCTGGTCCAGCACAAGGGCGTCGCCGCCATCGGCCGGGTGTTCGGACCGGTCATGCTCGTCTGGTTCGTCGTCCTGGTCCTGCTCGCGGTCCCGAGCATCCTGCACGCGCCGGAGATCCTGGCGGCGGCCAACCCGTTCCGGGCGGTGGACTTCCTGATCCATGCCGGCTGGCATGTCAGCTTCCTGATGCTCGGCGCGGCCTTCCTGGCGGTGACCGGCGGCGAGGCGATGTACGCCGATCTCGGCCATTTCGGCGCCCCGGCGATCCGGATCGCGTGGTTCGGCCTCGTGCTGCCGGCGCTGCTGATCCACTATTGCGGCCAGGGCGCGCTGATCATCGCCGACCCGAGCGCGATCGAGAACCCGTTCTACCGGCTCGCGCCGGACTGGGCGCATTACCCGCTGGTGGCGCTCGCCACGATGGCGACCGTCATCGCCTCGCAGGCGGTGATCTCGGGGGTCTACTCGCTCACCCAGCAGTCGATCCAGCTCGGCTTCATGCCGATGATGCGGGTGGTGCACACCGATGAGGACGAGCGCGGCCAGATCTACGTGCCGGCGGTGAACTGGCTGCTCGCCGTGGCGACCCTGACGGCCGTGGTGGTGTTCGGCTCCTCCGACGCGCTGGCCGGCGCCTACGGCATCGCGGTCTCGGCGCTCATGGGCATCACCACGCTCCTCGCCGC
The DNA here is from genome assembly GCF_900108435.1 of Methylobacterium sp. 275MFSha3.1. NCBI lineage: Bacteria > Pseudomonadati > Pseudomonadota > Alphaproteobacteria > Hyphomicrobiales > Methylobacteriaceae > Methylobacterium > Methylobacterium sp. 275MFSha3.1. The sequence continues at coordinate 105,599 of NZ_FNWP01000007.1, read as the reverse complement.
GCTGATCGCGCTCCGCTGGGGCTACAACCCGATCCTGGTCCTCGCGGTCAACGGCTTCTTCCTCGGCATCGACCTCGTGTTCTTCTCCGCCAACAGCGTGAAGCTGTTCGAGGGCGGCTGGTTTCCGCTGCTGCTCGCCGGCGTGGTCGCCTTCCTGATGCTGACCTGGATGAAGGGCAACCACGTCCTCGAATCCGTCCGCCAGACCATGCGCATGTCCGAGGCCTCCTTCCTCTCCAGCCTCGGCTCGCACCCGCCGGTGACGCTGCCCGGCACCGCGGCCTTCCTGACCGCCGCCACCGAGGGCATCCCGATGGCGCTCGGCCGCCTGCTGGAGCGCAGCCGCTGCCTGCACGAGCGGATCCTGCTGATCACCGTCGTCTACGAGGAGGAGCCGGTGATCCCGGCGAGCGAGCGGGCGCAGGTCACGCTGGTGGCGCAGGGGATCCGCAAGGCGATCTCGAAGTACACGCCCGGCATGGAGCGCGTCGTGCTGCGCTACGGCTTCATGCAGACCGCCTCGATCCCCGAGGGGCTGCAATGCGCGGTGGCGAGCGGGCTGCTGCCGCCGGAATATCTGGAGGACATGACGTATTTCGTGGGCCACGAGGTGGTGATCCCGTCGCCGACCCATCCCGGCATGGCGACGTGGCGGGAAGGCCTGTTCGCCTTCATGAAGCGGAACGCCGAGCGCACCGGCGCCCATTTCGGCCTGCCGACCCGGCAGATCGTCGAGGTGGGCACCGAGATCGAGATCTGACCGGCCGCGGCGCGCGGGGGCGCTGCCCGAGGCGCGCGTCGGAGGCCGGGGCCGGCCCTCTTTCGCATTGAAAACGGCCCCGTTCGCCAGCATATCGCCACCGCAATTTCCCCACAGCGGAGGCATCACCCGTGAGCGAGACGATCGAGCGGCACGAATTCGGGGCGGAGGTGGGACGCCTCCTCGACCTCGTCGTGCACGCGCTCTACTCCGACCGCGAGATCTTCCTGCGCGAACTCGTCGCCAACGCGGCCGACGCCATGGACCGGCGGCGGTTCGAGGCCCTGACCTCGGCGGCGAGCGCGCTGCCGCCGGACGCCAAGGTCCGCATCGCGCCCGACAAGGAGGCGCGGACCCTGACCGTGTCGGACGCCGGCATCGGCATGACCAAGGAGGATCTCGCCACCAACCTCGGCACCATCGCGCGCTCCGGCACGCGGGCCTTCTCGCAGACGCTCGAATCCGCCAAGGCCGAGGACCGGCCGAGCCTGATCGGCCAGTTCGGCGTCGGCTTCTACTCGGCCTTCATGGTCGCCGACCGCGTCACCGTCACGTCGCGCCGCGCCGGCAGCGACGAGGCCTGGACCTGGGCCTCGGAGGGGCAGGGCAGCTACACGCTGGAGCCGGCGACGCGGGCCGAGCCCGGCACCGACATCGTGCTGCACCTCAAGGCGGATGCCGACGAATACCTCGAGCCCTACCGCCTCGACCATCTCGTGCGGAAATGGGCCGACTTCATCACGGTGCCGATCGCCGTCGTGCGCGACGGCAAGGACGAGTCGGCCAACCAGGGCACCGCGCTCTGGCGCAAGGCGAAGTCCGAGGTCACCGAGGAGCAGTACGAGGAATTCTACCACTCCATCGGCATGAACTTCGACAAGCCCTGGGCGACGCTCCACTGGCGCGCCGAGGGGCAGCTCGAGTTCTCCGCGCTTCTGTTCATCCCCGGCTCGAAGCCGTTCCAGGCCCTCGAGAACGAGCGCCAGAGCAAGGTCCGGCTGCATGTCCGGCGGATGTTCATCACCGACGAGGCCGAGCTGCTGCCGCCGTGGCTGCGCTTCGTCCAGGGCGTCGTCGACACCGAGGACCTGCCGCTGAACGTCTCCCGCGAGATGCTGCAATCGACCCCGGCGCTCGCCCGGATCCGCCGCGCGGTCACCGGGCGCGTCGTCTCCGAACTCACCACCCGCGCCAAGGACGCGGAGGGCTACCAGTCCTTCTGGGAGAATTTCGGCCCCGTCCTCAAGGAGGGCATCTACGAGGATTTCGAGCGCCGGGGCGAGATCGCGCCGCTCCTGCGCTTCCGCTCCTCGGCGGTCGAGGGCTGGACCGCGCTGCCCGACTACGTGTCCCGCATGAAGGACGGCCAGGAGGCGATCTACTACCTCGTCGCCGACGACGCCGAGGCGCTCAAGTCGTCGCCGCAGCTGGAGGGCTTCCGGGCCCGCGGCCTCGAGGTGCTGCTCCTCTCCGACCACGTCGACGCCTTCTGGCCCGATCAGCTCGGCACCTTCGACGAGAAGCCGCTCCGCTCGATCACCAAGGGCGGCCTCGACCTGTCGAAGTTCGCGCCGGAGGGCGAGCAGCCGGAGGCGCCGGAGGGCATCGACGCCTTCGTCGCCGCCGTGAAGACGGCCCTCGGCGCCGAGGTCTCGGACGTGCGCACCACCGACCGGCTCGTCGATTCGGCCGTGGTCCTCTCGGCCGGCACCGGCGGACCCGACCTGCAGATGCAGCGGCTCATGCGCCGGGCCGGGCGGGCCGGTGCCGGGCAGCCGGTCCTGGAGATCAACCCGCGCCACCCGCTGATTCGGGCGCTGGCCGCGGCACCCGAATCGGAGGTGCCGCAGGCCGCCGGCACGCTCCTCGACCTCGCCCGCATCCAGGACGGCGACAGCCCCCGCGACCCGGCGGCCTTCGCCCGCACGGTGGCGGCGGCGCTCGCGGCCGCGCGGGGCGCGTAGGACTACGGAGACCCGCGTCGCGCGCTGCCGGGACGCCGCGCGCGGCGTGTGTCTCCACACACATCCGTTCGGGATGATTGTGGGTTCGGTTGATCATTCGGAAATGGTCGAGCCATAACTTCGCCACCGGTCGGGATCATTGCCCGGCCGAAGGCGCGGGCGCGGTGGGGGCCGCAGGCGTCTGAGCCGAACCCTCTCGCGCGCCTCGGGCGCGCCTCACGGACGCTGCATGAACCCGGTCGAGGCTGAAGCCGGCAACGGACAGGCGGTCGCGGCGGCGCGGACCCGGGCCCACGCCCGGGCGTACCGCCACAGCGGACGCGTGCGCACCATGCGTCGGCTGATTCCGGTGGTCGCCGGCGGCGCGGTGGCGCTGCTGCTGGGCTACCTGTTCAATCCCTTCGCGGCGCAGCTGCCGGGCGTCTCAGTCGGCCCGGTGACGCTGGCCGGCTCCAAGGTCCGCATGGAGAACCCGCGGCTCTCGGGCTTCCGCCAGGGCACGCGCGGCTACGAGGTGACGGCCGACGCCGCCCTCCAGGACGTCCGCAAGCCGAGCCAGATCGAGCTGCAGCAGATGCGCGGCCACATCGCCACCGACGACCAGGGCGGCATCGCCCGCCTCTCGGCGACGTCGGGCCTGTTCGACACCGCCCGCGAGGCGCTCGACCTGAAGGACGACATCCGCATCTGGACCGACAAGGGCGAGGAGGCGCGCCTGCGCTCCGCCGCCGTCGCGTTCAAGACCGGCTCCATCAGCTCGCAGGAGCCCGTCACCGTCTCGAGCGCGCGGGCCAACGTGAAGGCCGACACCCTCGACGTCGTCGAGAACGGCAAGCGGATCTCCTTCGTGGGCAACGTCCACGTGGTCATCGTCAGCGACGCGCCGGGGGAGAAGCCCCAGGCCCGCATCCTGACCTCGGACGCCGAAGCCGCGGACGGTGCCCGATGAGCGCCGCCCGCCTCCTCTGCGCCGCCCTGGCGGCCGGGCTGGTCCTCGCCGGCCCGGCGCTGGCCGAGAAGCCGGCGCGCAAGGATTCGCCCTTCGGCAATATCGGCGGCGGCGGCAAGGATCCGATCAAGATCGACGCCGACCGGCTCGACGTGTTCGACCGGGAGAACAAGGCGGTCTTCGCCGGTAACGTCGTGGCCGTGCAGGGCGACAGCACCATCCGCTGCTCGACCATGACGGTGACCTACAAGCGCGGCAAGGACGCGCCGGGCAAGGGCGCCAAGGGCGACGCCAAGCCTGAGGCGCGGGACGAGGGCGCCGACGCGGCGCCGCGGAACCCCGCCGAGAACGGGATCCAGAAGGTCGACTGCGCCGGGCCGGTGACGGTGGTGCAGAAGGACCAGGTCGCCACGGGCGATCACGCGGTGTTCGACCAGGACGCCAAGCGGATCGTGCTGACCGGCAACGTCGTCCTGAGCCAGTGCCAGAACGTCACCCGGGGGCAGCGGCTCGTCTACGACATGAACACCGGGCGCGCGAACATGGACCCGGTGGCGGGCGGCCGCGTCTCGGCCCTGTTCGTGCCCGGCGAGAAGTCCGACGCCAAGGACGGCAAGGCGAAGGGCTGCAGCCAGCCGCCGCCCAGGCCGAAGGCGCAGGTCGATTGAGCGGCGCCGTGGCGTTCCAGGCGGGCCCGCAGGAGCCGGCCCGGACGGGCTGGCTCGGCCGGCTGTTCGGCCGGCGCGCGCGGCAGGCCGAACAGCCGGCCGAGGCCGACGGCTGGTCCGCGGCCGAGGAGGGCGGTCTCGGCATCCTCAGCGTGCGCGGCCTGCGCAAGAGCTACGGCGCCCGCACGGTCGTCCACGAGGCCGGCCTCACCGTGCGCACCGGCGAGGCCGTCGGGCTGCTCGGGCCGAACGGCGCCGGCAAGACCACGATCTTCTACATGATCACCGGGCTGGTGGCGGCCGATCGCGGCCACATCACCCTGGACGGCCTGCCGATCACGCACCTGCCCATGTACCAGCGGGCGCGGCTCGGGATCGGCTACCTGCCGCAGGAGGCCTCGATCTTCCGCGGGCTCACCGTGGAGGACAACATCCGGGCGGTGCTGGAGGTGGTCGAGCCGGACCGCAAGGCGCGCGCGCGCAAGCTCGACTCGCTGCTCGAGGAGTTCGACATCGCGCGCCTGCGCAAGTCGCCCTCGATCGCGCTCTCGGGCGGCGAGCGGCGGCGCTGCGAGATCGCCCGGGCGCTCGCCTCGTCGCCGACCTTCATGCTGCTGGACGAGCCCTTCGCGGGTATCGACCCGATCGCGGTCGGCGACATCCAGGACCTCGTGAAGCACCTGAAGCAGCGCGGCATCGGCGTGCTGATCACCGACCACAACGTCCGCGAGACGCTGGGCCTGATCGACCGCGCCTACATCGCCCATTCCGGCCGCATCCTCACCGAGGGCACGCCCGAGGAGATCGTGGCGAACCCGGACGCGCGCCGGCTGTATCTCGGCGAGGATTTCCGGCTCTAGGCCGGCCGCTCAGCCCTTCCAGTTCTTCAGCGCCGCGAAGGGGCTGTCCGAACCCGCGGGCTTCTCCGGGTTCAGTACCGGCTCCACCTGGGCGATCGCGTCCGCCATCGAGAAGGCCGAGCTGCTCTGGAGCCGGCCGCCCGCCGCGTCGCGGTGGCCGCCGCCGCGGAACAGGCGGGCGCCGTCGAGCGCCGTGCCGTCGTTGGACCGGAACGACAGCGTGCCCATCCGCTGGACGTTGACCACGCGCTTGGCCCGGCCCGCGTCCATGATCAAGTCGGAGACCCGCTGGAAGGTGCCCGAATCGAGGGCGAAGGACAGGAGCGTGCCGTCCTTGAGCGGGCGGAACAGGGAATCCGAGCGGGCGAGCGCCCGGGCGAGCCGCATGCGCGTCGTCAGCGCCGGGTCGTCGTCCGGCGCGTCGCGCAGCAGGGTGTCGACCACGCCGGCGCGGAGCGCCGAGGCGCGGCGCTCCAGCTCGGCCGGGCTCGCCCCGTCCCGCAGGGCGGCGGCGGCGGCGAGCAGGATCTCGGACACGAACCGGTCGTGCCAGGGATGCCCGACCGGCACGTAGCTCGACACGACCTCCCAGAACAGCTCGTCCAGGGCGAGGCCGCCCCGGAAGGCGGGGCTCTCCTTGCGCCAGAGGTCGAGGGCGTCGACCGCGGTGAGCAGGCTCGACAGGTCGGTCGCGGGCTCGTGCGCGGCGAACAGGGACCGGTGCTCGAAGGCCATCCGCGTGGCGCAGATGTCGTCCTCGATCAGCACGGCGATCTCGGGGTCGCCCAGGTCGATCCGGTGGAGCGCCGGCCGCTCGGCGTCGGGCGCCGCGTCCAGGCCCAGGCGCCGCATCTGGTCGAGGGAGGAGGCGTGGTGGTCGAGGACCACGAGGCGGTGCTTCTGCCCGTCCTCGCGGCGCCGGTTCATCGCGGCGAACTTCTTCAGGCCCGCGATGGTCTGCTCCTCCAGGCCGAGGTCGGTCATCAGCAGGATCTCGCGCTCCGCCGCGCGGCCGAGGCGCTTGATCTCGTCCTCGAAGACCGGGCCGACATCGCTGTAGCGGGGCACGTGGACGACGCGCTCGACCGGGGCGCAGGCGGCGGCGACCGTCGAGGCGCCGTAGCCGTCGAGGTCGTGGTGGGTGATCTGGATCAGGCGCAACGGGCGGACTCGGAGGGTGACGGAGCGGCCCGTCTACGACGCCCGGCGCCGCGAGGCGAGGGGCGGCGGCCCTTCCGTCCGGCGGCGTTCGGTGCAGAATGCTCCGCGGCCGCTACGAGTCGCGAAGGACCGGCCGGCCGCGGAGACCCCTAAGGGGCCCGTCATTCCGGGAGGACACGATGGCCCTGGCCGCAACGCCGCGCGTGCGCCGCATCCAGACGATCTCGCTCGCCCTGCTGGTGACCGCGGGCGTCGTCAACTACGTCGACCGGGCCACCCTCGCGGTGGCCAACCCGCTGATCCGCGAGGATCTCGGCCTCTCGATCCCCGACATGGGCCTGCTGCTCTCGGCCTTCCTCTGGGCCTACGCCTTCGCGCAGCTGCCGGCCGGGGCGCTCGCCGACCGGCTCGGCCCGCGCCTGACGCTGACGCTCGGCCTGACCTGCTGGTCGTTCGGCCAGATGCTCGGCGGCGCGGTGACGTCGTTCTGGCAGTTCGTGAGCGCCCGGATCGTCCTCGGCATCGGCGAAGCGCCGCATTTCCCGACCTGCGCCCGCGTCTCCCGCGACTGGTTCAACATCCGCCAGCGCGGCACCGCCACGGGGATCTGGAACTGCGCCTCCTCGCTCGGGACCTTCCTGGCCCTGCCGCTGCTGACCTTCCTGATGGTGAGCTTCGGCTGGCGGGCGATGTTCGTCATCATGGGCGCGGCCGGCCTCGTCCTCGCGGCGATCGTCTACCTCGTGTTCCGCAACCCGCGCGAGACCGACCTCACGCCGGGGGAGCGGGCCTTCCTGGAGGAGGGCGATGCCCCGAACGCCGGCCGCGCGGTCACCTGGAGCGCGTGGCGGCGGCTCTTCGGGTTCCGAACCAGCTGGGGGATGATCGTCGGCTATTTCGGCTGCATCTACATGACGTGGCTCTACACCGCGTGGCTGCCGAGCTACCTCGAGATCGAGCGGCACTTCACCCTGCAGAAGACCGGCCTCGTCGGCTCGATCCCCTTCGCCTTCGGCGTGCTGGGCGGGATCCTGGGCGGTCGCGTCGTCGATGTCCTCGTCCGCCGCGGCGTCGACCCGATCCGCAGCCGCAAGATCCCGATGGTCGGCTCCCTGGTGGCGACCGCCGCGTTCACGGTGGTGGCGGCGCTGACGCCGAGCGACACCCTCGCGATCGCCTGCATCTCGGCCTCGCTGTTCCTGGTCTACATGAGCTCGTCGTCGGCCTGGGCGATGGCCTCCGTGGCGGCGCCGGCCAGCTGCACGGCGTCGCTCGGCGCCATGCAGAATTTCGGCGGCTACATCGGCGGCGCCCTGGCGCCGGCCGTGACGGGCTTCATCGTCGGCGGCACGGGCCATTTCTCCATGGCCTTCATCACCGGCGCCGTGATCGCCCTGGTGGCGGCCCTGGGCTACTGGACGCTGATCCAGGATCCCATCGCCGACGAGGGTCCGGAGAGCCCCGCCGTCGGCGCGCTCGGGGCCGCGCGCTAGGCGAGCCGACGGCGCCCTCTCGCGCCACCCCCGCGCGTCACCCCCGCGCGTCACCCGCACGCTTCACCCCCGCAGGTTCGGCGCGGCCAGGATCAGGTCGCGCAGATGCGTGCGGGCCGTGAAGCTCCGGCGCATCAGGTCGACGAAGGTGGCGGCCGGCCCGTCCCAGTCGTGGCGCGCCGCGTGGGCCCGCGCCGCGCAGGCGTCGAAGGGCAGCCGCCCCTCGACCGCCGCGCCCATCAGCTCCGCGAGACGGTCGACCCGGTCGGGCGCGTCCGGGTCGAAGTAGCTCGCCGCGCTGCCGCCGGCTTCCGGGATGGCCGTCAGGCTCGAGGCGATGACGGGGGTTCCCCGGGCGAGGCTGTCGAGCACCGGGATGCCCCAGCCCTCGCCGCGGCTCGGGAAGACTAGGGCGGCGGCCCGGGCGTAGAGGTCGGACAGGCCCCGGTCGTCGATGCCGGCGATGTGCACCGCGTCCGGCGTCCGGGCGAGGCGGTCGAGGGTCTCGGGCCGCTCGCCGTCGCCCTTGCCGACCACGATCAGCCGGGCTGCGCCCTGCGGCAGCCGCGCGAAGGCGTCGAGGACGAGGCCGAGATTCTTCCGCGGCTCCAGCCGGCCGACCATCAGCAGGTAGGGGCGCCCGTCGGCGAGCGGCGTCCGCTCCGTGACCGCCTGCGGCGGCGTGGAGCCGCAGCGCACCTCGGCGATGCGCTCCCGCGCGATGCCGTAGACGTTGGCGATGGAGTCGCGGCTGTAGTCGGAGATGGTCAGGACCAGCTTGGCGCGCCGCGCCGAGAGCCGGGTCAGGATCTTGTTCCGCCAGCGCATCGACCAGGGGAAGAACTCGGGATGCGTCTCGAACAGGATGTCGTGGACCACCACCACCTGCCGGTCGCCCGGCACCAGCGGCGGGGCGATGTAGGTGGTCAGCAGCGTGTCCAGACGGTCGCGCAGGAACAGCCACGGCCAGACCAGGGTCAGCCGCACGGTCGCGGGCACGCGCGGCAGCCGTTGGTGCTCGATGTTGTCGCCCGAGACGATGCGGGCGCAGGCCTCCGGGTCGCCGGAATACACCACGTAGGTGGCGTCCGGGTGGCGCGCGGCGGCGCGCCCGATGATGTTCACGAGCCAGGTCCGGCTGCCCTGCGGCTTGCCGGTGAGCACGTGCGCGTCGATGCCGATGCGAAGCATGTTACGGGCTCCTGTAGGCGCCGAAGGTCGGGGCCTCGCCGGGGGCGTAGGCCTGGCCGGCGATGTCGCGGGTGGCGCCGAGCGGGATGCCGGCGCGGGCCGGGGGCGCCGTCAGGGCGAGCCCGCCGGCCATGGGGTTCGCGGGATCGCGGAAGGCGGGCGTGCCGGTGAGGTCGGCACCCTGGCCGTTGAGCGGCAGGCTCGCCCCGTCGCCGGTGGCCTGCGTGCCCCAGCGGTAGAGCGGGGCGCCGACGGCGCTGCCGAGGAAGTTCGGCCCGATCGCGTTGTTGTTGTCGGTGGTGGTCGCCTCGACCACGATCGCGGCCACGTTCGGCCGGGTCGCGTAGGCGATGTTGTTGAGCACCCGGTTGTTCGACGTGCGGTCGACCTGCTTGGTGTAGTCGGAGGCCAGCACGATCTCGCCGCGATAGACGTGCTTGCCGCCGGAATCGCGCATGTTGCCGGTGGTCGTGTTGTTGACCACCGTGTTGGAGCCGGCGTCGAACAGGTTGATCCCGGCGCCGTCGTTGTCGGCCGCGACGTTGAACGCGACGATGTTGCCGTCGCACCACTGGTCGATCTGGATGCCGTTGCCGTCCTGGCCGGTGGTCTCCTTCTGGCCGGTGACGATGTTGTACCGGATGATGTTGCGGTCGCCGGCGTCCTGGGCGGCGTCCTTGGCGTAGACGTGGATGCCCGAGGTGCCCGACATCCCCACGCCGTTGCCCGCGACGCGGTTGCCCTCCACGACGTAGCCGGAGCCGTTGATCTCCATCCCGTGGATGCCGTTGCCGGTCACGGTGTTGTCGAGGATGTAGCTCGGATCCTCCGCGGGCGCGTTGATCACGTCGACGGCCACGCCGTGGGTCTGGTTGTCGGCGAGGGTGTTGCCGGTGATGCGGTGACCCGCCCCGGCACCGTCGCCGATCCAGATCCCCAGGCCGGAGCGGGACACGGTCGAGCCCGCGACCGTGACGTGGCTCGATCCCCGGCGGATGATGAAGCCGGAATTCACCGCGCCCTGGACGCTCAGGCCCGTGACCGTGACGTAGGCGGCGTTCTCGAACACCACGGAGTTGGACAGGCGCGGCTGCGTGCCGGGTTCTGCCGCCACCGTCACGGGCGCCGCCGCGGTCCCGCGGGACCCGACGAACACGACGTCGCCGTAGCTGCCGCCCCGGACCAGCACGCTCGATCCGGGACCGAGACTGGCGAAGGGCACGTCGGCGAGCCGCGCCACCGTGGTGTAGCCGGGCTTCGCGCCGCCGGCGGGATCGACCAGGATGTTCTGCTGCACCTGCGCATCGGCCGGCCCGCAGGCGGACAGGACCGGCAGGAGCAGGGCCGACAGGGCGCCGAGGACCGTGCGGGGCCACCTCATGCCGCGAGCGCCCGGGCGATGGCGAGGCGCTTGCGCCGCTGGAACAGCCGCCGCCACACGCTGCGGCCGGCCTCGGGGCTGATCCGCGTCAGCGCGCGCGCCGCCATCTGCCAGCCGGGCAGGAGCGCCTGCGGCATGGCGAGGTCGGCGACCCGGTGGCGCGCCGCCGCGCCCAGCGGCGGCGGCCCGACGAGGCCGAGCCGGCCGAGATCCGCCACGAGGTCCGGGCGCTTGCGGTACCACAGCACCAGCGCCGCGCCCTCGCGCTCGGCGATCCGCAGGTAGGCCGCCTCGTCCAGGAGGTGGTGGTGGTAGCCCAGCGCCTCGGGCGCGTAGAACAGGCGCATGCCGCGCCGGGCCAGCCGCTCGCCGAGCTCGATGTCCTCGTGCCAGAACAGCTTCGGGTCGAAGCCGCCCGCCTCCTCCAGGAAGCGCCGGTCGACGCTGACGTTGCAGGTCAGGAACGCGTCCCAGCCGACCGCGTCGCGGCCCGCCAGCGCGTCGTAGGAGGCGTCGTGGTGGAGCGCTGAGAAGGGCGAGAAGGGCAGGGCGGGGTCGATCGTCATCCGTCCGAGGATCGCGGTCTCACGACCGCCCCGCCGGGCGTGGGCGAGCCGGTGCGCCTCGACGAGGCTCGGGACCGGGATCGTGTCGTCGTTGACGATCAGGAGGCGCTCACCCCGCGCCGCCGCGATGGCGCGGTTGCGGGCGGCGTTCGCCCCGGCATTCTCCTGGCGCAGGTGCACCACGGGGATCCGGGCCGTGGCGACGGCGCGGCTGACGACCGTCCCGGTGTGGTCGGTCGAGCCGTCGTCGCAGACGACGATCTCGAAGGGCGCGTCCGTCTCCTGCCGGTCGAAGGCCCTCAGGCACAGGCGCAGCGTGTCGGCGCGGTTGTAGGTCGGGATGATGACCGAGAGCACGGGTCGATCGCTCATGAGGAGGCTTCCGGGAGCGGGAGGTCTAGGGGATCGGTCGGGGCGCGGCGCAGGCACAGCCACCCCGCGAGGGCGGCCGAGATGGCCGCGGCGGCGGGCACCGCCGCGGGCGCCAGGGCGGCGGGACCGGCGGCCCAGGCGAGGGCGGTGAGGAGGGCCGGCGCGGCGAGGATCGGCACGTCGGTCAGGGCGAGGGGCGGTCCGGCCTCCCGCCAGAAGGCCTGGGCCAGGACGCCGAGCATCGCGGCCTCGGCGAGCAGCGCGGCGATGCCCGCGCCGAGGAGCGGATCCCAGGGGATCAGCAGCGTGCAGGCGAAGAGGTTCGTGGCGCAGGCCGCCGCGCTCCCGCGCACCGCGAAGCCGGTCCGGCCCAGCGGGACGAGGCCCGCGAACAGGATCGTGGCGGCGATCAGCAGGACGCTCATCCCGGTGGCGATGCGCAGCACCGGGACGGCGCGGCCGAAATCCGGGCCGAAGGCGAGGCGCACCAAGGGCTCCGCGAGGGCGCAGGTCGCCACCGCTCCGGCGCAGGACGCGGCGAGGATCGGGACCAGCGCGCCGCGGACCCGCGCGCGCAGGGCGGTCGTGCCGGCGCGCGACCGTCCGTCGACCAGGGGCCCGACGGCGCGCCCGAAGACCGGCACCAGCGGGGCGCACAGGGTGATCGCCACCGCGGCGCCCAGCTCGAAGAACCGGAAGCCGGCCGTGAACTGGCCGAGCTCGGCCGCGCCCGCGAAGGCGGCCAGCATCATCAGGCTGATCCGGCCGTTGAGCGAGCCGAGGGCGTTCGAGACGCCCACCCCCGCCGCGGCCCGGATCGTCGCGAGCGCGTGCGGCAGCGAGGCGGGGCGGGCGGGCACGAGGCGCAGCGCCAGCGCCAGCCCGACCGCGCCGTACGCGATGCCGGCGGCCACCGCCACGAGGCTGAGCGCCGCCTCCGGAAGCTGCAGCCAGAGCGCGAGTGCCGTCCCGCCGACCAGCAGGGCGGCGTTGGCGAGCGACGGCCAGACGGACCAGCCCGGGCGCCCGCAGACCTGGAACAGGGCGTCGAGGAAGCGGGCGGCCGCGAGCGGCATGAGGAGAGCGGCCAGCGCCAGGGCGGGCCGGATCGCGTCCGGCAGCATCGGCAGGACACCGAGGAGTGCGGCGCCGGTCCCGAGACCGAGGACGAGGCGCGCCGACAGCATCCGGCCGAACTCGGCCGCCCGCATCTCCGGCCCGACCGCGCCGAGCCGCGCCCCGAAGGTCAGCGTGGTGCCGAAATCCGCCGCGATCAGCGCGACCGCGAGGATCGCCAGGGCGAGGCCGTAGCGGCCCAGCGCCGCCGGTCCGGCGAAATGGCCGACCATCACGAAGGCCGCGAAGCCGGCCGCGAGGTAGACGCCGCGCCCCGCCGCCTGACCGAGCAGGTTCGCGCCGTAGCGCAGCCCGCCGGCGCGCCTCCGTCCCGACAATCGGTTTACCAAGCGAAGCATCTCTCGGTGAAGCCTGACTGAAAACTGCGACCTACGATTGCATCGTGGCAGGCTGCGTATGGCTTGCAAACGCAAGCTCAATTTATGGTTGCAGAGTTGTCGCGTTGGGAAAAACCGGAGGACTGCGTATGTCCGAGACAGCCGCTGGACCAGATCTGCGTCTCTCGCGCGGAGTGGACGCGGAGGCGGGGCGTCTCCGGTGGGCCGAAGTGCGGGCTGCCCTGTCCGCCGACCGCGATCACTGGCGCCGCCGCGGCGGCGGACCGGCCCGCCTGCGCCGGGGCTACCACGCGGTCTGGCTCTACCGCCTGTCCCGCTACGCCCACGAGCGCGGCTGGCGGATGGCGGCGTGGCTGCTGTGGCTGGTGAACGGCTGGTGGACGGGCGCCGACATCCCGCCCTCCAGCCGCATCGCCGGCGGCCTGTTCCTGCCGCAGCCCTACGGGACGGTCATCGCCGGCGCCGTGGGCCGCGACGCCGCCTTCGGGATCCAGGCCTCCATCGGCGGCCTGCTGAAGGAGCCCGACCAGGACATCGGCGGCGGCCCCGGCCTGCCGGTGCTGGGCGACGACGTCGTCCTGGAAGCCGGCGCCATCGTGCTCGGCGCCGTCCCGATCGGTGACCGGGCCCGGATCGGCCCGCGGACCACCATCCTCAAGCCCGTCCAGGCCGACGAGGAGGTCATGCCGCAGCCCTGGCGGCCGCTTCCCGGCCGGGCGGGCGCGGCGTGAGCGGCCCGATGACCGACCACGTCACCCTGCCGGGCCTGCGGCGCCTCCTGGCGGCCGACTTCACCCGCGTCCTGCGCCAGACGACGGGGGGCAAGCCGACCTCGCGGCTGCGGCGCGCGATGCACCTCACGCTGCCGGCCATGCAGGTGGCGATCCTCCACCGGACTGCGCACCTGCTGCACGGCCGGGGCTGGCGCCGCTGCGCCGCCCTGGTGGCGGACCTGTCCCTGCGGCTGACCGGCGCCTGCCTGCATCCGGGCTCGCGCGTCGGGCCCGGCCTGTTCGTGCCGCACCCGGCGCGGGTCGCCTTCTGCGGCACCGGGGGCGCCGACCTGACGCTCCTGCCCGGCACCCTGGTCGGGCCGCGGGACTGGGTCTTCCCGAGCCAGCCGTTCCCCGCCGACGGCCCCCGTCTGGGCGACGGCGCGGTGGTCGGCGCGCACGCCGCCGTGCAGGGGGCGGTTGCCATCGGCGCGGGCGCGACGATCGGGATCGGGGTCTGCAGCCTCCGGGACGTCCCGGCCGGCACCGTGACGATGCTGGTCCAGCGGCAGCTCCGCAGCGGCGGGCGCGGCCCGGAGGCGGGCCGTGGGCGCTAGATCCGGACGCGCCGGGCCGGTGCCCGCCTCACGCGCGCCCGTGCTCGCGGCGGACGGCCGGCCGCGCCTCCCGGCCCTGGCGCCTGGGCGCCAGCTGGCGGCGCAGCACGCGCTCGTAGGCGTCGAAGATGCCGCGCCACGTGAACGCCTCGGCGTGGCGGCGACGGGACGCCTCGCCCATGACCTCGAGGCGGCGCGGCCCGGCCCGCACCAGGCCGAGGATGCCCCGCCGCAGCTCGGTCTCGTCACCGAAGTACAGCGCCTGCGGCCCCGCCACCCAGCGGTTGAACGGGTTATCGTGGGCGAGGATCGGCGAGCCCACCCCCAGCGCCTCGACCAGCGACGGGTTGGTCCCGCCCACGGTGTGGCCGTGGATGTGGAAGCGGGCGTGGAAGCGGAGCGCGGCCACGCGCTCGGCCTCGTAGATCGCGCCGGCGAAGATCACGTCCGGGCCGCCCGCCGCGCGGACGGCGCGGTGGTACGGGTCGGCCTCCGCGAGCTTGCCCAGCACGAGCAGCGGCAGGCCCGGCCGGACCTCGCTCCAGGCCCGGACGATCTGGAGCACGAGGTTCTCGGGCACCACCCGGGCGATCAGCAGGCCGTAATCCCGCGGGCGCAGGCCGAACTTCGCCAGCGGCTCGGTCGAGGCCTCCAGCACCGGGTCGGCGCCGTACGCGATGGTGGTGATCCGGGCGGCCGAGGTCCTGCGGGCGAGGTGCCGGGCGATCTCCGGGTGATCCGCCACGAGGTGGGTCGAGAACAGGCTGCCGAGCCGCTCGTTCAGCCAGAACCAGGCCTTAGCGGGCTTCGACCAGCGGTCGCGCTTCCACTCGATGCCGTCCATGTTCATCACGCTGCGCTTGGCGGTCAGCCGGTAGAGCAGCGAGAACACCGCGGTGTTGTAGCCGAGCACGAGGGGCAGGGCCGGCCGGAAGGCCGCCCGCAGGGTGCATTTCAGGTCGAACACGATCGTCGAGACGGCGCCGTCGCCCCGGACCGCGACCGGGATCAGCAGGATCCCGCGCCAGACCATCGGGGGCGCCGGCTCGCGCACTTGGCAATAGACCTCGACCCGCCAGCCGCGCGCCACGAGCTCCAGCGCGAGGCGCTCCGCCAGCGTCTCGAACCCCCCGTGCGCCGCCGGCACCCCGCGGGTGCCGAGGATCGCCACCGTCGGGCGCCCGCCCGATCCCCCGGATTTCATATGCGCCGTCGGCGCAGCACGTTCAGAGGAGCCTGAGGCATGGTCACGGTCGAACAGCGTCTGTTCCGGGAGATGGGGGCCGGGGGCTATTCCCGGCACGACCACCGGATGGAGTACATCGTGCGCGTCAACGCGCTGCTCCGCTCCGACATGCGGGTCATGGAGTTCGGCGCGGGGCGCGGCAAGTGGAGCGATGACCCGGTCCCACTGCGGCGGCACCTCGGCGACTTCCGGGGGCGCTGCGCCCAGGTCGTCGCCTGCGACGTCGACGAGGCGGTCCTCGGCAACCGGTCGGCCGACGAGGTCCGGCTGATCGGTCACGACGGGGTGCTGCCATTTCCGGACGGGAGCTTCGACCTGATCTCGGCCTTCTCGGTCCTCGAGCATATCGAGCACCCCGAGGTCACCGCGGCGGAGCTCGGCCGGGTGCTCGCGCCGGGCGGCTGGCTCTGCGCCTGGACGCCGAACCGCTGGGGCTATGTCGGGATCGGGGCGCGGCTCGTGCCGAAGCGGCTGCATGCCCGGGTGCTGCGCCTCGTCGAGCCGCGGCGGGTCGAGATCGACTCGTTCGTTCCGCTCTACACGATGAACACGGAGGCGGCGCGGAAGCGGCTTTTCCCAACTGACCGGTTCGAGCACTTCACCTACAGTTTCGACGGGCAGCCGTTCTATCATGGCGAGAACATCGTCCTGGGCAAGTTCTGGGAGCTGCTGTTCCGGCTCACGCCGGGTCCCTTCAAGGGCTACCACATGGTGTTCATCCGCAAACGGCCGTGACGGTTCATCGCGGTCGGAGACGAAGACTGCGCAGGTGCCCGGAGAACCTGCGCATGTCCTCGGCCTTGCGGGCGAGGTCCGGCTGCCGGCGCAGCCGGGCCGCGACACCGTAGGCCACGGCCCGCAGGGTGAAGCCGAGCCGGAGCGGGCCGGAGAAGAAGGCGGGCGACGACAGGAGCCGCCCGGCATTGCGCAGGCTGTAGATGGCCGCCAGCCCGTCGAGCCAGCGGGCCGAGCGGGCGCTTCCCGAGCCGCCCTGGAGGTGGGTGACGGCGATGTCCGGGCGGTAGGCGACGCGCAGGCCGGCATCGCGCAGGCGGCAGCCCCAGTCCACGTCCTCGCCGTAGAGGAACATCGGGCTCTCCAGGCCGCCGATCGCGGCGATCGCCGAGCGGCGCAGGAGCAGGCAGGCCCCGCAGATCCAGTCGACGTCGAGGGCCCGCGCCCCCCTGGCCTGGCGGCTCGCGAGGTAGAGGCCGCGCAGCCCGAGGCGGCCCGACAGGCCGGCGGCGTGCACCAGGATCGAGAGCGGGCGCGGCTCGTAGCCGGCGTCACCGACCTGATGCGTGCCGTCCGGGAAGGTCAGGCGCGGGCCGACCGCCCCGACATCCGGATGCGCGTCGAGATGGTCCAGGAGGCCCGAGAGCGCGTCCGGGTCGTGCAGGAACGCGTCGGGGTTGAGGAGCAGGATCGCGGTGCCGCGCGCGTGCTCCAGCGCGCGCGCGTTGCCGCCCGCGAAGCCGTGATTGGTCGGCTCGGCGATGACCCGCACCCAGGGAAACGCCCGCGCGACGCGCTCCGGCGTCCCGTCGGTGGAGGCGTTGTCGACCAGGATCACCTCGTAGGGGCGTCTCACCCGGCTCGCCGCCAGCAGGTCCAGGCAGGTCTCGATGTCCCGGCCGGCATTGTAGGTGACGATCAGGACGCTGAGGCTGACGGCGCTCACGGACGGTCTCCGTACGCTGCGAGGGAGGGGCGACGCCCGGACGGCACGGGGATCCGCTCCGGTAGCGCTGCGCTGATCGGGCCCGTCGACGCGACCGCCCGGGATGCTGCGACGGCCCTGCGCCGCTGCGCCGCCCGCACCCCGGCGATCAGCCCGAGGCCGGTGTAGAGCAGCTCGGCGATGCCGAGATTCAGGCGGAAGCCCGGATCGACCAGCCCGTGCAGCAGGTGCGCGATCAGGCCGACCGCGCAGGCGGCCGCGATCGCCGCGAGCGGATCGCCCACCGGCGCGCGGCGGGCGGCGCGGAAGCCCCGGGCGATGCCGATGCCGAAGACCAGCGCGAAGGCCGCGTAGCCGACGACCCCGACCTCGGCGAGGATCAGGATGTGCAGGTTGTGCACCACGTGGTTCGACCGGTCGAACAATCCGGCGAGCCGGGACAGGCCGGTCCTGTCGAGGACCGCGAACTGGTTGCCGAAGTTGTTCAGGCCGACGCCGAAGATCGGGAACTGCTCGAACAGGGCGAGGGCCGCGGCGTTCAGCGGGCCGCGCTGGGCGGCCGAGCCGCCGTCGTCGGCGGTGAGCCGCTCCCAGATCAGCGGGCCGGCGTAGAGCGCCGCGACGGCGCCGACGACCGCCAGCAGGCCGAGGACGATCAGGCTCGTCCGGGAGAACAGGCGGTCGCGGTAGACCAGCAGGATCAGGAGGGCGGCCGAGACCGGGAAGGTCAGCCAGGACGCGCGCGACAGGGTCAGGACCACGCCGACCAGGGCCGAGGCGGCGCCCGCCGCCCCCGCGAGGCGCAGGAGCAGCGGGCCGCGCGACAGGGCCAGCGCCAGGGCGAGCGGCCAGACGAACTCGTAATAGTAGCCGAGGATGTTCGGGTGGACCTTCAGTCCGCCGGCGCGGCGCTGGGCCGAGAAGTTGATGTTCTCCTCGACGATCTGTTCCTCGCCCAGCACCGACAGGCCGAGTTCCGAGCCCGAGACGTATTGCAGGCCTGCCACCGCGGTCTGGACGAGGCAGAGGGCGCAGATCGCCAGTGCCAGGGTCCGGATGTCGGATTCGGACAGGTTCGAGACCGCGACCGAGACCAGGAGGAGGCCGGCGAAGCGCCACGTGTCGAACCAGAGATAGGCCGGGTCGGTGGCGTTGGAGAGCGAGAGCAGCCCCGCGATCAGGAAGCCGAGCTGCGTCAGCACGAGGGGCCGGTCGAGCTGCAGGCCTGGGGCGTCCTCCCCGAGTCCGGTGAGCTTTGCGACGATCAGCGCCACGGCCACCAGCAGGGCGACGCTCACCGTCAGGCCGGCGCCGCCGCCGATGCTCGGCAGGTACTGCCCGACGGCTTCGAAATGCTGGAGGAAGCTGACGTCGAGCTTGACCGTCAGCCCGACCGCGAGGGCGACGAGCAGGAGCGGCGTGAGTCGATAGAGCCGCCCGACGATCAGGGCGCCGACCCCGCCGAAGGCCGCCGCGAGGCCGACGACGGCGAATTTGAGCGGTGCCGCGCTCAGGGCGATCGCCCCGGCCGCGGCCGCGAAGCCGATCCCGGCGAGCGGCAGGACCCGCAGCGCGCGGACGGGCGCCGCGCTCATCCGAGCCACCGGTAGAGCCATCGCGGGATCGGCCGCCGCGTGCGGTTCAGGACGACGCCGAGCGGCGCCCCGCCGGCGGCCTTGAGGTCGGCCAGGGCGCGCTGCGCCACGGCCCGACGGGTGCGCTCGGCGCCGATCACCACGATGAAGCCGTCCACGAAGGGGGAGAGCGCGGCGGCGTCGCCGATCTCGGTGATCGGCTCGCAATCCACGATCGCGAGCTCGAAGCGGTCGTCGACGAGCGCCAGGAAATCCTCCACGCGGCCGTCGTCCAGGGTCGCCTGGCGGATGGCCGACGGGCTGCCCGCGGGCACGACGCTGAGGTGGTCGGCGACCGGGTGGACGCCGCGGCTCGGGGCGACCGTGCCGGCGACGATGTCGGCGAAGCCCGGCTGGCCGGTCAGGCCGTAGGCCTCCGCCAGCGACGGGCGGGACCAGTTCGCCTCGATCAGCACGGCGCTGCGGCCCCGCCGGGCGTAGGCGCCGGCGAGTTCACGCGCGAGGGTGCTCACGCCCTCGCCGGGCTGGACCGCGGTGAGGCCGACCCGGCACACGCGCGTCTCGTGCCGGGTGAGCTGGACGAGGGCCGGCTCCAGGATCGCCGGATCGATCTTCGGCGCGATGGCGGCGGCGATCATGCGGCGGCTCCCGTCTGCAGCGGCACCGCGGCCAGCACCGGCACCCGCAGCGAGCGGGCGACCTCCGACGCGCTGCGGTAGGTCTGGGCCAGGATCTCCGCGAGGGCGACGTAGGCCAGGGCGGCGAGCAGGCCGAGACCGGCCGCGAGCCCGAGGATCAGCGGCCGGTTCGGGCCGGAGGGCAACCGCGGCGGCACGGCGCGCGCCACGAGGGCCGAGGAGGTGACGGCCTGCGCGTCGAGACCCGTGCCGGTCTTCAGAGCGTCGATCCGCTTCTGGGTCTCGGTGATCTCGTCGGTGAGCAGGCCCTTCTGCTGGGTCAGCCGGCCGTAGGCCAGCGCCGCGTCGCTCTGGCCGATGGCCGCCCGGCGGCGGGTCTGCTCAATCCCCGTGATGCTCTGGATCTTCTCGGCGAGGATGGCGAGCTTCGCCGTGTCGGCGGCGAGGAGCGCCTGATATTTCTGTCGGGCCAGGGCCGCGAGGTCCCGATCGAGGCTCACGAACTCGGGGGCGGTCGGCCGGAACCGCACCGCCAACTCGGCGCGCTTCGTCCGCAGGTCCGCCCAGCGCTGGTCGAAGGCCGTGACCGTCGGGTCCGCGTCGGGCGGCGTCGGCTGCCAGCGGTCGGGTCCGGCCTCGCGGGTGCGCTTGAGCCGGGTCTCGACCACCTCGCGCTCGATCTGCGCCGCCGATTTCTGCTTGGCGAGGTCGGCCAGGGTGCCGAGGTCGTTCTGCTGCTCGATCTCGAAGCTCGCGGTGTTGTTGCCCTTGAGGTAGGTCGAGAGCTGCGCGTCGATGGCGGCGAGGTCGGCCCGGGCGCGCTCCAGCTTGCTCTGGTAGAACGAGGCGGGAGTCTCGTCGGCGTAGACCTCCACGTGGCGGCGCTTGTAGGCGTCGAGCAGCCGGTTCAGCGCCTGGGCGGCGAAGTGCGGGTCCGTCCAGGTGAAGCCCGTGAGGATCACGTCCGTCTCCTTCACGAAGACGACCTTGAACGCCGCGAGGTACGCCTCGTAGAGCTTCTCGTCCGGGGTCAGGTGGCGCAGCAGGCCCACCGCCTCGAACGGGATCCGCACCGTATCGACGACCCAGGTCTTGACCGCCTTCGCGCTCCGCACGGCCTGACGGCCCTGGTAGATCAGCCAGTCGGTCCAGTCCGCCGGGGGCGGCCCGAGGTCGCCGGCCGGGGTGATCGCCTTCAGCGTCGCGAACTCGTCGCGCACGATGCTGGGATCGCGCAGGATCTCGATCTCGTTGTTCACGTTCTGCGCGCGCTCCGAGAACATGTAGTTCTGGTTCGCGCCGCCCTGGAGCGGGGCGCCCGCCTTCTCGCGGCCGAGACGGATGATCAGCTTGGCGTCGGCCGTGTACTCGGCCGGCGTCAGCAGGAGGTAGATCCCGGCGCCGAGGATCGCCGCGACCAGGATCAGCAGCGCCGGCCGGATGTGCCGGAACAGGGCCGCGAGGGCGTCGCGGAGGTCGAAGGCCGGGCCCTCGACCGCGTCGGCGGCGGTCAGGTCGCTCTGCCTCACGTGCCGGACCTCACGGTGGCGCTGGTGGAGGTGCTGGCGGACGGGCCGGTGATGTAGTTCACGCCGAAGCCGGTCCCGTTGAAGAGCAGGATCTGGCGCACCACCAGGTCCACCGCGCGGGCGGTCTTGGCCAGGAGCGAGGGCGGCACGTAGACGGTGGCGTTGGGCGGCACCACGATCGAGTCCGCCAAGCCCGGCTGGCCGATGTCGACGATGCGCACGCTGCCGGCCGCCTCGGCGTCGAAGCGGATGATCCGCACGGCCTCGCCGGCCGCGGTCGGCAGGACGCCGCCGGCCGAGCCCAGGACCTGCGCCAGCGTCCGCGGCCCCTGCAGGGTGACGGGACCCGGCGCGCGGACCTCGCCGAACACCATGGTGTTGGCCGGGACGAGGCTCGCGAGCCGGACGCTGGTCGTCACCGAGGCCAGCTGGTGCTTGTAGGCGGCGTTCAGGCTGCCCATGACCTCGTGGACGGTCCGGCCCGCCGCCTGCACCGGGGGCACCATCGGCAGGTTGATCTTGCCGTCCGGCTCGATCGCCAGGACCTTCACGCGGCCCATGTCGGCCCGCTGGGTGAGGTCGCGGAAATCGTCGGTGACGGTGCGGAACCGGCGCAGCATCAGGGTGACGACCGGATCGATCAGCACGTCGTCGTAGGTGCTCTTGATCAGCGCGGCGGCCGCCTCCGGCGACAGGCCCGCGACCTTGATGCCGTTCTTGCCCGGCAGCGAGATCCGGCCGTCCGGCCGGACGATCACCGTACGGTTGTATTCCGGGTGCGTGCGGAAATCGACGTCGAACTCGTCGTTCGGGTTCAGGCGGTAGGTCGGCTGGACGACGCTGGAATCGATCAGGAACGAGACTTCCAGGTTGTCGCCGACGTTCAGCCGGTAGTTCGCCAGCCCGAGGCGCATGGTCCGCCCGACCTCCTCCTGGGCGGCCGCGACCAGCGCGGCCGGGAGGCCCTCGGTGACCGAGCCGGTCTGAGCCACGTCGAGGCCGGAGCGCGCCGCGCTCTGCGGGCGCCCGGAACTGCAGCCGGCGAGCAGCGGCGCGCAGGCGACGAGCGCGAGCGCGACCGCCGCGGCACCGGATGGCCGGCCGGGACGCCGTCGCGCGACACCGAGGAACGCAGACAGGGTAAACGCCATCGACCTTCAGCCGCATCCTGCTCGAGTGCGCTCGTCTCATCACAACTCGTGATCGAACCGCGCACCGCGATACAATCGCCAAGCTTGGTTAACGAGGCTTGAACCCGGCTCTCAGCAACTCTATCAGAAGTTGTGTCTGGCAAGCCGTGGCAAAGTGCTGAGCCTCGCCCGCCGCGTAGAGGGGGGCGGGTTCCGGCGCAGGCCGAACGCGTGTGCGCGGCCGGGGCGCCGTCGTTCCCACCGTCGGCGGGTCGACGCGCGGATCCCGCCGCGGCGGTGCCGTCTCCCGACAAGTCCCGCGCACGCTCCCGCCGATCTAAACCTGTAATCAGAGGGATGCTTGCCCGGATTTAAGAACGTGATCTATAGTTCGACGGTATGGAGCCGTACCGAGCGAGGACGAGAGTTCGGCGAGCCGGCGCGGGGCGCCAGTATCCGGCGCGGCGGAGGCACGCCACATGTCGGGCGTGAGGCCGGATCTCTTCGCCCGCCTGCACGACGACCTGGAGTCCGGCTTCCGGGAGGACCTCGAGGAGGCCGTGATCGATCCCGCGCGCTGGCCTGACTTGGCCGAGCGCGTCGTGCGGGCGTCCGGCAGCGAGGGCGCCCTGCTGCTGCGCTCCGACCGGACCGGCCTCGAATCGCTCTGCACCGCCTCCCTCGCCGACGCCTCGCGCCGCTACTTCGACGAGGGCTGGCACCGCGACGACCATCGCCTCCGCGGCATCCCGCTCATGCGGACGCGCGGGATCGCGGTCGATCAGGACTTCACCACGCCGGAGGAGATCGCGCGCCTGCCCTTCTACCAGGACCTGCTGGCCTCCCGCGGCCTGCGCTGGTTCGCCGGGATCGGCTTCTCCGTGAAGGGACGCCTGTGGTGCCTCTCCCTGCAGCGGACCGTGGAGCAGGGACCGTACGAGCTGCACGAGCAGCGGCGCCTCGCGACCCTGTCGCCGCTCCTGCAGCGCGCGGGCCTGCTGACGTCGATGGTCGAGCGGGCCCGGCTCGCCGGGCTGACGCAGGCCTTCGAGCTGATCGACCGCGCCGCCCTGATCCTCGACGCCGACGGACGGGCGCTCCGCTGGAACGACGCGTTCGGCGCCCTCCTCGGGCGCGACCTGAAGCTCGCGGGCGGCCGCCTCACCGCGGAGGATCCGGAGGCGGCGCGGCAGCTCGAAGCCCTGGCGCGGCCCTCCGGCCGCCCGCCGATCTCGGCGGTCGTCGCGGCGCGACGGGACGGGCCGCCGCTCGTGATCCACGTCGTGCCGCTGGTCGGGCCGAGCCGCGGCCTGTTCGCCGGGGCGAGCACGCTGCTCCTCGGGAGCGTGCCCGGGGCCCCGGCCGCGCCCGCGACCGCGGTCCTCCAGGCGGCCTATCGGCTGACCCCGGCGGAGGCGCGCCTCGCCCGGGCGCTGTCGAGCGGGATCTCGCTGGCCGAAGCCGCTTCGCGATTCGCGATCACCGCGGCGACCGCGCGCTCGCAGCTGAAGGCGATCTTCGCCAAGACCGGAGCGACGCGCCAGTCGGATCTCGTGCGGCTCGTGGCCGGGCTCGCGCGCTGAGGGGTCACGGTTCCGAGAGGCGCGCGGCCCTGTCGCGTCGGCGCCGGAACGGGTGGGGCCGGCCGCCGGTTGCCGCAGGAACGACAGGAGATGTCTCGATGACGAATCGGATCGCACTCGTTTCCGCCCTGGCCGTCGCGGGCCTGCTGGCCGGCGCGCCCGCCCAGGCGAAGGGCTGCCTCAAGGGCGCCGTGGTCGGCGGCGTCGCCGGGCACATGGCCGGACACGGCAAGATGGGCGCGGCCGCGGGCTGCGCGATCGGTCACCACAACGCCAACAAGAAGGCCAAGCAGGGCTGACCGTTCCGACGCCGTCTACTTTGACGGCGATCGGATCGACCAGAGGGTGATGACCAAGTCATCGCCGCTTCCCCGAAGCCGGATTCCCAGCGGAATCCGGCTTCGCTGCGTTCTGGGCCATGGCGCCAGCGAGATCGGTTCGCGCGGCACCTGACCTTCTCACCCAGATGACGGGACCGTCGGCGCGGCGCCCGCCGACCCGGACCGCCCGCGCGTCCACGTCTCCAGTCGCCCTCGCTCCACCCTTTCGCACCGCGTCGCGCTCGGCCGCCTGCCCGCAAGCCCCGCGCAAGCCGGCCGTTGACCTTACTTTCGAGCTATTCTAATTAAGAACTGTGGAGGGCGCGCCGCCGAGGCGGTCCCCTCCCTCCGAGATACCCGATGGAGAGACCCGATGGCCGGTTCCGCGAACGCCGCTTGCGAAAGCTGCCGCTTCTTCGACGATCACAAGCTCAACGGTGCCCAGGCGCAGGGTGACGAGGGCCTCTGCCGCTTCAATCCGCCGGTCAGCCAGCCGGCCCCCGAGTCGAAGGGCCTCTGGCCGGTCGTGGCCTCGAAGGACTGGTGCGGCCACTTCACGGCCGAGATGTCCGCCGCCGAGTAAGTCATCGCATCCTCGAGCCGTGCGGGATCTGCGCCGAGGCGCCGGTCCCGCCGAGGCTCCGCCACCCTCCGCGGGATCGAGCCGCGCCCGGCTCGTGCGGGCAGATTGCCGGAGCCGCGCCGCCTCGCGTAACCTGCGGCCGTGACAGACGTGATACGCCCGGCCACGGAGGCCGACCTTCCCGCCATCGCGGCGATCTACGGCGACGCCGTCGCCTCCAGCACGGCCAGCTTCGAGACGGAGCCGCCGACGCTGGCCGAGATGACGCGCCGCTTCGAGGTGCTGCGCGCGGGCGGCTTTCCCTACCTCGTGGCCGAACGGGACGGCGCGGTCGCGGGCTACGCCTATGCCGGCCCCTATCACCAGCGCGCCGCCTATCGCTCGACCCTCGAGGATTCGATTTACGTCGCCCGGACGGCCCGCGGCGGCGGGGTCGGCCGGCGCCTGCTCGCCGCCCTGATCGCGGCGAGCGAGCAGATCGACTGCCGGACCCTGGTCGCCATCATCGCCGAGAGCGGCTCACCCGCCTCGATCGCGCTGCACGCGAGCCTCGGCTTCACGCCCGTCGGGACGCTCGCGGGAGTCGGCCACAAGCACGGGCGCTGGCTCGACGTGACGCTCATGCAGCGCAGCCTCGGACCCGGCCGCAGCCTTCCGCCGACCCGGATCTGACCGTCCAACGCGCACCGATCCCAGTATCGCCGGGTCGATTCCCGTCCAGAGTCCCGGCTGAGTTGTCATGATGCGGACAACTTCGCGCGGGAGAGGGCGGGCATGACGCGCACGCCGTCCGGTTCTCGGCGCGGGCGCGATGACGCGGAGGGAGCGATCCTTCCTGCGCGGAAGCGGCACACGCGAGGACGGGCGGTCAAGGCTCCATCACGACTCGCGAGGGATGGGAGTTCGGGTATGCGGTTTACATCGATCGGTCGCCGGGTTGCGCCGCTCGCGATCCTGGCGCTCTCGGCGCTGGCGGGCACGGCCCAGGCCAAGACGCCGACCGATCCCAGCGGCACCTATCTCACCGAGGACGGCCGCGCGCGCGTGCGCCTCGAGAAGTGCGGGACCGCGGGTGACCGGCTGTGCGGATACGTGGTCTGGCTGAAGGTCCCGCTAAACGACAAGGGCGAGCCGCGGATCGACTTCAAGAACCCCGATCCCAAGAAGCAGGCCCGGCCGTCCCTCGGACACCAGCTGATCCTGGGCCTAAAGCCGAATGCCGACGCCCATTACGAGGGCAAGATCTACAATTCCGAGGACGGCAAGTCCTACGACGTCACCATCTGGACCGAGACGGCCGGCGAGCTGACGGTGCGCGGCTGCCTGATCGCGTTCCTGTGCAAGTCGCAGACCTGGACCAAGGTGACCGATCTCGCGCCGGGCCAGCTCCCCGGCCCGACCAACGGTGCGAACGGTCCGCGCAGCGATCCCGAATACGCCACCGCCGCCCCGAAGCCGACCGCCAAGGCCGGCGCGAAGCCGGCTCAGAAGCCGGCCGCCGAGGCGCCCAAGGAGGAGTGACCGGCGCGGACCCGCGCGTGGCCGGCCCTCACTCGGCCAGGGCCGCGTAGGTCAGGACGCGCAGCTCGCGCCGGATCGGCAGGGCCGAGGACGGGACGAGCTGCGTCATGAGCACCACCGACAGGTCCTCGGCCGGGTCGATCCAGAACGCCGTCGAGGCGAGGCCGCCCCAGGCGACCTCGCCGGGCGTGCCGAGGATCTGGGCCCGGGCGGGGTCGAGCATCACCGAGAAGCCCAGGCCGAAGCCGATGCCGGTGTAGGAGGTCTCGGCGAAGCGCGGCGTGCCCATCGCGGCCAGGTCGCCCGGCAGGTGGTTCGCCAGCATCAGGTCGACCGTCTTGCGGCCCAGCAGGCGCGCGCCGTCGAGGGTGCCCCGGTTGAGGATCATCCGGCAGAAGCGCTGATAGTCCGCCGCCGTCGAGACGAGGCCGCCGCCGCCCGACGCGATGGCGGGCGGGCGCGCGAAGGCCGTGTCCACGGAATCGTCGAACAGGCGCAGCTGCCGCGCGCGGTCGTACGCGTAGGTGGCGCAGAAGCGCGGCATCAGCTCGGGTCGCACGTGGAAGTCGGTATCGACCATGCCGAGGGGCCCGATCACCGCGTCGCGGAGATGGTCGGCGAACGGGCGGCCGGTCAGCGCGGCCACGTACTGGCCGAGCACGTCGGTGGCGACGCTGTAGTTCCAGGCGCTGCCCGGCTGGGCGAGGAGCGGCAGCTTCGCGACCCGCGCGGTCATCTCGGCGAGGGAGCCCTCGCGCGCCAGGAAGTCGACGCCCTGCTCGCGGTACTGCGCGTCGACCAGGGTCGCCTCCATGAAGCCGTAGGTCAGCCCGGCCGTGTGGGTCAGCAGGTCCCGCACGGTGATCGCCCGGCGGGCCGGCTCGGTCTCGAGCTTCGCCCGGTTGCCGCCCACGGCGACGCGCATCTCGGCGAACTCGGGCAGGACCCGGGAGATCGGATCGTCGAGCTGGAACAGGCCCTGCTCGTAGAGCTGCATCACCGCCACCGAGGTCAGCGGCTTGGTCATCGAGTAGATCCGGGTGACCGTGTCGAGGGTGAACGGCGTTGCCCGGGCGAGGTCGGCCTGCCCGCAGGCGCGCGCGAAGGCGATGCGCCCGCGCCGCGCCACGGTGACCGACAGTCCGGCCAGCCGGCCGTCGCCGACGAGGCGGTCCATCCACGGCGCGATCCGGGCGAGCCCCTCCGGGCTGAACCCGGCGCCGGTCGGATCGGTCTCGGTCAGCGCGGTCATGCGGTCTCCTCGTGGTGGCTTTCCGCGAACGTAGAAGCGGCGGGGGACGAAATCACCAGCCCATCGTTCCGGGACCGCCCTTGAACGGGCCGACGATGCCGGGCGTGATCCAGCCACCGTAGAAGTTTCCCGGTTGCGGGGTCACCGGGTCCGCCCCGACGAAGCAGGCGTCCATGGGGCCGGCGTAGAACGCGACGTAGCCGGCGATCGCGCGGAAATCCGGGGTCGGATCCGGGTAGGCCCAGGCCGCCCCGGGCACGAGACGGTCGCCGCCGCGCACGTCGAACAGGACCGCCTGTCCCTTCCACTCGCAGATCCCGCCGCGCCGCCGGTTCACGAGCGTCCCGTCCGCGATGTCGGCGGGCGGCAGGTAGTAGGTCGGCGGGTGCGAGGTCTCGAGCACCCGGAACCCGGAGCCCGTCTCGGCGATGACGCGGCCGCCGAGCACGACCCGCAGCCGGTCCGGGACGGATTCGAGCCGGGGCGGCCGCGGATAGTCCCAGACGCTCTCCTCGCCGGGTCTGACCGGATCGGGGACGGGCCGGAAGGGCGATCCGCGCATGGAGAACCTCGTGCTGTGCCGCTTCGGATCCAGATAGGGCAGTGCTGCCGGCGTTTGTCGTCCGGCGCGCCCGTGCTAGCCCGTCGCCGACACTCGAGCCCGGGATCCCCCGCGATGGACATCGCCCTCTTCCTCGACTTCGACGGCACGCTCGCCGAGATCGCGCCGCGTCCGGACGCCGTGCGGGTCGAGCCCGGCCTCGTGGAGGATCTGGAGCGGCTCCGGGCGCGACTCGACGGCGCCCTCGCCATCGTCACCGGCCGGCCGGTCACGGTGATCGACGGCTTCCTGGCGCCGTCCCGGTTGGATGCGGCCGGTCTCCACGGCGTCGAGCGCCGGGTCGCCGGCGCGCTCACGGGCGGCCGCGCGGAGGACCATCCGGATCTGCGCCGGCAGGTCGCGCGCCTGCAGGCCGAGACCGCCGCGCTCGCGCAGGTCCTGATCGAGGACAAGGGCGCCTCGGTGGCGGTCCACTGGCGGCTCGCGAACCCGGACGATGCCCTGCGGGCCGAGACGCTGGTGAAGGGCGCGGCGGAGGCGCTCGGCGCCGAGTACCGCCTGCAGCTCGGCAAGGCGGTCGGTGAGATCGTCCCCGCGCAGGCCACCAAGGCCCACGCGATCCGCGCCTTCATGGCGCAGGCGCCCTACGCCGGACGGGTCCCCGTCTTCTTCGGCGACGACCGCACCGACGAGATCGCCTTCGCGTCGATCAACGAGGATGGCGGCGTCGCGGTGCGCGTCGGTGACGGCGAGACCGTCGCCCGGCGGCGCCTGCCCGACCCCGCCGCCGTCCGTACCCTGCTCAGCAACTGGGCTGCCGGGGGCGCGATCGACCCGGACGCGCTGCCGCCGGCCTGACGCGCCGCGCCGTTCAGGGGAGATCGCGATGTCGGGGCGTTCCGTCACGGGCTGGCCGCGCCTGCTGCTGCGGCTGGAGGGGGGCTGCATCCTCGTCGCCGCCCTGCTCGCCTATGGCTGGCTCGGGCCGTCGTGGTGGCTCTTCGCGGCGCTGCTCTTCGTCCCCGACCTGAGCATGCTGGGCTACGCGGCCGGTCCCGTGGTCGGCGCCGTGCTCTACAACGCGGCCCACACGCTCGCGCTGCCGCTCGTCGGCCTGTCCCTGGCGATCGCTTCAGGCCGCCCCGAGGCCGTCGGGCCGGTCCTCATCTGGCTGGCCCATATCGGCCTCGACCGCACCCTCGGTTACGGTCTCAAATACGGCAGCGGCTTCGGCGATACCCATCTCGGCGTGATCGGCCGGGCGCGTGACAAGACGATCGCGCAATCCTGAGCGGCGGATGCCGCCGATTCGGACTTGCCCGCGCGGGGTCGCGCGGCCGATGAATCGCCGGAGCCGTGCTGGACGCGAGTCCCGTCGCGGCGGGCCAGAGAGCAGGGGCAAGTTGCGATGTTCGAGTTTCCGGTTCTGGTCGGCGACATCGGCGGGACGAACGCGCGGTTCGGTCTGATCGAGACGTCCGGCGACCAGCCCCGCCTCCTCGCGCACGAGGCGACCGCCGACCATCCCGATCCGTCGAGCGCCATCAAGGCGTCGCTCGCCAAGGGTGGCGGCCCGGCACCGCGCTCGGCGATCCTGGCGATCGCCGGCCGGGTCGACGGGCCGGAGATCCAGCTGACGAACGCGCACTGGAAGATCGCGGGCCAGCGCATCGCCGAGGATTTCGGGCTTTCCTCCGCGACGGTGGTCAACGACTACGTGCCGGTGGCGGCCGGCGCCGCCGATATCGAGCCCCACGACCTCACGCCGGTCGGCCCCTGTCCCCCCGTGCCCGGCGGCGCCCGCGTGGTGCTGGGCCCCGGCACCGGGTTCGGCGCGGCCGCGCTGGTCCCCTATGCGGCGCATCTCGCCATTGTCTCCACCGAGGTCGGCCACACCGATATCGGCCCGGCCGACGCCTTCGAGGAGAAGGTCTGGCACGCGCTGGAGCGGGTCGAGGACCGGATCACCGTGGAGACGGTGCTGTCGGGACCGGGCCTGTCGCGGCTCCACGCGGCCGTCGCCCATGTCCGGACCGGGCAGCCGCACGAGAAGATCGAGCCGGCCGCGGTCACCGAGGCCGGTCTGAACGCCACCGATCCGCACGCCGCGGAGACGCTCGCGCTGTTCGGCCGGGTGCTCGGACGCGTCTGCGGCGACCTCGCTCTGACCTTCCTGGCGACAAGCGGGGTCTATATCGGCGGAGGCATCGCGCCCCGGATCCTCAAGGTGCTGGAGGAGAGCGGCTTCCGCGACGCCTTCGAGAAGAAGGCGCCCTTCGCCGCCATGATGCGCCAGATCCCGACCAGCGTGATCACCGTCCACGACCCCGCTTTCCGGGGCCTGGCGGCCCTGGCGAACGAGGGCGCCAAGTTCGTCTACCACGGGCAGGTGTGGCGGAAGGGGGCGTGAGCGCCCGCGGCGGCGTCGGCCGCGCGCGGAGCGAGGCCGGCCGTCTCCGCTCCGCGCGCGTCCCGCTGTCGCGCCCGGCCCGCCCTCAGGCCGCCGCCAGCGGCTTCGAGACCTCCTCCAGGGACTTGCCCTCCGCGGCGGTGCCCCAGATGCCTCCGACGACCGCCGCGATGAGCATCAGCACCGCGCCGAGGCCGTAGCCGAACAGCACCCAGTCGCGCGAGCCGGTCTCGACCAGCGTGCCGAACAGGAGCGGGCCCGAGACGCCGCCGATGCCGGTGCCGACCGCGTAGAAGGCCGCGATGGCGAGCGCCCGGATCTCCAGCGGGAACGTCTCGGAGACCGTGAGATAGGCCGAGCTCGCCGCCGCCGAGGCGAAGAAGAACACCACCATCCAGGCCGCGGTCTGGCCGACCGGCCCGAGGATGTCGAGGCGGAACAGCAGGCCGACGCCGGCGAGCAGCAGCGCCGAGATGCCGTACGTGAAGGCGATCATCTTGCGCCGGCCGATCGTGTCGAACAGCCGCCCGAGCAGCAGCGGGCCGAGGAACGAGCCGAGCGCGAAGGGCAGCAGGTACCAGCCGACATGGTTGCCGGGCACCTGATAGAAGCGCTCCAGCACCAGCGCGTAGGTGAAGAACAGCGCGTTGTAGAAGAAGGCCTGCGCGATCATCAGCGCGAGGCCGACCATCGTCTCCTTGCGGCTCGTCACGAACAGCGCCTTGAACACCTCGGAGAGCGGGGTGTGGTCGCGGGTGCGGACCTTCATGCGCTTGCTCTCGTCCACAGGCGGCAGGGTCACGCCCTCGTCGGTGAAGCGCTTCTCGATGCCGGTGACGACGCGGTCGGCCTCGGCCGCGTAGCCGTGGGTCGCGAGCCAGCGCGGGCTCTCGGGGATCCAGGTGCGCAGGAGCAGGATCACGAGGCCGATGGCGCCGCCGGTGAAGAAGGCGACGCGCCAGCCCCAGGCCGGGTCGATCACCTCGGGCTTCAGGAGCACGATCGACATGAACGAGCCGAGCGCCGCGCCGATCCAGAACGAGCCGTTGATGACGAGGTTGGTCCAGCCGCGGACCCGGGCCGGGACCAGCTCCTGGATGGTCGAGTTGATCGCCGTGTACTCGCCGCCGATCCCCGCGCCCGTGAGGAAGCGGAAGAAGCAGAAGCTCCAGATGTTCCACGACAGGCCGGTGGCCGCCGTGGCGACGAGGTAGAGGGCCAGCGTGATGAAGAACAGCTTCTTCCGGCCGATCCGGTCGGTGAGCCAGCCGAAGCCGATCGCGCCGGTCACGGCGCCCACGAGATAGCAGGAGGCGGCGAGCCCGACGTCGAACTCCGAGAACGACATCGGCGGCTGGCGCAGCGCGCCCACCAGGGAGCCGGCGAGCGTCACCTCGAGGCCGTCCAGCACCCAGGTGATGCCGAGCGCCACGATCACGAGGACGTGGAAGCGGCCCCAGGGCAGCCGGTCCAGGCGCGCGGAGATGTCGGTGTCGATCACGCGGCCGATCTCCGCGCGCTCCGGCGTCCCGGATCCCCCCTCGACCTTGCTCGCCATGTCCGCGTGTCCTCCCGCTTCACCTGTTTAACCGTACCTGGACAGCGGGCATTTACCGCGACTGTAGGCAGGTGTTGGGAACGGGTTGGAAATCGATTCGGTTCGATTTCGTCTTCACGTGCGCGGCGCAGAACAGGGAGGTCCACGCGGTGCCCCTCCCATGCCTTCCAGTCCCGCCCGTCCCTGCCGATCCTGGCCCCGCTACGCCCTGCTGGCCGCGATGACGCTCGGCGGGCTCGCGACCGCCCCCACGGAGGGCGCGGACCGGCACCTCGAACGGCCCAAGCCCCGCGTCGCGATCCAGGCGGCCGAGCGCTGGCGCCTGCGGCCGACCGAGCCCGTCGTGGCGGCGACGACCGGCAGCATCCGCAAGCGGGCGGAGACCGCGATCCCTGAGGATCGGCGCAACGTCCGCCTCGTCTACCCGGCGCTGATCGAGGCGCGCTGACGGAGCCGGCGCCCGACCCATCTCGACGATCCGGATCCCGTCAGGCACAGCGCCTGCTTCGCCCGCGCGTGGACGGGCCGAGCGGTACGGTGCGGAGGATTTAGATGGCGGAGGCGATCGCCCTGGTCGGGTGCAAGGGGCCGGATCAGGAGGCGGAGTACCTGCGGATCCTCTCGGCGGCCATGCCCGAGGAACGCCTGATCCCGTTCCGGTCGATGGACGACGCGGCCCGGGCGGCCGCGCGGGTCGCCGTCGTGGCCAACCCCGATCCGGCCGAGGTCGCGGCGCTGCCGGGGCTCGTCTGGGTGCAGAGCCTCTGGGCCGGGGTCGAGAAGCTCGTCGGCGCCTTCGACCGGCCGCTGCCGATCGTCCGCCTCGTCGACCGCGAGATGGCCCGCACCATGGCCGAGGCCGTGCTGGCCTGGACCTACTATCTCCAGCGCGACATGCCGGCCTACGCCCGCCAGCAGAGGGACCGGGTCTGGCGCCCGCACGCCTACCGCAAGCCGTCCGACACCACGGTCGGCCTGCTCGGCCTCGGGGCGCTCGGGACCGCGGCGGCGGAGCGGCTCACCGGAGCCGGCTTCCGCGTCGTCGGCTGGAGCCGCAGCCCCAAGGCGGTGCCGGACCTCGAGACGTTCCACGGCGCCGACGGCCTCCCGGCGATGCTCGGCCGGTGCGACATCCTCGTCTGCCTCGTGCCGCTGACGCCGGAGACGCGGGGCCTCGTGAACGCCGAGCGCCTCGCCGCCCTGAAGCCCGGCGCCGCGCTGATCAACTTCGCCCGCGGACCGATCGTCGTCACCGAGGACCTGATCGCCGCCCTGGACAAGGGCCACCTCGCCCACGCCGTGCTCGACGTCTTCGCGGTCGAGCCCCTGCCGGCGGAGTCGCCGCTGTGGTCGCATCCCGGCGTGACGGTGCTGCCGCACGTCTCGGGGCCGACCGACATGGATTCGGCGGCCGCCACGGTGGCGGCCAACCTGAGGGCCTATCGGCGGACCGGCCAGGTGCCGGACGGCGTCGACGCGGCGCGCGGATACTAGGACGCGCGCCTCACAGCTTCGGGAATGTCGCCGCGAGGTGGTCGATCAGCACCCGCACGGCCGGCGGCAGCCCGCGCCGGGTCGTGAAGACGATGTGCACGATCCCGGGCTGACCCTGCCAGTCCGGGTAGACGGGCACGAGCCGGCCGGCCGCGACGGCATCGGTGCAGGCGTGGTCGGGCAGGAACGCGACCCCGAGGCCGTCGGCCGCCGCGTCGCACAGCGCGGCGAAGTCGCCGCAGGTCAGGCGCGGCTCGTGGCGCAGGGTGAAGATCGTGCCGTCCCGGTGCTCCAGCCGCCACTCCGCCTCGCCGGGATCGTCGCGTGTGCCGAGGGTCGGGACTGCGCCGAGCGCGGCGATGTCGGGGCCGAGGCCGCGCGCGATCCGCGGCGCGGCGACCAGGATCCACCGCGAGGTTCCGAGCGTGCGCATGGTCAGCGACGCGTCGCTCGTCAGGTCCCGTCGGACCCGCAGCGCCACGTCGATCCGCTCCTCGATCAGGTCGACGGGCCGATCGGTCACGACCAGCTGCAGCCGCACCTTCGGGTATCGGACGAGGAAGCCGCGGACGCGCACCGCGACGATGTCGGTGAGGCCCGTGGGACAGCTCATGCGGATCCGCCCGTGCGGCTCGGTCTGCGCCTCCGCGACCAGCGCCTCGGCCCGCTCCGCCTCGAGCATCATCGCCCGGCAGCGCTCGTAGAAGCCCTGGCCGACCTCGGTCACGCGGAAGCGCCGGCTCGACCGCTCGATCAGGCGGGCGCCCAGGCGCGCCTCCAGGGCCGCGATGCGGCGGCTCAGCTTCGACTTCGGCTGGTGCAGCGCCCGGCCGGCCGCGGCGAAGCCGCCGTGCGCGACGACTTCGGCGAAGTAGACGTAGTCGTTGAGATCGGCGCGGACCATCGTTCCTCCTGTGGAACGCTGGATGCCACAATCGCCGACTACCCGCACCATCGTTCCGGCGGCATCTCTCCGACCAGCGGCGCGCGCGGCGCCGAACAGCGGAGAACGACGATGACCGGCAGGTTTCAGGACAAGGTGGTGGTGGTGACCGGCGGCACCAGCGGCATCGGCCTCGCGACCGCCCAGGCCTTCGTGGACGAGGGGGCCTCGGTGTTCATCACCGGTCGCCGCCAGGAGGCGCTCGACGCGGCGGTCAGGCGGATCGGCGGCCGGATCACGGGCGTGCGCGGCGACATGGCGAACCTCGCCGACATCGACCGCCTGTACGACGCGGTCCAGCAGAAGCACGCGCAGATCGACGTGGTCTTCGCCAATGCCGGCGGCGGCAGCTTCGCGCCGCTCGGCGCGATCACCGAGGCGCATTATCAGAGCATCTTCGACACCAACGTGAAGGGCGTGCTCTTCACCGTGCAGAAGGCGCTGCCGCTCCTGCGGGACGGGGCCGCGATCGTGCTCACCGGATCGACCACCGGAAGTTCGGGCACGCCGGCCTTCAGCGTCTACTCGGCCACCAAGGCGGCCGTGCGCAACTTCGCCCGGAACTGGATCCTCGACCTGAAGGACCGGCGCATCCGGGTGAACACGATCAGCCCGGGCGTGACCGAGACCGCCGGCCTCGACGAGCTCTTCGGCGGCGGCGATCAGGCGGCGGCCACCAAGGACTATCTCGCGGGCCAGATCCCGGCCGGCCGCGTCGGCCGGCCCGAGGAGATCGCCCAGGCGGTGCTGTTCCTCGCCTCGGACGCGGCGAGCTTCGTCAACGGCGTCGAGCTGTTCGCCGACGGCGGGCAGGTCCAGATCTGATACTCCGCGCCGACCGGGACGCGACACCCGGTCCCGGCCGGCGGGGTGAACCCTGGCTTTATCCGCCGGTTAAAGGCCCGGCTCTCCGGTCCCGCGCTCCGCGGGCGGGCGCCGGGAAGGACGTTCGGGTTTCATGGGCTGGCCGCGCCGCATCCTGATCACCGCCGGGCTGGCGACCGTCGCGGCCGGCGTCGCCCTGGGCGTCGGCCGCTTCAGCTACGCGCCGATGCCCGACCGGGCGGACCTGCTCAACCCGGACCGCTACCCGATCCAGACCGCCTTCGACATCCTCGGCCGCCGCGTCTCGCGCGCGGAGGCCGACCGGCTCAGCGGCACCGAGGCCGGACGGAAGGCGCTCTCGCCGAAGAGCGGTGCGGTCGCGATCGATCCCGCCATGGTCGAGCGCGGGCGGCAGGCGTTCTATCAGGAGACGTTCGGCAACGAGGTCTTCCTCACCGACGTCATGGGCATGCTCGACGGCGGCCTGACTCCCACGCAGGTCGCCCTGGCGGTGGCCAAGCTCGGTGGCCAGGGCACCACCGATCTCAAAGTTGCCATGGCCAGGGACGTGCGCGTCGGCGACCGCGTCTACCGGGCGGGCGAGCTGGTCCCGACCGGGCTCGACGTGCCGAAGGGCGGCGCCTTCATCATCGGGATCAAGACCTTCTACGACCGCGGCCACCTTCGGATGGGGATCACCTGCGCCCTGTGCCACGCGGCGGTCGATCCCGGCACCGGCAGGGTCGTGGAGGGCGCGCCCAACACCGACCTCAATGCCGGGCTGCTGATGGCGCTCGCGAAGAACTCCTCGGCCTACTTCATGCACGCCAGCGTGCCGGAGGCCGATGCCAAGCCCCCCGCCGATCCGCAGCATACCGGCTCGACCGGCACGGGGCCGGCGCTCCCGGACGCCGCTTCCGTCGAGGCGGCCACGAAGGTGCAGGTGGCGAGCTGGCCGCCGGGCAGCTTCGACTCGTCCGCCGACCGGGTCACCAACCCGACCTCGATCCCGTCGAGCTTCTCGGCCCACGGCGAGCCCTATAGCTGGAGCGGGCGCGAGGCGATCGGGCCCTTCGCGGGCCTGTCCTCGCTCAACAACAACGTCCACGCGGCCAATTCCGACACGACC
The DNA here is from genome assembly GCF_900108435.1 of Methylobacterium sp. 275MFSha3.1. Lineage (NCBI taxonomy): Bacteria > Pseudomonadati > Pseudomonadota > Alphaproteobacteria > Hyphomicrobiales > Methylobacteriaceae > Methylobacterium > Methylobacterium sp. 275MFSha3.1. The sequence continues at coordinate 69,430 of NZ_FNWP01000007.1, read as the reverse complement.
CAGCTCGCCGCCGCCGCGCCCTGGCTGTTCGGCATGGATCCCGAGACGTATCTCGGCATCGTCCTGCGCGGGTCGGCCACGGAGGCGTTCCGCTACAGGCCGGACGGCGGCCGGAGCCCGTCGGAGGTGCTGCGCAGCGTCGATCCGACCCCGGCCTCGCCGGGGCTGAACAGCTACGCGGTACTGCCGACCTATCCGGCGACCAACTACGTCACCGACAACGGCTTGTTCACGTCCGTGCCCGGGGAGCCGGTCAACCACGCCAACAACGCCATGTCGGCCTTCCAGAACCTGCTGCACCCGCCGGCCGCCGGGCAGGATCCCGACCGGGTCCGCGCGGGCCGCGCGGTGTTCGAGAAGGCCGGCTGCGGCAGCTGCCATTCCGGCCCGGCGCTCACCAATCACCGGGTCGTCCCGGAGGCCGAGATCGGCACCGAGCCGACCCGGGCGCGGGCGGGCGCCAAGATGGAGGCGCGCCTGTCGGCGCCGGCGATGTTCGCCGCCGACACGCCGTTCCCGACCCCGGCCGACCCGGTCATCGTTCCGGTGCCGCTCGCGGGCGACGCCCTCGCCCAGGTGCAGCTCGCCTGGGGGCAGGGGGGCACGGAGGGCGGCTACAAGGTGCCGAACCTCGTGGGCCTCGCCTGGACGGCGCCGTATCTGCACGATTCCGGCGTCGCTGTCGGTTCCGACCCGGTCTCGCAGCTCGGCGTCCCGGGCACGCTGTACCGGGGTGTCGCCCCCGATCCCGCCAACAGCCTGCGCGCCCTGGTCGACCGGGATCTCCGGGCGAAGGTGATCGCCGCCAACGCGGCCTCGGACACGGCGCGGATCGCCCGCGTGACCGGCAAGGGGCACGCCTACTGGGCGGATGCCGGCTCGGGCGTCTCGCGCGAAGAGCAGACGGCGCTGATCGCGTACCTGCTCTCGGTCGATCGCCTGACGGAGCCGGCCGCGACGCCCTGACCGCGCCGCCCGCGAGCCGGATCTCCCATGTCGCGGACCCTCACCCCGGTCTTGGTCAGCCTCGGGCCCTGTTACCCGGCGCTGTGAAATCTCATCGTCCTCGCGGGCGGGGCGAAGCGATCCAGCAGCGCCGCGCGCGCCGGTGTCGCGCTGCCCTGGGTTGCTTCACTGCGTTGGCAAAGACGCGGCTCAGATCACCGCCTCGATCAGGCCGCGCCGCTTGGCCTCCTCGGCCTCGAGGTACCAGTTCGACGGTGCCTTCTCGAGCACCTCGTCGAGGGTGACGTCAGAGCCCTGGATCAGGTTGGCGAAGCCCTCGTTCTGGATCTCGATCGAGCACAGGATCTCGTTGAGCGTCGCCTTCACGGAGGCGATGCAGGTGGTGAGCGGTCCCTCGACCTGGAGCTGCTTGTTCATCTTGCGCTCGTGGATCATCAGCCGCGTCCCGCAGGTGAGATAGCGGTTGGGCCGGGCGAAGAAGCTCATGAAGGTCGTGCCGGCCGAGTAGATCGCGGCCTTGCCGAGGAAGACGAATCGCCGGTTCGGATCCATCGCGCTGTTGAAGCGGATGTCCTCGCCCATCATCCGGGCGACCTCCGGGTCGCCGCCGAGCGTCGTCAGCTCGACGACGACGAGGTCGCGGTCCCCCGCCGCGTCGAGCTGGCGGCGGAAGTCCTTGTACATGTCGTAGTCGACCGGTCCGGAGAGCAGGACGGCCGGGGCCCGGAAGGCGGTGGGGCCGAGGGGAGTCGTGTCCATGGTCCTCCTGGTCGCGCGACCGGCCGGCTGGTCAGCGCGCCGGGTCGGGCGCGCCCGCGCCCTTGCCCACGAACGGGATGCCCTCGATCGGGCATTCCTCCGTGCCGACGCTCTGACGGGTAATGGCCCGGACGGCGTCGCGGGTCCCGTCGGGATCCTCGATCCAGCGCCGGTAGAAGTCGTAGGGGCATTCCGACATCCCGTGCCGGTTCTCCTTCGAGTTGATCATGCCCGTGTAGCCGCGATGCAGCAGCTTGAAGAGGTGGTTCTCCGACTGGCCGTGGGCGCGGAAGTCCCGGATCAGGAACTTCGACAGGGCGGCGTACTGGATGCCCATCTCCTCCTCGCCGCACTCGCCGAGCGTGCGGCCGTCGAAGCCGATGATCGCGGAGTGGCCGAAATAGGTGTAGACGCCGTCGAAGCCGGCCGCGTTGGCCACCGCCACGTAGGTGTTGTTGGCGAAGGCCATCGCCTTCGAGATGACGACCTGCTGCTCCTTGGCCGGGTACATGTAGCCCTGGCAGCGGATGATCAGCTCGGCGCCCCGCATGGCGCAGTCGCGCCAGATCTCGGGATAGTTGCCGTCGTCGCAGATGATCAGGCTGATCTTCAGCCCCTTCGGCCCGTCCGACACGTAGGTGCGGTCGCCCGGATACCAGCCCTCGATCGGGGTCCAGGGCATGATCTTGCGGTACTTCTGCACGATCTCGCCCTGGTCGTTCATCAGGATCAGGGTGTTGTAGGGCGCCTTGTGCGGGTGCTCCTCGTGGCGCTCGCCGGTGAGCGAGAACACGCCCCAGACCTTGGCCTCCCGGCAGGCGGCGGCGAACACCTCGGTCTCCGCGCCCGGGACCGTCGAGGCGGTCTCGTACATCTCGGCGGCGTCGTACATGATGCCGTGGGTCGAGTATTCGGGGAAGATCACGAGGTCGAGGCCTGGCAGGCCGGTCTTCATGCCGACGATCATCTTGCCGATCGCCTTGGCGTTCTCCAGCACCTCAGCGCGGGTGTGCAGGCGCGGCATCTTGTAGTTCACGACGGCGACGCCGACGCTGTCCTGGCTGGACGAGATGTCTCCGTGCATCATGGCGTGATGTCCTCCTGACCTTGATCGTCCCCCCGGTTGAGGGCGGCTCAGTGGCTGATCATCCAGGGCCGCGCCTTCGGGAAGCTCTTGGCGGCGGCCGGAGCGGCGCTCGCTTTCTTGGGTGAGCAGCAGCCGCACCCGGCCCCGTGACTGCCGGAGCGCCTGGGCGCGTGGCGGCTGCGCTCGTTGGTGGCGTGGGCGGTCCTGAGGCCCGCATCCATGCCGGCGATGCGTGGCGCGGTGAGGAAGGCGCGCTGGCTCGCGCCGCCGCAATCCGGGCAGGCATGCGGCTCGCGGAACTCCGCCATCGGCCGCATCACCGTGAAGGGCCCGCAGGCCTCGCAGGCGTAGTCGTAGACGGGCATGGGAGGCTCCCGGAATGAACTTGAGAGGTACGAACGGTGCCGAAGGATCGCTGGCCTCCTCTCCCGCACGGGAGAGGAGGCCTGTCGCGTCAGCCGCGACCGGCAGGGAAACGAACCATCACAGATCCGGCGAGAGCGGCATCTGGATCGAGCCGTCGAGGAACTTGGTCGGTCCGTCGGCGCCCGGGTTGATGTCGAACTCGAAGATCTTGGTCGGGATCCAGAGCGTCGCGCAGGCGTTCGGGATGTCGACGACGCCCGAGATGTGGCCCTGGACCGGCGCCGTGCCGAGGATCGAGTAGGCCTGCGCGCCCGAGTAGCCGAACTTCTTCAGGTACTCGATCGCGTTCAGGCAGGCCTGCCGGTAGGCGATGTGCACGTCGAGGTAGTGCTGGCCGCCGCTCTCGTCGACCGAGATGCCCTCGAAGATCAGGTGATCGTCGTATTTCGGCGTGATCGGCGACGGCTTGAAGATCGGGTTCTTGATCCCGTACTTGGCCATGCCGTCCTTGATCAGCTCGACCTTGAGATGCACCCAGCCGGCCATCTCGATGGCGCCGCAGAAGGTGATCTCGCCGTCGCCCTGGCTGAAGTGCAGGTCGCCCATCGAGAGGCCGGCGCCGGGGACGTAGACCGGGAAGTAGATCTTCGAGCCGCGCGACAGGTCCTTGATGTCGCAATTGCCGCCGTGCTCGCGCGGCGGGACCGTGCGGGCGCCGGTGGCGGCGGCCGCGTCCTTCGCGTCGCCCTTCAGGCGGCCCATATGGGCGGTCGGGCCGAAGGGCAGGGTGGCGAGCGCCGGCACCCGCTCCGGATCGGTGTCGTAGAGCGCCTTCTCGCGGGTGTTCCAGGTCTCCAGCATCTTCGGATCGGGCAGGCAGCCGATCAGGCCGGGATGGATCAGGCCGGGGAAGCGCACGCCCGGGACGTGGCGGGACTTGGTGAACATGCCCTCGAAGTCCCAGATCGACTTCTGGGCCTGCGGGAAGTGCTCGGTGAGGAAGCCGCCGCCGTTCTTCTTCGAGAAGAAGCCGTTGAAGCCCCACTGGCTCTCGGGCTTGGCGCCGATGTCGAGGAGGTCGACCACCAGCAGGTCGCCGGGCTCGGCGCCCTCGACGCCGATCGGTCCCGAGAGGAAGTGCACGATCGACAGGTCGATGTCGCGCACGTCGTCGGCGGAATCGTTGTTCTTGATGAAGCCGCCGGTCCAGTCGTAGGTCTCGACGATGAAGTCCGCGCCCGGCTTCACGTAGGCGACCATCGGGATGTCGGGGTGCCAGCGGTTGTGCACCATGTCGTTGTCGTAGGCCGACTGCGTGAGATCGACCTTGATCAGCGTCTCGGGCATCTCGTGTCTCCAGCTCCCTGACTCAACCGGGGCAGGCCCCGTCCGCGCGCTGTTGCGCGTCTCTCACCCGCTCGCGAGCAGCTCTTTCAGTGCGTCGTCGAGGACCTTGATGTCGTCCGGGCTGGTGCCGGGCCCGCCTGCGAAGTGGCCCCACCACGTGTCGATCACGCGCATCTCCGCGTTCGGCATGGCGGTCGCCTCGATGGCGTTGTCCTCGGGCGGGAAATAGAGATCGGTCGAGGCGGGCATCAGGATCGCCTTGGCGCGGATGGCGCCGAGCGCGGCCTTGAAGTCGCCCTTGAAGGTGTCGTTGGCGCTGATGTCGCCGTGCTGCCACGTCCACAGCATGGCGAGCAGGTTGTTGGCGTCGCGCTCGTAGAACAGGCCTTCCCAGAACCCGATCAGGAAGTCCTCCAGCGAGGCGTAGCCCATGTGGGTGATGTCGGCCTCAAGGCGGTAGAAGGTCTGCGACAGGCCCCAGCCCGCGTAGACCCGGCCGAAGGCGCGCAAGCCCCGGGTCGGCGGGCTCGTGTACCAGCCCTCCGCCCAGGCGGCGTCGGCCTGGAGCGCCGCCTTGGCGCCCTCCAGGAAGACGTAATTATGCCGGGAGCACTTCGCCGAGCCCTGAAACGGCAGGATTCTCGGCACCATGTCGGGGTACATCGACGCCCAGTGGTAGGTCTGGAGCGCGCCCATCGACCACCCGGTGACGAGCACGAGTTTCTCGATGCCGAAATGCTCGGTGACGAGGCGGTGCTGGGCACGGACGTTGTCGTGGGCGGTGACGTTGGGAAAGCGCGGCCCGTTCCAGGGCGCGGGCGTGTTGCTCGGCGAGGATGACAGCCCGTTACCGAACATGTTCGGGATGATGATGAAGTACTTGTCCGGGTCGAGCGCCTTGCCGGGGCCGATCAGCCATTCGTTCTCGGTGTGCTGGCCCGAGTACCAGGTCGGGTAGACGATGGCGTTGTCCTTGGCTGGGCTCAGCGTCCCGAAGGTCTTGAAGGCGAGCTTGGCCGCGCGCAGCGTCTTGCCGCACTGGAGCACGAAGTCGCCGAGCTCGAAGATCTCGTGATCGGCCATGCTGCGCCCCTAAACCGACAGGAACCGGGCCACCGCCGCCTCGTCGATGCCGTCGCGCGGGGCCTCGTGGACGATGGATCCGTTCTCCAGCACGATCACCCGGTCGGCGACGTCGAGTGCGAAGCTCAGGACCTGCTCGGACACGACGATGGAGAGGCCGCGCTGATCGCGGATCTTCTTCAGCGTCCGCCCCATCTCGCGGATGATCGAGGGCTGGATGCCCTCGGTCGGCTCGTCGAGGAGCAGGACCTTCGGCCGGCTTGCCAGCGCCCGGGCGATGGCGAGCTGCTGCTGCTGCCCGCCCGAGAGGTTGCCGCCGCGCCGTCCCTTCATCTCCAGCAGGACCGGGAACATGTCGTAGAGGTCCTGCGGCACCTTCCGGGTGCCGGTGACTGTCAGGCCGGTCTCGATGTTCTCCTGCACCGTCATAGTCGAGAAGATCATGCGGCCCTGCGGCACGTAGGCAAGGCCCTTGGCGACCCGGGCGTGGCTCTTGAGCCCGGCGACGTCCGCGCCCTCGACCTGGATCGAGCCGGCCCTGACCGGCACGAGGCCCATCAGGGTCTTCATCAGCGTGGTCTTGCCCATGCCGTTGCGGCCCATCACGGCGACGATCTCGCCGGGCGCCACCGAGAAGGTCAGCCCGTGCAGGACCTCGCTCTGGCCGTAGGCGGCGTGCAGGTCCTCGACGGCGAGGGCCGGCGTCGCGGACGGGGCCGCGGCCAGCGGGGGCGCCTGGACGCCAGGGATGTGCGCAGTCTGGAGCGACGCCATCGTCAATGTCCCAGGTACACTTCGATGACCTTCGGGTCGTTCTTGACCCGCTCCATCGAACCTTCGGAGAGCACCTTGCCCTGGTGCAGGACGGTCACCCGGTGAGCGATGTCCTCGACGAACTTCATGTCGTGCTCGATCACCAGCACCGAGCGGCCCTTGATGATCTGGTTGAGAAGCTCGGCGGTCTTGATCCGCTCGCCGACGCTCATCCCGGCCACCGGCTCGTCGAGCATCAGCAGCTCCGGGTCCTGGATCAGCAGCATGCCGATCTCCAGCCACTGCTTCTGGCCGTGGCTCAGGAATTCGGCCCGCTCCTTCAGCTGGTCCTTCAGGAAGATCGTCTCGGCGATGGCGTGGATGCGGTCGCGGACCTCCGCGTCCCGCTTGAACGTCAGCGCGCCGAACACCGAGCGGCCGCGGGGGAACGAGATCTCCAGGTTCTCGAACACCGTCAGGTCGTCGTAGATCGACGGCGTCTGGAACTTGCGGCCGACGCCGGCCTGCACGATCGCGCTCTCGGAGAGCTTGGTCAGTTCCTGGCCCTTGTACTTGATCGAGCCGGCGCTTGCCCGGGTGCGGCCGCAGATCAGGTCGAGGACGGTGGTCTTGCCGGCGCCGTTCGGCCCGATGATCACCCGGATCTCGTCGGGATCGACATAGAACGACACGTCGTTCACCGCCTTGAACCCGTCGAACGAGACCGTGAGCGCCTCGACGGCGAGGAGGTAGTCGGGCGGGGCGGCCTCGGCGCCGACCACGGGGGAGGAGAGGATCGCGGCGTTCATGGCTTGCTCACTCGGCCGGAGTGCCGTGGGGCGGGACGATGGCGGGCGGCGGGGCGCGCAGCCCCTTCACCCGGCGGGTGAGGCGAGGCTCGATATGCTCGCGCCAGATGCCGGCGAGGCCGTTCGGGAAAGCCAGCACCACCGCGATGAACAGGGCGCCGAGGCCGAACAGCCAGAGATCCGGAAAACTCTCGGAGAAGCTGGTCTTGGCCCAGTTGACGAGCAGCGTGCCCCAGACCGCGCCGAACAGCGACAGGCGCCCGCCGACCGCGGCGTAGATCACCATCTCGATCGAGGGAACGATGCCCACGAAGGAGGGCGACATGAACCCGACCTGGAGGGTGAACATCGCGCCGCCGATCGCCGCCAGTCCGGCGGCGAAGCAGAAGGCGAAGACCTTGAACCCCGCCACCGAGTAGCCGGAGAACCGGACCCGGTCCTCCTTGTCGCGCATGGCAACGAGGATGCGGCCGAGCTTCGACTTCTTCACGTACTGCGCCGCCAGGATGCAGGCGATCAGCAGGCCGCCGTTGACGAAGTACAGGATGAACTTCGCCGAGTCGGTGCGGATGTCCCAGCCGTGGAGGGTGCGCAGGTCGGTGATGCCGTTGATGCCGCCGGTATAGCCCTGCTGGCCGACGATCAGGATGGTCAGGATCGCGGCAATCGCCTGGGTGATGATGGCGAAGTAGGTGCCGCCGACCCGGCGCTTGAACATCGCGAAGGAGATCAGCATCGCGAACAGGACCGGGACGGCGACCGCCAGGATCAGCGTCAGCGGCAGGCTCTTGAACGGCTGCCAGAACCAGGGGAGGGCGGTGATCTGGTTCCAGTCCATGAAGTCCGGGATGCCGGGAGTCGACTGGATTTTCGTATTCTCGATGCTCGAAGCTTCCAGCTTCAAGTACATCGCCATGCAGTAGCCGCCCAATCCGAAAAAGACGCCCTGGCCGAGGGAGAGGATACCCGCGTAGCCCCAGCAGATCACCAGCCCGAGGGCGACGAAGGCGTAGGTGAGGTACTTGCCGACGAGGTTGAGGCGGAAGCTGTCGAGCACCAGCGGCAGGACGACCAGGATCACCCCGGCCAGGAGGAGCAGGCTCAGCCACTCCACCGGCTTCATGAACGGGTTGTCGTTGACGGTGACGGATTTGGTGAGAGTCTGGACCGGGTTCGTCATCGGGAAAACATCCTCAGCGCCGGACCTTGAGGGTGAAGAGGCCCTGCGGCCTCAACATCAGGATGCCGACCACCGCGAGCAGGGTGATGACCTTGGCCATCGAGCCGGAGAGGAAGAACTCCAGGGTCGACTGCGTCTGGGAGATCGAGAAGGCCGACGCGATGGTGCCGAGCAGGCTCGCGGCCCCGCCGAACACGACGATCAGGAAGGTGTCGACGATGTAGAGCTGGCCCGAGGTCGGCCCGGTCGAGCCGATCATCGTGAAGGCCGAGCCGGCGATGCCCGCGATGCCGCAGCCGAGGCCGAACGTGTAGCGATCGACCTTCTCGGTATCGATGCCGACCGCCCCCGCCATGGCGCGGTTCGACATCACGGCGCGGACCTGCTGGCCGAAGCGCGACCGGAAGATCAGCAGCGCGACGCTGACGGTGATCAGGATGGTGACGGCCATGACGAACAGGCCGTTGATCGGGATCTCGATCGTGTCGGTGACCTGCACCGAGCCGATCAGCCAGGACGGCAATTCGACGCCGACCTCGCGGGCGCCGAAGATCGACCGGTAGGCCTGCTGGAGGATCAGCGAAAGGCCCCAGGTGGCGAGCAGCGTGTCGAGCGGGCGCTTGTAGAGGAACCGGATCAGGCCCCATTCCACCAGCATGCCCAGAGCCCCGGAGGCGAGGAACGCCAAGCCCATCGCGATGAAGAAGTAGATCGGGAAGAGCGCCGGCAGGTAGGTCTGGAAGAAGGTCGAGCAGAGATAGGTGACGTAGGCGCCGAGGATCATGAACTCCCCGTGGGCCATGTTGATCACGCCCATCTGGCCGAAGATGATCGCGAGTCCCAGCGCCATCAGCAGGTAGACGGAGAACAGGATCAGGCCGGCGAAGCCCTGCATGGCGAAGATCGCGCCGAGGTCGCCGAGGGAGTAGTCGCCGAGCATGACTTGGTCTTCCGCAAAAGGAGTGCGTCTTCTGCCGACTCGTCACGGCCTCCGGGCGAACCGGGCCGTCTTTGCGAGCGGAGCGAAGCAATCCAGGGACGCGCTTCGTGCCGGGAAGTCCCGCTGCCCTGGGTCGCTTCGCTGCGCTCGCGATGACGCTGGGGAGGGGCGAATTCGCCCCTCCGAACAATGTGACTACTGGTAGCCCTTCGGGAAGGGATCGGGCTTGATCAGCTCGGGGCTGGTGTAGACGATCTCGAACTGGCCGTCGGGCTTGGCCCGGCCGACCCGGGTCTTCGACCAGAGATGGTGGTTCTCGTCGATCTTCACGTAGCCTTCCGGCGCGCCCTTGAACTCGATCCCGGGCGAGGCCGCCACCACCTTGTCGACGTCGAACGAGCCGGCCTTCTCGCAGGCCATCTTCCACAGGAACGGGCCGAGATAGGCCGCCTGCGTCACGTCGCCGATGACCGTCTTCTCGCCCCACATCTTCTTGAACGCGGCCACGAACGCCTTGTTGTTCTCGTTCTGGATCGACTCGAAGTACTTCATGCAGGCGTAGGCCCCGGCGATGTTCTCGCCGCCGATGCCGTCGATCTCGTCCTCGGTGACCGAGATCGTCATCAGCACCTGCTTCGACAGGTCGATGCCCGCCGCCTTGAGCTGCTTGTAGAACGCCACGTTCGAGCCGCCGACCACGTCGGCGAAGATCACCTTGGGCTTGGTGAGCTTGATCTTGTTGATGACCGAGTTGAACTGCGTGTGGCCGAGGGGGAAGTACTCCTCGCCGACGACCTTGCCCTTGAGCACGTTCTCCACGTGCTTGCGGGCGATCTTGTTGGAGGTGCGCGGCCAGATGTAGTCGGAGCCGATGAAGTAGAAGCTGTCGCCGCCCTTCTCCTTGTGGACCCAGTCGAGGCCGGCGAGGATCTGCTGCGTGGCCTCCTGGCCGGTGTAGAAGACGTTCTTCGACTGCTCCAGGCCCTCGTAGAAGGTCGGATAGTACAGCAGGCCGTTGTACTGCTCGAAGACCGGCAGCACCGCCTTGCGCGAGGCCGAGGTCCAGCAGCCCATCACGGCGGCGCAGTGGTCGTTGACGAGGAGCTTCTTGGCCTTCTCGGCGAAGGTCGGCCAGTCGGAGGCGCCGTCCTCCTGGATGATCTTGATCTTGCGGCCGAGCACGCCGCCGGCGTCGTTGATCTGCTGGATCGCGAGCTTCTCCGCTTCCTGCGCGCCCGTCTCCGAGATCGCCATCGTGCCGGTGACCGAGTGCAGAATGCCGACCGTCACCTCGCTGTCGGTCACCGCGAGGCCCGTGGTGTTGACCGCCGCGGTCGGCGGCGCCGCCCAGGCGGTGCGCGGCAACAGCGCCAGCGCCGGGGCGCCGGCCAATCCCATGAGCAGCCTGCGCCGCAGCGGGGAGCGCAAGCCGTGATCGGCGCCGGTCTCGGTGTCGTCTGCCATGTGCCTGACCCTGTTCGCGTCCGGGCCTTGAGAGGCGGCCCGGATCGACGAGCGCAGGCTAGGTCCTGGGTTGCAGTGCGGCCTATACGCGATTTTGCGTATGGCCGTGGTCTTGCATGCGCCGCACCATCGCGGCGGAATACTTTGAGGTCGGGGTGGCTGAGAGCGCGAATAGTGGGAGCACCGCTCCGGTGCCCGGTCTTTCGCGCGCGCGCGCGTCGCGCGGCCGCCCGTGGGCGACGCTGCCCGGGCACGACGGGCTGATCGTCCCGGCCGGGGCCCGATGAGCGGTCCGCAGCGCATCATCCCCATCCGCCGGGACTACAACCGCTTCGTCGCCGACGAGACGCTGGAGGATTACGCCCTCCGCTTCACCGCCAAGAAGGCGCGGCGCTGGTCGAGCCTCGAGGTGGCGCAGACGGCCCTCGGCTCGATCTCGTTCCTCGCGCTGGAGGCGATCGGCGGGACGCTGGCGCTCACAGCGGGATTTCCCAACACGGTGGCGGCCGTGCTGGTCGTCGGCCTGATCATCTTCGCCACGGCGGCGCCGATCACGGTCTACGCCGCCCGCTACGGCGTCGACATGGACCTGCTCACCCGGGGCGCCGGCTTCGGCTATCTCGGCTCGACCGTCACATCGCTGATCTACGCGAGCTTCACCTTCCTGTTCTTCGCCATCGAGGCGGCGATCATGGCTCTGGCGCTGCAGCTCTGCTTCGGGCTGCCGCTCGGCGTCGGCTACCTGCTCTGCGCCGGGGCGGTGATCCCCCTCGTCGTCTACGGGATCCGGCTGATCAGCCGGTTCCAGATCTGGACGCAGCCGATCTGGATCGGGTTGAGCCTGCTGCCGCTGATCTTCGTGGCGGCGCAGGGCGCGGGGCCGCTGCGGGCGCTCGCCGGCTACCCGGGCCTCGACGGCGCCGGGGGCGGCTTCGACCTCGCGCGCTTCGGTCTCGCCACCGGGGTCCTGCTGGCGCTGCTCGCCCAGGTCGGCGAGCAAGTCGACTTCCTGCGCTTCGTGCCGGAGCCGCGGGGCCCGCGCGACCGCCGCTGGTGGCTCGCCGTCCTCTCGGGCGGCGCCGGCTGGATCCTGCCCGGGATGCTGAAGATCCTGCTCGGCGCCGCGCTGGCGGTCCTGGCGCTGGGGCACGGCGTCCCCGCCGAGCACGCCGCCGAGCCGACCCGCATGTACGCGGTGGCCTTCGGCTACCTGACGGGGGAGGGGAGCCGGGCGGCGCTGCTGCTCACCGGGCTGTTCGTCCTCGTGTCGCAGCTCAAGATCAACCTGACCAACGCCTATGCCGGCTCGATCGCGTGGTCGAACTTCTTCTCGCGCCTGACCCACAGCCATCCGGGACGGGTGGTCTGGCTCGTGTTCAACGTCGCCATCGCGGTGCTCCTGATGGAGCTCGGCATCGACAAGACCATCGAGAGCACCCTGCCACTCTACGCCTCCGTGGTCTCGGCCTGGGTCGGCGCGCTCGCCGCCGACCTCGCGGTCAACAAGCCGCTCGGCCTCTCGCCCCCGGGCATCGAGTTCAAGCGCGCCCATCTCTACGCGGTGAACCCCGTCGGCACCGGCGCCATGGCGCTATCCCTCGCGGCCGGGGGCGCGGCCTATGTCGGCTGGCTCGGCGCGACCCTGCAGCCCTTCGCGCCATTGCTGACCCTGGCGATCGCGTTCTGCGCCGCGCCGGCGATCGCCTGGGCGACGGCGGGGCGCTGGTACCTGGCGCGGGTCCCGAAGCGGGATTGGGGCGCGGCCGAGGTGGTCTGCCGGGTCTGCGAATTGCCCTTCGAGGGCGAGGACATGGCCCATTGCCCGGCCTACGACGCCCCGATCTGCTCCCTCTGCTGCTCGCTCGACGCCCGCTGCGGCGACCTGTGCAAGCCCCACGGGCGCCTGGAGGTGCAGGCGCAGGCCGCCGTCGCGCGGATCCTGCCGGGCCGCACCGCTGCCTGGATCGGCGCGCCACTGGGCCGCTACCTCGCGGTGATGCTGACGCTCTGCGCGGTGATCGGCCTGATCCTCGGCATCGTGCACGCGGGCGCGACGATCGCCCACCCGGAGAATCGCGAGTTCCTGCGCACGGCGCTGACCAGCGTGTTCTTCACCCTGGTGGTGATCCTCGGCGTCGTGGCGTGGCTGTTCGTGCTCGCCCAGGAGAGCCGGCGCGTCGCCCAGGCCGAGACGATGCGCCAGACCGCGCTCTACCAGGCCGAGATCGCCGCCCATAAGATCACCGACGCCAAGCTGCAGGAGGCCAAGGAGCGGGCCGAGGCCGCCAACCAGGCCAAGAGCCGCTACGTGGTCGGGATCAGCCACGAGCTGCGCACGCCGCTCTCAACGGTGCTCGGCTACGCCCAGCTCCTCGAATCCGACCCCGCGATCCCGGCGCACCGCGTCAACGGCCTGCGGGTGATCCGGCGCAGCGCCCAGCACCTGTCGGGCCTGATCGACGGCCTCCTCGACATCTCGCGCATGGAGGCCGGGCGCCTCCAGATCCACCGCGACGAGGTCCGGCTGACCGACTTCCTCGACCAGCTGGTCGACATGGTCCGCCTCCAGGCGCGGGAGGCCGGACTGGAGTTCCGGTTCTCAAGGCCCGAGATCCTGCCGGCGGTAGTCGCCACCGACGAGAAGCGCCTGCGACAGGTGCTGCTCAATCTCCTGTCGAACGCCATCAAGTTCACGGAAGCCGGCACCGTCTCGCTGGACCTTAGCTACCGGAGCCAGATCGCGGTGTTCACGATCCGCGATACCGGGCCGGGCATCCCGGAGGCGGACCTCGCGCGGATCTTCGAGCCGTTCGAGCGCGGCTCGACCCCGGCCGCCCGCAGCACGCCGGGGACCGGGCTCGGGCTCACCATCGCCAACCTGCTGGCGCAGCTCCTGGGCGGCGAGATCACCGTGACCGCCGCCCCCGGCGGCGGCACGCAGGCGCGGCTGCGCCTGATGCTGGCCTCCGTGGCCCAGCCCGCGCCGATCGCCCCGGCCGCGCCGGCCGCACCCCCGGAGCGGGCCTACGCGGGCGCGCGCCGCACCGTTCTGGTCGCCGACGACGACAGCGCTCACCGCGCGCTGATGCGGGCGATCCTGGAGCCGCAGGGCATCTCCGTGCGGGAGGCCGGCTCCGGATCCGAGTGCCTCGCGACGGTCGCGCAAGGCGGCGTCGACCTCGTCCTCCTCGACATCGCGATGCCCGGGATGAGCGGCTGGGCGGCGGCGGCGGCCCTGCGGCAGGCCGGGCATACCGGCCCGATCGCCATGATGTCCGCCAACGTCCACGAGATCAGCCCGACCCGGGGTGACGACGCCCCGCACGACGCGATCTTCGCCAAGCCCTTCGACCTGCGCGACGTGATGGAGCGAATCGGCAAGCTCCTGCACCTCGAATGGACCGAGGGCGCCGCGCCGGGGCGGTCCGGGGCGGCCGCGGCCGCGGCGGACGTCCCGGGGCCGGGGCCCGAGCATGTCGGCGAGCTCCTGCGCCTCGGCCGGATCGGGCATATCCGCGCCATAGAGGCCAAGCTGACCCAGATGGAGCAGGACGCGACGGTGCCGCCCGCTTTCGTCACCCGGATGCGCGGGCTCGTCGAGGGATACGACCTTCGCCGCTACCTCGCGGTCCTGCAGGAACTCGCCCGCCATGACTGAGGCGCCGAAGGTCCAGCCGCACCGGGACATCGTCCTAGTGATCGACGATTCGCCCGACACGCTGAGCTTCCTCACCGAGGCGATCGAGCGGTCCGGCGCCACCGTGCTGGTCGCGGTCGGCGGCGACCTCGCCCTGACCCTGGTGGACGAGATCACCCCCGACGTGATCCTCCTCGACGCGGTGATGCCGGGCCTCGACGGGTTCGAGACCTGCCGGCGGCTCAAGGCCAAGCCGCAGCTCGCCGGCGTGCCGGTGATCTTCATGACCGGGCTGAGCGAGACCGAGCACATCGTGAAGGGGCTCTCCGCCGGCGGGATCGACTACGTCACGAAGCCCATCGCCCCCGACGAGATCCTGGCCCGGATCCGCGTGCATCTCGCGAGCGCCCGCGCCGCGCAGAGCGCCCGGACCGCCCTCGACACGGCCGGGCGGACCCTGTTCGCGGTCGCCGAGGACGGCACGATCCTGTGGTCGACCCCGCAGGCCGGACGCCTGCTCGCCGGGCTCGGCGCGGTACCCTCCGGCGCCCCCGCGCTGCCCGCCGGCGCCCGCGAGTGGCTGCGCGGTTGCCTCGCCGGCGCCGCCCAGCCCCTCGCGCTGACCGATCGCGACGGCGTCGCCTACGCCCTGAGCTTCATCGGCCGCACCCCGGACGAGATCCTGCTCCGCCTGTCGCGCGACGCGCTGTCGGCGGGGGTCGAGCGGCTGCGGGTGCGCCTGCCGGTCACCGGGCGCGAGGCGGAGGTCCTCCTCTGGCTGTCCCGGGGCAAGTCGAGCCGCGACATCGGCGAGATCCTCGGGCTCAGCCACCGGACCGTGACGAAGCACCTCGAGAGCATCTACGCGAAGCTCGGCGTGGAGAACCGCACGGCCGCCTCGATCATCGCGGCGCGGCACCTGCAGGATTGAGCCCGCGCGGAAGCCGGTCGGCAGAGTTGCGCCGGCCGCGGATCCCCAAGCTTGTCCACAGGCGTCGATCCCCGGCGAAACGCCTTGGTAAGCCCCGCCGCCCCACGGTCCCGGCTCAGCCCGACAAGCCGAGTCCGGATGCGATGATGACCAGCCAGCAGCTCGCCGACGAACTGAAGCGGATCGCCACCACCCAGGTCAGCGACATCACGCGGGCGGTGAAGGAAGGCCAGAAGTCGATCGCCCTCAACGAGGTGCGGGACATGGCGCGGCGCCTCGGCCTGCTCGCGGACGCCTTCGATCCGAAATCCGCGGCCGAGAGATCCGAGGCCGACGGCGCGAGCGTCGCCGAAGCGGTCGACGACGCCCAGGCCGCCTGACACCCGTTGCCGGCGGCGTCCCGCCGGTCCCCTCCCAGGAGCGCTCCATGGTCCGCGCGCACTTCACCATCCGCCTCGGCAACGCCTCGCTCCCGGCCTCGGCGGCCCAGTGGGTCGAGGATGTCGAGGCCGCCCGGTCGACCGCGCGCACGATCGTGCAGGGGCTGATGCGTCAGCACGGCGGCGACCCGCGCCTCATGGAGGCCGCGATGGTGATCACCGGCGACGACGGTGCCGTGCTGCTCGAGATGTCCTTCTTCGACACGCTGTACCTGCCGGTCGAGCCGGTGCCCGACGCCGACCGGCGCCGGCCGCGCGCGCCCCGCGGGGCCGCGCCGCGGGGACTGACGGCCGCCCTCGGCCCGGTCCGGCGCCTCGCCGGCGCGCTGGGCATGCGCGCGCAGCCGCAGCCGCGACCGCTGCCCGGGCGCTGAGACGCTTCAGCCGTAGAGATCGCTGACCACGAAGCCCCGCGGCGCGAGGCGCTCGGCCAGCACGCGCCGGTGGCAGCCGGCCGGATCGCGCTCGAAGCAGAGCAGGCAGATCGGCGACGCCTCGGCGAGCGCGGCGAGTTCGTCGAGCGCCGCGATCCCGGCAGCGGTGTCCAGCACTTCCTCGCAGTAGATCCGGCGCATCAGCGCCGCGTCCCCGGCCCGCGCCGCCTGCCGGCCGGATTTCGGGGTGCCGAGGCTGCGCAGATGCGCGTAGCCGAGCCCGGCCTCGCGCAGGGAGGTGCCGAGCGCGCCCTTCGAGAAGCCGCGCTTGCGCGAGTTCGCCACCGCCCGGACATCCGCCAGCACCGCGACCCCGGCCGAGCGCAGGACGCCGACGAGGCGCTCCGAGTCGAGGCCTTCGTAGCCTATGGTAAAGAGTTGCTTACTCACGGTGCCCCGTCCGGACTCGCGTTGCGGGACCGCGACTTAGCCGTATGCGGCCCTGTGAACCAGCCGGGGATCGACGCCGTATGTCGCGGGGATGCAACGCGTCCCGGAATTCCGCCGCAATGATCGCAAAGCTCCGTTAACCGCGCCAGGGCCATCGAATACGCCTGTCTGTGGCGCATCTTCGGTGGCGGGCTAAACACTGATGTCGCGGATCTACACGCCTTCGCGGTCACCGATCGAAGATCTCGCTCGGGGCCTGATCAGTCGCCTCAAGCCGGCCCGGCGTCTCGCCGGGCGCTTCGCCGCCGCCGCGATCCTGGCCGGCCTCGCCGCCTGCGCGTCGAACAACGACTTCTATCCGACGAAGGGCGACGCCAAGCCCCATCCGGGCGTGGCCAAGGCCAAGCTTCACCCGATCCAGGGCATCGATATCTCGAAGTGGCAGGGCAACGTCGACTGGGCCTCGGTCCGCGCCGCCGGCACCCAGTTCGCCTTCATCAAGGCCACCGAGGGCGGCGACCACGTCGACGAGCGCTTCCGGACCAACTGGGACGGCGCGGCCCGGGCCGGCGTGCCGCGCGGGGCCTACCACTTCGTGTTCTGGTGCCGCTCCGCCCGGGAGCAGATGGACTGGTTCAAGAAGAACGTCCCCAACGACCCCACCGCCCTGCCGCCGGTCCTCGACGTCGAGTGGAACGGCCACTCGCAGACCTGCCCGAAGAAGCTGCCCAAGGCCCAGGCCCTGGCGATGGTCACCGAGATGCTGGAGGAGATGGAGCGCTACACCGGCAAGCGCCCGATCATCTACACCGACATCACGTTCCACAAGGACGTCCTGGAGGGCGAGCTCCCCGATTACCCGCACTGGCTGCGCTCCACCGCGGCCGAGCCGGAGCAGCGCTTCGTCAACCGCAAGTGGATGCTGTGGCAGTTCACGTCCACGGGCCGGGTTCCGGGCGTGCGCGGCGACGTCGACCGCAACGCCTTCTACGGCACCCCGTCCGAATGGGCCTCGTTCCTGACGACCGACTGCGACCCGCGCGAGCACAAGCGGCTCTCCGAGCAGGGGCTCTGCACGGACAAGTAGATGAAAGGCGTCGGCGAAACCTAGGTTAGTTCAAGGACGTAGAGCGCGGGGTATGGCTGACGAGCCCGCGCACCGGCGGGCGAGCCCGAGAGGATCCTGACGGGAGACTCTCCTCCCGCACCTCTCCGTCCCCATGCCGATCGACTCTGCCGCCTCCACCGGCAACCTGCTCCTCGACGCGCTGCCGGGTTCGGATCGCGCCCTGATCGCCCCCCACCTGGAGCCGGTGACCTTCGCCAAGGGGGGTACGGCGCTGGCGGCGGGCGCCGCGGCGAGCCACGTCATCTTCCCCCGCGACCAGACCGTCGTGGCGCTGATCGTCGCCACGCGGGACGGCCGGACGGCCGAGATCGCGAGCGTCGGGCACGAGGGCGCGATCGGCGGGATCATCGGCGCGGGGCGGCTGCCGCCCGCGGTCAGCGGGCTGGCGCAGATCGGCGGCGCGGCATTGCGCCTCGACGCGGCGCGGCTCCGGCAGGCCGAGCTCGAGTCATCGACGCTCCGCGACCTGTTCGCGCGCTACGCCGACTGCTTCCTGGCTCAGCTGTTCCAGATCGCGGCCTGCAACGCCCTGCACCCGATCGAGCAGCGCTGCCTGCGCTGGCTGCTGTCGCTGCAGGACCGGACGGGCGGCGACACCCTCCCGATCACGCACGAGGTCCTGGCCTCCATGCTGGGGGTCCAGCGGACCTACCTCACGCGGATCCTGCGGGTGCTGCAGGAGCAGAGCCTCATCCGGGTCGGCCGCGGGCGCATCACGATCCTCGACCGCCGGGCGGTCTCGAACGCCGCCTGCGAGTGCCACGCCCGCGTGCGGATGCAGTGCGAGGCGGTGCTCGGCGCGGTTTTCCGGGCCGAGGAGCCCCGCCGGACCGAGCCGGTCGAGACGCTGTCGCGCGCCGGGTGAGGGACCGGCCCGCGATCCGTCGACCACGTCAGGCAACGACCGGCACGCAGACCGGCGCCGCGAGGCCCGGCACCGGCGCCACCACCACGTCGATCCCGTAGATCAGGCGCAGCAGCTCCGGCGTGACCGTCGCGGCGGCGGGCCCGTCGGCGACGAGGCGGCCCGCGTGCAGGGCGATGAGGCGGTCGGCGCAGAGCAGGGCGTGCCCGGGATCGTGCGTCGAGAACAGCACGGCGATGCCGGCCTGGGCGAGGCGGCGGACCTGCCCGAGGACGCGGGCCTGATTGCCGAAATCGAGGCTCGCGGTCGGCTCGTCCATGACGAGGAGCCGCGGCTCGCCGCTGAGCGCCCGCGCGATCAGCGCGAGCTGGCGCTCGCCGCCGCTGATCTCGGTGTAGACCTGATCGGCGAGATGCCCGATCCCGAGTGCGGCCAGCGCCCGCTCGGCGGCCGCGACGTCCGACGGCCCAGGGGCGGCGAACGGGCCGAGACGGCTCGCCCGGCCCATCACGACGACCTCGCGCACCGTGAACGGGAAGTACGCCGCGTGCGCCTGCGGCACGGCGGCGATGGTGCGGGCGACGGCTTTCCGCGACAGGCGCGACAGGTCGGTGCCGTCGAGGATCACCCGCCCGGCGCGGGCGGGCAGCAGGCCGAGCAGCGTCTGGAACAGCGTGGTCTTGCCACCGCCGTTCGGCCCGACGAGGCACAGCACCTCGCCGGCGGCGAGGTCGAACGACACGTCGTGGCCGACGATCCGGCTGCCGTAGCCGAAGGCGAGGTCCCGGACCCGGAGCAGCATCAGCTGAAGCCCCGGCGCCCGGACGCCAGCAGCCAGAGGAAGAACGGCGCCCCGACCAGGGCCGTCAGGATGCCGAGGGGCACCTCGACGGTGCCGAGATTGCGGGCGATCAGGTCGACCAGCACGAGGTAGCCCGCCCCGAGGACGAGCGAGGCGGGCAGCAGGCGACGGTAATCCGGCCCGACCAGCAGCCGGGCGACGTGCGGCACGATCAGCCCGATCCAGCCGATGACCCCGGTCATCGCCACGGCCGCCGCCGTGATCAGGGTCGCGCCGGCGATCAGGACGGGGCGCAGCACCCGCGTCTCCACGCCGAGGGCCCGCGCCTCCGCGTCGCCGAGGCTCATCAGGTTCATGCGCCAGCGCAGCAGCACCAGCGGCACGAGGCCGAGAAGCAGCATCGGCAGGGTGGCGGCGACGTCGCCGAGGGTGACCGAGGACAGGCTGCCGAGGAGCCAGAAGGTGATCGCCGGCAGCTGATTATAGGGATCGGCCAGCACCTTGAGGAGCGAGATGCCCGCCCCGAGCACCGCGCCGACCGCGACGCCGGCGAGGACCAGCGTCAGGACCGGGTCGTGCCGCCGCACGGCGAGGCCGACGCCGTAGACCGCCGCGACGGCGCCGAGCCCGCCCAGGAAGGCCAGGGCCTGGATCGGCGCCACCGGCAGGCCGAGATAGATCCCGAGCACTGCGCCGAGGCCGGCGCCGGCCGAGACGCCGAGGATGTCGGGCGAGACCAGCGGGTTGCGGAACAGGCCCTGGTAGGTCGCCCCCGCGGCCGACAGGGCCGCGCCGACGACCAGCGCGGCGATCACCCGGGGCAGGCGCACCTGCATCACGACCGTCTCCGCCGTCGCCGGAACCCGGAGGGGCAGCCCGAGCAAGCGGTGGCCGAGGATCGCGGCGAGGTCGGCGGGCGCGACCGGGTACTTGCCGACCGCCAGCGCCACGGCGGTCAGCGTCAGCAGGGCGAGCCCGGCCAGCAGCGCCGCGGGCAGGCGGAGGCGGCTGCGCGCCCGGATCGTCTCGGCGGCGGCCGGGACGCGACTCACCGCGCCGGGCCCGGGGGGCCGCCCGGCGGCGTCGGGCCGAGGAGGGCGTCGGCCTGACCGGCATCGAGGTCGACATGGTAGAAGCGGCCGTAGAAGGCGCGCACCACCTCGGGCATCGGCTGCGGGAACAGGTCCGGATGAAGCCGGGCCGCCAGCCAGCGCAAGCCGATCAGCCGGTTGACCCCCGGCGGGGCGTCGAACCACGGGAAAGGCTGGAGCGGCGCCACGTAGACCCGCCCGGTCTGCACGGCCCGGACGTCCCGCCACAGCGGGTCGGCGCGCAGCCCGGCCGCGAAGGCCGGGTCGAGGGTGACGATCACGTCGGGGTTCCAGGCGAGCACCTGCTCGGGCGAGACGTTGCCGAGGCGGCCGCCCCCGTCCTGCGCGACGTTGCGGCCGCCGGCGGCCTCGACCAGCTCGGTGTTAATCGAGCCGGCGAACCCCGTCTCCAGCCCGCGCGGCCCGCGCGCGTAGTAGACCCGGGGCCGCTTGTCCTCCGGGACCGTCGCGACGGCGCGGTCCACCGTGTCGGCGAGGCTCTGGGCCTCCGCCGCCAGGGCGTCCGCGTCGGACTGACGGCCCAGGGCCGCGCCGAGCTGCCGATACGCCTCCGGGGTCTTCGCGAAGCTGCCGTCGAGCAGGATGTAGGGGATCCCGGTCTGCGCCTGGACCCGGTCGGCGAGCGACGCGTAGGTCAGCCCGAGGCTGCCCGAATCCACGATCAGATCCGGCTTGGCGGCCAGCACCGCCTCGACGTTCGCCGTGCCGCCGCGCCCGGTCAGGCGGCCGTAGGCAGGGAGGGCCCGGGTCCGGGGCGCGAGGAAGGGCAGCGCCTCGGGATGCGGGGCGCTCACCCAGCCGGCCATGAGGTCGGGCGCCAGCGTGTAGAGGAGCACCGCGGCCGGCGGTCCCGCGGCGAGCACCCGCCCGACCCGTTCGGGGAGTTCGACCGTGCGGCCGGCCGCGTCCGTGAACGGGCGTGCCGCCGTCCCGCCGGACGCCGCCAGCAGCAGGATCAGCGCCGCGGTGAGGGCGCGGCGGCGGGTGGGTCGCGGCGCCATCAGGCGGATTTCCGCTCCAGGATCTCGATCAGCGCCCCGTCGGGGCCCTCTACGAAGGCGATCCGCAGGCCGGGGCCGCGCTCCGTGATGCCGGTCCGCACGGGCACGCCCCGGGCGGTGAGATCGGCCATCGCGGCCTCGATGTCGGCGACGCGCAGCCCGAAATGCTCGATCCCGAGGCAGGGCGTGGCGGTCGCCGGCGCGATCTCGTCCGGGGCCTGCTCGATGAAGACGGCGAGGCCGCCGAGGTCGAGCACGACGCGCTGCACCGGGTCCGCGCCGACGCGCTTCACCTCCCGGGCCCCGAAGGTGTCGACGTAGAAGGAGGCGGCCGCGACGGCGTCGCGGCTGCGCAGGTGGAGGTGGTCGCAGGCGTAGTGCATCGGCTCTCCGGTTTCAGGTGATCCAGACGGGCGCGGCCCCCGGCCCGGAGGCGCCGTTTTGCGCCGTGTCCGACGATAGGGCCGGCGCGGAGCCGCGGCGAGATCGGCCGCTTGACGTTCGGCCCGAACCCGCAGACTTTCGCCGCCAGAACCGTTGCAGGGATGCAACATCCATCCCACATCCCGGTTGCGAACCCACATCGCACAGCCAACCGCACAGCCAAGAGATCCATGCGCAATCCCTACGACGTGCTGGGCGTGGCCAAGGGGGCGAGCGAGGCCGAGATCAAGAAGGCCTATCGCAAGCTCGCCAAGGACTTCCACCCCGATCGCAACAAGAACGACGCCAAGGCCAAGGACCGGTTCGCCGAGGCGAATTCGGCCTACGAGATCCTGGGCGATTCCGAGAAGCGCAAGCAGTTCGACCGCGGCGAGATCGACGCCGAGGGCAAGCCGCGCGCGACCGGCTTCGAGGGGTTCGGCGGCTTCGGCGGCGGGCGCGGGGGCAATTTCGATTTCGAGAACATGGCGCGCGCGCAGCGCGGCGGCGGTGGCGGGATGGGCGAGGACATCTTCTCGCACATCTTCGGGGAGGCGTTCCGCGCCGGCGGGGCCGGTCCGGGCGGCCAGCGTCAAGCGGCCAGGGGCGAGGACGTCGCCGCGGAGCTGCTGGTGACGCTGGAGCAGGTCGCCAGCGAGGAGAAGCTGCGCCTCGCCCTGCCCACGGGCCGCGAGGTCGACGTCGTGATTCCCCGCGGCGTGGTCGACGGCCAGACCATCCGGCTTCGCGGCCTCGGCCAGAGCGGCGGCCTCCGGGCCGAGCCGGGCGACGCCCTCCTCACCATCCGGATCCGGCCGCACCCGCGCTTCACCGTCGAGGGGGCCGACCTGCGCACCAGCGTCGACGTTCCGCTGGAGGATGCCGTGCTCGGCGGCACGATCCGCGTGCCGACGCTCACCGGCGCCGTCGAGATGAAGATCCCGGCGATGACGAGTTCCGGCCGCACCTTCCGCCTGCGCGGCAAGGGGCTTCCGAAGAAGGACGGCACCCGCGGCGACCTGTTCGCCACGACGGCGATCGTCCTGCCGGAGGGCGAGGACGCAGCACTGACCGAATTCGCCCGCGGCCGCCGGGCGGCCAACGCGGCCTGACGCGCCGGCGTAGCCACCGGGGCGCGCATGAAGGTGCTCGGCGGCGTCCCGGACTTCCGTCGCCGGGCCGCCTCCGCTAAGGAGGCCCCCCGGCCCCGAGAGGGGTCGCGCGGCTTCGGGATCGATCATGGCGGAACACGGGCAGGGCCTTCTGGCGGGCAAGCGGGGCATCGTCCTCGGGGTCGCCAACAACCGCTCGATCGCCTGGGGCATCGCCCGCAGCGCCCGCGCCCACGGGGCCGACCTGGCGTTCACCTACCAGGGCGACGCCCTGCGCAAGCGCGTCGAGCCCCTGGCCAAGGAACTCGACGCCCACGTGATCGGGCACTGCGACGTCACCGAGGCGGCCACGATCGACGCGGTCTTCGCGGAGGCCGCCAGGGTCTTCCCGGACGGCATCGACTTCGTCGTCCACTGCGTCGCCTTCTCCGACAAGGACGAACTGACCGGCCGCTACATCGAGACCTCCGAGGACAATTTCACCAAGTCGCTCCTGGTCTCCTGCTACTCGTTCACCGCCGTGGCCCAGCGCGCCGAGAAGATCATGCGCCCGGGCGGCTCGCTGGTGACGCTGACCTATTACGGCGCCGAGAAGTGGATGCCCCACTACAACGTGATGGGCGTCGCCAAGGCGGCCCTGGAGGCGTCGGTGCGCTACCTCGCGGCCGATCTCGGCCCGAAGAACATCCGGGTCAACGCCATCTCGGCCGGCCCGATCAAGACCCTCGCGGCCTCCGGGATCGGCGATTTCCGCTACATCCTGAAGTGGAACGAGTACAACGCGCCCCTGCGCCGGACCGTGACGATCGGGGAAGTCGGCGAGACCGCGTCCTACCTCGTTTCCGACATGGCGGCCGGCATGACCGGCGAGATCCTCCACGTGGATGCCGGCTACCACGTCGTCGGCATGAAGAATCCCGAGGCGCCGGATCTCACCCTCGACAAGGACTGAGACGGGTCGGTCGTCGCGGCGGCCCGGACCTGAGGCGTGAGCGGCCCGGCGTGGCTCACGCGTCCTCCGCCTCGTCGAACTCTCCCGAGAGCGTGAGCCCGTCGATCCAGGTCTCGCCGTCGCGCTTGATGACGGTGCGCGGCCGGACCTTCCCGTGCTCCGCGATGCCGGCCGCAAGCCGCTCCGAGTGCGTGACGAGCCAGACCTGCGTGCGCTCCGCGGCCCGCGCGATCAGCCGCGCCAGCGGATCCATGAGATCGGGATGCAGGCTGGTCTCGGGCTCGTTCAGCGCGATGAACGGCGGCAGCCGGTAGCCGAGCAGCGCGCCGGCCAGGGCGAGGTAGCGTAGGGTGCCGTCCGACAGTTCCGGCGGATCGAAGGTCCGGCCCGGGAAGTCGGGGAAGCGCAGGCCGAAGCGCGCGTGACGGCCCGGCTCCGGCAGCACGAGCGCCGCGCCCGGGAAGGCGCCGTCGACGGCCTCGTCGATCTCGGTCGTGTCCTCCCGGATATGCGCCAGCGTGGCGAAGACGGCGGCGAGGTCCGCGCCGTCGGACGCGAGGGTCGGCGTCGTCACCGCGAGGCAGGGCCGGCGCAGGGGCGACTCGGCATCCGTCCGGAAATCGTGGTGGAAGCGCCACCCCGCCAGGGCGAGGCGGACCACGGCGATCTCGGGATGGCCGGTGGCGTCGAGGAGGCTGCCGAGGGCGGTCTCGGTCGGCAGCAGGTCACCGCCGAGGGTGCGCTTGCGGCCCTCCGCGTCCCGGACGAAGCCGCTCCGCCCGTCGCGATCGAGGATCACGGCCGCGCGGCCGCGGGTGCGGACCGTCAGGCGCTCGGCCTTGACCTGCGGCTCCTTCCGGAAGGCGGCGCCGAAGGTCGTCCCGCCGACCTGCTGCACCAGCCCGATCTCGACGGCGTAGACGAATTCCTGCCCGATCGTGTCGTGGCGCAGGGTGGCCGACAGGCGGATCCGCGCCGCCTCGCCCTGCCGCCGGCGGCCGGCCCAGAGGGCGGAGTCCATGCCGCCCTCGGCGGCGAGGTCGCGGGTGAGGGTGCCCCGGGCGGCGGCCTGCAGCAACTCCAAAGACCGGTAGAGGTTGGTCTTGCCAGTGCCGTTGCCGCCGACGAAGACCGACAGCGCGTCGACCGGGAAGCCGATCCGCCGCAGCGAGCGGTAGCCCGAGATCGCGACCTCTCGAACCACCAGCATCTCGGATTCTCCCGCGTCAGTCGGGGACCGTCAGATCCGCGATGCCTTTGGCGGCCTCGGGGAATCGCGGGTCCATGGCCTCCAGCGTATCCGCCACGGTCCGGGCAATCACGTAGTTGCGGAACCACTTGTGGTTGGCCGGCACTACCAGCCAGGGCGCCTCGGGCGTCGAGCAGCGGCCGAGGGCGTCCGCGAAGGCCTGCTGGTAGGCGTCCCAGGATTTCCGCTCGACCAGGTCGGCCGGGTCGAACTTCCAGTGCTTCTCGGGGTCGGCGATCCGGGCCTCCAGGCGCCGCTTCTGCTCCGCCTTGGAGATGTGCAGGAAGAACTTCACGACCGTCGTGCCCGACTCGGTGAGCAGGCGCTCGAAATCGTTGATCCGGCCGTAGCGGCTCTGCCAGACCGCATCCGGCACGAGGCCTTTCACCCGCACGACGAGCACGTCCTCGTAGTGGCTGCGGTTGAACACACCGATCATGCCGCGCCCCGGCACCCGGGCGTGGTAGCGCCACAG
Source organism: Methylobacterium sp. 275MFSha3.1 (assembly GCF_900108435.1). Lineage (NCBI taxonomy): Bacteria > Pseudomonadati > Pseudomonadota > Alphaproteobacteria > Hyphomicrobiales > Methylobacteriaceae > Methylobacterium > Methylobacterium sp. 275MFSha3.1. The sequence goes on along the minus strand of NZ_FNWP01000007.1, from coordinate 43,724 downwards.
GAAGTCGTGATCGAGCTCCTCGCTCGAGGGCACCTTGAACGAGGCCACCGCGCAGCCCTGGGGGTTCACCCCCTTGAGCACCGACCGGATCGTGCCGTCCTTGCCGCCCGTGTCGATCGCCTGGAACACCAGCAGGAGGCTCCTGGCGCGCTCCGCGTAGAGGCGCTCCTGGAGGGCGACGATGCGCGCCCGCTCCTGGGCGAGGGCGTCCTTCGCCCAGTCCTTGTCGAGACCGCCGACGTCGTCGGGATCGACCGTGCCGAGATCGAAGGGCGCCCCCGGTTCGACCGCCACGATGCCGGGCGCCGGGCGGATCGGTACCGGCCCGTGCCGGCCGAGCGCCGCCGGGACGGATTCGGCCACGCTGTCGACGCTGCCGGCCCAGCGGGCCGTCGACGGGCGGTGATCCACGGTGGCGCCATGCAGATCGGCCTCACCTGTCATGCCGTCACCGCGTTTGTGGCCGCGATGATGCTTGCCGTGCTTCTTGGACATGGGGCAGGACCTAGTTCCGGATATTGCCGACCGCCGGCGAGAACGGCCGGTAGTCCAGGCTGTTCCGGACGCCTGTGCAGGACGGGGTTGAGACGGTTGGGTACGATCTACTTCATCCGGCACGGCCAGACCGCCTGGAACGCCGAGGGGCGCCTCCAGGGCGGGCGCGACACCGACCTCAATGCCCAGGGGGAGGCACAGGCCGCGGCCGTGGCAGAGCGCCTCGCCGCCGCGGCGGGGCCGGCCCTGGCAGAGGCCGATTTCGTCGCGAGCCCGCTCAAGCGCACCCGGCGCACCATGGAGATCCTGCGGGGCGCCCTCGGCCTGCCGCCCGAGGCGTACCGCGTCGACCCGCGCCTGCGGGAGATCGGTTTCGGCAGCTGGGAAGGCTCCACCTGGGCGGAGATCCGCCGCCGCGACCCGGCCGGGGCCGCCGGCCGCGACCGGGACCGCTGGCACTACCGCCCGCCCGGCCTCGGCGCGGAGAGCTATGCCGGCCTCGTCGAGCGCGTCGGGCCGATGATCGCGGGGCTGGAGCGGGACACGGTCATCGTCGCCCATGGCGGCGTCGCGCGGGCCGCGCTGGTCGCCCTCGGCCACCTCGACGTCTACGCGGCGCCCCGCCTGGGCATCCGCCAGGGCGAGGTCCTGATCCTCGAGCCCGGTGGCTGGCGCTGGGCTTGATCCCGTGCGCCGGCGCAGTGCAAAGCCGCCTCGATAACGGCATGATCGGCAGGCTATAGGGCGGCGGCCAGGACAGGCGCCGGCCCGAGCGGGCGGCCAGCGGAGCAGCGGATGAGCGACGTCGCCGAGAAGACCCGGCCCGGACCGACGGCCGGGGAGCCCGCGCCTCTCGGAGCCGCGGCGGCGATCCTGCGCGGCGACCACCGGCCCGACCTCATCCGCGACGAGGTCCTGGCCGAGATCTTCCTGCACGCGGCCGAGACCCGGCCCGATCATCCCTGCCTGGTCGACGGCGCCGGCGTCGGCGCCGGGGGCGTCCACCCGCACCTGACCTACGCGGAGGTCGCCGCCCGGGCCGGCCGGATCGCCGCCGGCCTCGCCCATCGCGGCATCGGGCCGGGTGACATCGTCGGCCTCTGGATGGCCCGTGGCCCGGACCTCCTCGTGGCGCAGATCGGCATCACGATGGCGGGCGCGGCCTGGCTGCCCTTCGACGCCGAGGCGCCGGCGGACCGGGTGGGCGTGTGCCTCGCCGACGCGGGCGCGAAGGCGCTGCTGGTCTCCCCGGCGCTCGCCGGGGCGGCGCCCGACGCCGCCCCGGCCCTGACGCCCGCCGATCTCGACACCGGGACGCCCGCCGGCGCGCCGCTGCCCGATCCGCGCGCGGCCGGGCTGACACCCGAGCACCCCGCCTACCTCATCTACACCTCGGGCTCGACCGGCGTGCCCAAGGGCATCGTCATCAGCCACGCCAACATCTGCCACTTCCTGCGGTCCGGGAACGCCCTCTACGGGATGCGCGCCGACGACGTGGTCTTCCAGGGCGCCTCGGTGGCCTTCGATCTCTCGATGGAGGAGATCTGGGTGCCGTATCTCGTGGGCGCGACCCTGTTCGTGGCGAGCCCCGCCATGATGGGCGACCTGGAATCGCTCCCCGGCATCCTGGAGGCCGAGGGGATCACGGTGCTCGACACCGTCCCGACGCTCCTGGCGATGATCTCCGGCGACCTGCCGCGGGTGCGCCTCGTCCTGCTCGGCGGCGAGGCGCTGCCCGAGCCGCTGATCGCCCGCTGGGCGACCGGCGGCCGCCAGCTGTTCAACACCTACGGCCCGACGGAGGCCACCGTGGTGGCGACCGCGGCCGAGATGCGGCCCGGCGAGCCGGTGACCATCGGCGGCCCGATCCCGAACTACTCCGTCTACGTCGCCGGCGAGGATCTGACCCTGCTCGGCCGAGACCAGCAGGGCGAGCTGCTGATCGGCGGTCCCGGCGTGGCGCGGGGCTACCTCGCCCGTCCCGAGCTGACGGCGGAGAAGTTCATCGCCAACCCGTTCGCGTCGGACGGGACCGACCCGGTGCTCTACCGCTCGGGCGACGCGGTCTCCCTCGACGCCGCCGGCCGGATCGTGTTCCACGGCCGGATCGACGACCAGGTGAAGATCCGCGGCTTCCGCGTGGAACTCGGCGAGATCGAGTCCCGGATCCGGGCGGCGCCCGACGTCAACCAGGCCGCCGTCGTGCTGCGGAACGACGACGGCGTCGACCGCCTCGTCGCCTTCCTGATCCCGGAGCGCGGCCGGTCCATCGACGCTGCCGCCCTCCGCCGGACCCTCGCCGGGCAGATGCCGCCCTACATGGTGCCCGGCCATTTCGAGGTGGCTGAGACTTTGCCCCGGCTCACGTCCGGCAAGGTCGACCGCAAGGCGCTCAAGGTCGCCCCGCTCACGGTGGTCGCCGCCGACGGCGAGCAGGAGCCGCCCGCCAACGAGACCGAGGCGGCCCTGGTCGCCGCGGCCAAGCAGATCTTCGGCAACCAGCCGATCGCCCTCGAGGGCGACTTCTTCGCCGATCTCGGCGGCCACTCGCTGCTCGCCGCGCGCTTCGTCTCGGCGGTGCGCGAGAATCCACCGCTGGCCGGGATCACGCTGCCGGACGTCTACGCCCTGCGCACCGTGCGGGCGATGGCCGACGCGCTCATCGCCCGCACGGGCGGCATGGGCGCCGGGGCCGCGACCCGCGACCTGAGCTTCGCGCCGCCGCCGCTGCTGCGCCGGGCGCTGTGCGGCCTCGGGCAGCTGGTCGCGCTGCCCTTCGTGATCGCGCTGGCCACCGCGCAGTGGCTCGGCATGTTCGTGACCTACCTGCTGCTCACCGGCGGAGGCCTGAGCTTCTTCGCCGAACTCGGCGTGCTGCTCCTCGTCTACGTGGCGATCAACGGCGTGACCGCGGTCGCGGCGGTCGCCGGCAAGTGGCTGATCCTCGGCCGGACCAAGCCGGGCCGGTACCCGCTCTGGGGCACCTACTATTATCGCTGGTGGCTCGCGCAGCGGCTGGCGCCCCTCGTCCACGTGAAGTGGCTCCAGGGCTCGCCCGCGATCGCCGTCTACCTCCGGCTGATGGGTGCGAAGGTCGGACGCGACACGCTCATCTCCGACATCGAGATCGGCGCGGCCGACCTCCTGACCATCGGGGACGGCGCGTCCCTGGGCGGCCGCCTCGTCATCGCCAACGCGGAGATCGTCGGCAACGAGCTGGTCATCGGCAGGGTCGAGATCGGCGCGGACGCGGCGGTCGGCACCTCCTGCGTGATCAGCCACGACGCGGTGATCGGGCCGCAGGCGGAGATCGCCGACCTCACCACGATCCCCACGGGCTCGCGGGTGGGCGCGGCCGAGCGGTGGGACGGTTCGCCCGGCCGCAAGGTCGGGATGGCCGACCCCGCGGAACTGCCCGCGCCCGCCGAGGCCTCCTTCGCGCGCCGCGCGGCGTTCATGGCGGCCTACGTGGTGCTGCTCGGCGCGATCCCCGCGGTGGGTCTGCTGCCGATCTTCCCGGCCTTCTTCATCTTCGACCAGATCTCGGACTCGCTCTCCGACATCACCGACATCGACTATCACTGGTACCTGCCGATCCTCACCTGGCCGACCGCCATGCTGATGACCGCCGGCACGGTGCTGCTGATCGCCGGCATCCGCTGGGTGGTGCTGCCGCGGACCCGCTCCGGCACCTACTCGGTCCACTCGCTATTCTACCTGCGGAAATGGTCGCTGGCGCTCGCCGTCGAGGTCACCCTGGAGACGCTCTCGTCGCTGTTCGCGACCGTCTACATGCGGGCCTGGTACCGGCTGATGGGCGCCAATATGGGCCACGGCGCCGAGATCTCGACCAACCTCGCGGGCCGCTACGACCTCGCCGAGGTCGGCGCGAAGAACTTCATCGCCGACGAGGTGGTGTACGGCGAGGAGGAGATCCGGCGCGGCTGGATGCACCTGGAGCCGGTGCGCACCGGCGCCCGGGTCTTCGTCGGCAACGACGCCGTTGTGCCGCCCGGCGCCGTCATCCCCGACGACGTTCTCATCGGCATCAAGTCGAAGCCGCCCGAGAACGCCGCGATGAACCCCGGCGAGACGTGGTTCGGCTCGCCGCCGATCCGGCTGCCGGCCCGCCAGAAGGTCGATCTTGGCTCGACCGCCCAGACCTACGAGCCCGGCGCGTGGCCGAAGATCCGGCGCGGCGTCTTCGAGGCCTTCGCGACCTCGTTCTCGCCGATGCTCTACATCACCCTCGCGATCACGGCGATCGACTGGTACTTCTACCCGGCCATCCTGGAGCAGGACTGGTGGGGTCTGGCTTACAGCTTCGTCGGTGCGAGCGTCGCCATCGCGCTGATCCAGTCCTCGGCGGTCATCGCGATGAAGTGGCTGCTGATGGGCGTCTACAAGCCCGGCATGCAGCCGATGTGGTCGTGGTGGGCGATGCGCACCGAGGCGATCGCGGTGGCCTACTGGGGACTCGCCGGCAAGGTACTGCTCGAGCACCTCCAGGGCACGCCCTTCCTGCCCTGGGTGCTCCGGCTGTTCGGCGTGAAGGTCGGCAAGGGCGTCTGCATGCTCACCACCGACATCACCGAATTCGACTGCGTCACCATCGGCGACTACGCCACCATCAACCGCGTCTCGGCACTGCAGACGCACCTCTACGAGGACCGGATCATGAAGATCGGCCGCGTCGTCGTCGGGCGCGGCGTCTCGGTGGGTGCGTTCTCGACCGTGCTCTACGACACCAAGGTGGGCGATTTCGCCCGGCTGCGCCCGCTCACCATCGTCATGAAGGGCGAGTCGATCCCCGCCAACACCGAGTGGGAGGGCGCGCCCGCGGTCCCGGTGATCCACCGCTCCTGACGGGCGGGTCGCACCGCGCGTTCCGGCCCCGGCGTCCCGGGACCGTGCGGGGGCGGGCCCGCGCCGAGGTCAGAGTCGGCGACTCTGCGGCACTCAGCACGAGAGACCCGGCAGGCTCCGGGACGAATATGCCGGTGTACTAGCACCCTCGTCCCGGTTGGTCGTTCTAATCTAGCTTACAGTGGCTTCCGGCAAGATAGAGCGATATACTCTGCCGGCTCGTATCGTTGCTCGGCCATAGTGCGGCGCGACGCGGGGGCGGGGGCGGCTAACGTCCGGATCGAGGATAGACAGGCGTCCGTGCAGCTCGATCCCGCCACCCTGCTGGTCGTCAGCGCGGCGACGACCTTCCTGGTCGGCACGCTCTTCATGGCCTCGTGGCGGCAGGCGCCCGAATCCCGGGTGCTCGCCTACTGGGGCGCGGCGCATCTCGTGGGCGCGGCCGGATCGGCCGGCCTCGCGCTGCGCAACCAGATCCCCGACCTGATCTCGGTGGGCTTGGCCAATGCCGTGGTGCTCGCCGCCTACGGCCTCATCTGGAGCGGCGTCCGCTCCTTCGAGCATCGGGAGCCGCGGGTGGGCATCGCCATGGCCGGCGCCCTCGGCTGGTGCGTCCTGTGCCTGATCCCGACCTTCTACGCGTCGATCGAGGCCCGCATCATCTACGCCTCGGGGACCGCGGCGCTCTATTGCTGCGCCGCGGCCGCGGAGATCTGGCGCGGTCGCGCCGAGCGGCTCGCCTCCCGGATCGCCGCCGCCACCATCCTGGGACTGCACGGCAGCTTCTACATCGTGCGGATCCCCGCGACGCTGGTGGCGCCCCCGCAGCCGGGTCTCAGCCCGCTCGCGTCGCACTGGGTGGCGATCCTGTGCTTCGTCACCCTGATGTTCTCGATCGCCTCGGCCTTCACCTTCATGGCGCTGGTCAAGGAGCGGGCGGAGCGCGAGCAGCGCATCGCTGCCTCCACCGACGCGCTGACGGGCGTGCGCAACCGCCGGGCCTTCGCCAGGGCCGCCGCGGACGCGATGGCGCGGCACGGCGACGCCGCCCTGCTGCTGTTCGACCTCGACCGGTTCAAGGCCGTCAACGACCGCTTCGGCCACGGGGTCGGCGACGCGGTGCTCATCGGCTTCTGCACCATGGCGTCGACCCTGCTGCCGCGGGAGGCCCTGCTGGGCCGCCTCGGCGGTGAGGAGTTCGCGTGCCTCCTGCCGGACGTCTCGCCCGCCGAGGCCCTGGCCCGAGCCGAGGAGCTGCGCCAGACCTTCGCGCAACTCGCGGTTCCCGAGCTTCCGGCCCTGCGCGTCAGCGTCAGTATCGGGATCGCGCAGGCGCGCCCCGGCATCGCGTTCGACCTGCTGATGCAGCGGGCCGACGCCGCTCTCTACGCCGCCAAGAATGGCGGACGGGACCGGATCTCCGTGGCCGATCCGGTCGCCACCCGCGCGGCCTGAGGCCCTGCCGGGCCGGCTCACGCGAGGGCGCGTGCCGCCTCCGAGACCTTGCGCACCGAGGCGTCGACGACGCTCGCCGAGGAGGCGATCTCCGCCATGGCGGTGTGGATCGCCGCGACGCCCTGCGCCGCCGACTGCATGTTCTCGGTCATGTCGCGGGTCACCGCGGCCTGCTCGGTCACGGCCGACGAGACGCTGAGCGAGATCGCGCTGAGTTGCTCGATCGTGGCGCCGATCCCGTCGATCGCCGAGACGGCCCGGGAGGTCTCGGCCTGCACGGCGGCGATCTGGGTTCCGATCTCGCCGGTGGCCTTGGCGGTCTGCTCGGCGAGCGCCTTCACCTCGGCGGCGACGACCGCGAAGCCCTTGCCGGCCGCTCCGGCCCGGGCCGCCTCGATCGTGGCGTTCAGCGCCAGTAGGTTCGTCTGGTCGGCGATGGACCGGATCAGGCTCACCGCCGCCCCGATCCGGTCCGCGGCGCCGGTCAGCCCCACGACGATCGCCCCCGCCTCCTCGGCGCGGGAAACGACCAGATCGACGGAGGATTTCGCCTGCATCGCGTGACGGCTGAGTTCCTCGATCGAGGCGGCGAACTCCTCCGAACCCGCAGCGACCGCATCGACGTTGCGGCTTGTCCGGCTCGAGGCCTCCGCGGTCTCGTCCGCCTGCCGGACCACCCGGCTCATCGAATCGCGGATCGCCGCGATGTCGGCGTCGATCGCGCGCTGCCCCTCGGCCCGGCGCTGGCGGTCTTCGACCTGCCGGGTCACGTCGGTAGCGAACTTCACCACCGCGCTGGGTTTGCCGTCGGCGTCGAGGATCGGGTTGTAGGCGCCGAAGATCCAGACGGTGCGGCCGTCCTTCCCGATCCGCCGGAACTCGCCCGCCTGGTACTGGCCGTTGCCGAGCGCGGCCCAGAACGCCGTGTAGTCCGGGCTGGCCGCCTCCGCCGGCGCCATGAACATGCGGTGATGCCGCCCGCGGATCTCCTCCAGCGTGTAGCCCATCGTGGACAGGAAGTTGCTGTTCGCGTCCGTGATCGTCCCGTCGAGGGCGAAGCAGATCACCGCCTGCGAACGGTTGAGCGCTTCGACCTGACCGGCGTGGAGCGCGTTGCGGGCGCGTTCCGCGGTGATGTCGGTGGCGAGCTTGACGACCTTGGTGGGCTTGCCGCGGCGGTCGAGGATCGGGTTGTAGGAGCCCTGGATCCACACGGTCTGGCCGGCTTTCGTCACCCGCGGAAAGGCACGCGCCTCGTGCTGACCGGCGCGCAGCCGGTCCCAGAAGGCGCTGTAGTTCGGACCGGACCTGTCGGCCTCAGGCACGAACATTCTGTGATGCTGGCCCCGGACTTCGTCGAGCGTGTAACCGACGAGGTCGAGGAATACGGCGTTCGCGTCGGTGACGGTGCCGTCGAGGTCGAATTCCACCCGCGCCATCGTCCGGTCGATCGACGCGAGGAGGGCGTCGTCGCGTGAACCAAACATCGCCATCGGAGCCCGTGCCCGCCTGATCTGTAAAGTTCGGACGATCATGAGGAGACGCGCTTAAAAAACCGTCAATGGCGTGCTCTCGTCATGAAACAGGCTCGATGAGAGCGCGAGAAAGTTGTAGGAGCGCAGTCTATCAACGCAAAATGCATTTATTCAGACGGCAAAGACACGCGAGATATAAATAAATTTTGCGCAATTATCGGTCTTCGAGGCTATACATCGACTGATGGACGTTCTCGACTGGTCATGGCTGGAGGCGGTCCGTCGGGTTGTTCGGCGCTCGGCCTGCGTTAGGAGGAGCGTCGAGCGCCGGCGGTCCGAGACGATCGGGGCGGGGACAGCTCGCGACACGGCACTGCCTGGAGACCCGACATGGACGAGGCGACACGGATCGATCGCCTGGAGATGCGCCTGACCGAGCAGGATGCGACGATCGAGGATCTGAACCGGACCGTGACCGAGCAGTGGCGGGTGATCGACCGGCTCGTCCGGCAGCTCGACGCGCTGCGGGAGCAGGTGGAGGAGGCGGCCGCCCGCGCGGCGCCGCGCGGGCCGGAACCGCCGCCGCCGCATTACTGAGGGGAGGGGCCGGCGCGCCGCGGCGCGCCGGCCGGTGCGTCAGAAATTCGCCTGCGTGACGAACTTGGTGACCAAGTAGGCGTCGAGGGCCTCCGGGCCGCCCTCGCTGCCGTAGCCCGAATCCTTGACGCCGCCGAACGGCGTCTCGGGCAGGGCGAGGCCATGGTGGTTGATCGAGATCATGCCGCTCTCGACCGCATTCGACACCCGCGCCGCGCGCTCGGCGGAGCGGGTGTAGGCGTAGGCCGCGAGCCCGTAGGGCAGGCGGTTGGCCTCGGTGAGCGCCTCCTCGTCGTCAGAGAACCGGTTGATCATCGCCAGAGGGCCGAAGGGCTCCTCGTTCATGATCCGCGCGGTCAGCGGCACCTCGGTGAAGACCGTCGGCTCGAAGAAGTTGCCCTGGTTGCCGATGCGCTTGCCGCCGGCGCGCAGCGTCGCGCCGCTCGACTCGGCGTCCGCTGCCAGCGCCGTGACGGCGTCGAGGCGCCGCCCGTGGACCAGCGGTCCCATCTTGGTCTCAGGATCGAGCCCGTCGCCGACCTTCACCGACTTGGCGAAGGTGGTGAAGCCCTCGACGAAGCGATCGAAGACCGAATCGTGCACGAGGAAGCGGGTCGGCGAGACGCAGACCTGGCCGGCATTGCGAAACTTCGACGGGGCCAGGACGGCCACCGCCTTCTCCACGTCGGCGTCGCCGAACACGATCGCGGGGGCGTGGCCGCCGAGTTCCATCGTGGCGCGCTTCATGTGCTCGCCCGCGAGCGCCGCGAGCTTCTTGCCGACCACGGTCGAGCCGGTGAACGAGATCTTCCGGATGACCGGGTGCGGGATCAGGTAGGCCGAGATGGCTTCGGGATCGCCGTAGACCAGCGAGAGCGCGTCGCCCGGGATGCCCGCATCCAGGAAGGCGCGGACCAGGGCGGCGCAACTCGCCGGCGTGTCCTCCGGGCCCTTCAGGATCACCGTGCAGCCGGTGCAGAGCGCCGCCGAGATCTTGCGGACCGCCTGATTGATCGGGAAGTTCCAGGGCGTGAAGCAGGCCACCGGCCCGACCGCCTCGCGGACCACAGCCTGCAGCACGCCGTCGGCGCGGCCCGGGATGACGCGGCCGTAGGCGCGCTTACCCTCCTCGGCGAACCAGTCGATGATGTCGGCCGCCGCCAGGGTCTCGACCCGCGACTCGGCGAGCGGCTTGCCCTGCTCCAGCGTCATGATCCGGGCGATCTCGTCGACCCGGGCGCGCAGCAGGTCGGCCGCCTTGCGCATCACCTTGGCGCGCTCGAAGGGCGCGACTTTGCGCCAGGCCGGGAAGGCGCGGGCGGCGGCCGCCAGGGCCTCGTCGAGATCCGCCGTGGTGGCGACCGCGCACTGGCCGATCGTCTCGCCCGTGGCGGGGTTCAGGACGCCCAGGGTGTCCCGGTCGGCACCCGCGCGCCAGCGCCCGGCGATGTGAAGCTCGGTATCCGGATACATCGGTCGATTCCCGCTCGGCCGCACCGTCGGCCGCAGGCGGAATGTGGCGATGTGGCGCGCCCCGGCAATCCCCGCGGCGGCATGGCTGGGGCCGTCTGTATTCAGGCGGCGGCGCGGGCGGGCTCCGGCGCCTCGACGAGCGTCGCGGTCCCGTGGCGGGCGCGCAGGGTCGCGCCCTTCGGGACCACCCGCCAGCCCTCGCGGCAGCCGTCGATCGGCTCCGACACCACCACGATGCCGCCCGGCCCCTCGCGGTAGTACAGGCTCGGCGGCCGGCCGTCGCAGGCCCAGCGATAGGCGGTCAGCGTCTCGCCGTCCGTGAGCAGCGCGGTGAAGCGCAGCGGCTCGCAGACATTCGCCGACTCCATCAACTCGCGGACGGTCTTCAGCGTCCGCGCCATCGCGCCGACGGGGTCCGCCTCAAGGCCGTTGGCGAGCGCCAGGAGGAAGATCGCCTCCGAGTCGGTGCTGCCGCGGCGATGGTCGTAGTAGGAATCCGGGATCAGCGCCTCGAGGCGCCGCTTGATCCGGTGGTAGCCGCCGATCTGGCCGTTGTGCATGAACAGGTGGCGGCCGAACACGAAGGGGTGGCAGTTGGCCCGGGCGGTGGCCGTCCCGGTCGAGGCGCGCACGTGCGCGAAGAACGTCCGCGCCCGCACCTGCCCGCAGAGGTTCACGAGGTTCTCGTCCGACCACGCCGGGGAGATGTCGCGGTAGACACCCGGCTCGGGCCGCTCGGCGTACCAGCCGATGCCGAAACCGTCGCCGTTGGTCTCGGTCTTCCCCTCGTCGGCGTGCAGCGACTGGTGCACCAGCGAGTGGGTCGGCGCGCAGACGAGGTCGGAGAGGAAGACCGGCTCACCGCTGTAGGCGAGGAAACGGCACATGTCGGACGATGATCCTTCAGCTCTGGGCCGCGTTCGATCCGGCGAAACGCCCCGCGCGGGTGGAGACGTTCCGCCGCAGGACGTTAACAGTCGGTCCACTCCGGTGAACAGTTTCTTAACCGCCCGGAAACTGCGCCATTTTCGTGCGTTCCGCATGAAAATGGCGCCGCCTGTCCGCAGGGCAGGCATTCGCCTCCGGAGCGACGCGACTCTTGTGAGCCGCCTCATGAAGGATCAGCATGGCCGAATCGGGGAATCAGAAGCTCGCCGTACAGGCGGCCACCCGACGCGGGGCAAGGCACCGGCAGCAGGAGACTTTGATGGATCGCGCAACGCCCGATAGTTCCGCCCCCGTGGCGCTCGTCGTGGAGGACGATGCGGCTGTGCGCGATCTCGCGACGGCGGTGCTCGAGGAGACCGATCTCGGCGTGATCGCCTGCGAGAGCGCCGAGGCGGCCCTCTCGGTGCTGGAGCGGTCCGACGTGACCGTGGCGCTGCTCTTCGCGGACGTGCGCCTGCCGGGCGCCATGGACGGCGTGTCGCTGGCGCAGGCGGTCAAGCGGCGGTGGCCGGACGTGCGCGTGGTCGTCACCTCGGGCGCGAGCCGGGACGCGCGGCTCCCCGATCAGGCAGTCTACATGCAGAAGCCCTGGCGGGCCCTCGACGTGCTGGTCCAGGCCGAGCACGCCACCATGGCCGCCAAGGCGGCCTGAGCTGGCGGCCTGAGCTGGCGGCCTGAGCGCCCGGCGCTCGAAGCTCTTCACGTCATCGCGAGCGCCGAGCCCCGGCTCGGCGCTACAGGCGCGACCTTCCTCCTCTCCCGACGGATCTTGGGCCTGCCCGAGATCCGTCCTGAGAAGCCCGACTCGGGGCAAGCTCGACTCGGGTGGAAAGGGGACCCGCGCCACGTGCGGCTCGCGTGCCCGGGCGCCTTCATCCGGACGCGACGCAAAGAAAAAGCCCGGCCTGCGCGCGCAGGCCGGGCTCTCTCATGACTGACGTAGTGTCGCTCAGGCGGCGGGAGCCGGGCTGACCGGGGTCTGACCGGCGGCGTTGCCGCCCTGGCCCTGCGCGGCGGACGGCGACGGGAAGCCGGGACGACGGCCGCCGGCGGGGAAGCGGGGCTTCGGCTTCGGCGCGGCGATCAGGCCCTCGCGGATCGCGGTCTTGCGGGCCTGCTTGCGGGCGCGGCGGACGGCCTCGGCCTTCTCGCGAGCCTTGCGCACGGACGGCTTCTCATAAGCCTTGCGCTGCTTCATCTCGCGGAAGATGCCCTCGCGCTGCATCTTCTTCTTGAGGACGCGGAGCGCTTGATCGACGTTGTTGTCGCGAACGAGTACCTGCAACGGACTTGATCCTCTGGACCTGAAGTTCTGGGTTCACGCGGCCCGCCGCCGATCTGGAAACCGGCAACGTCCCTCGCCCGGTTTGAACCCGGGAGGGACGGGAACGTCGGTTTCCGAATCGGCGTGGAGCTCACGCCTTGACGGGGCTATTACACCAAGCGCGCACCAGTTCCAACCTGTCCGCGCGATCCATCCGCGCCTGCGCCGTGCTAGGTTGCGCGGATGAGACACGACGACTCGCAGCAATTCGCCAGCGACAACTATTCCGGCATCTGCCCGGAGGCCTGGGCTGCGATGGAGGCGGCCAATCGCGGCCACGCCCCGGCCTACGGCGAGGACGCCTGGACCGCCCGGGCGGCCGACGCCTTCCGGGACCTGTTCGAGACCCCGTGCGAGGTGTTCTTCGCCTTCAACGGCACGGCCGCCAACGCGCTGGCGCTGGCCGCGCTGTGCCAGTCCTACCACAGCGTGATCTGCGCCGACTCGGCCCATGTCGAGACCGACGAGTGCGGCGCGCCGGAATTCTTCTCGAACGGCTCGAAGCTGCTGACCGTCCGGACCGAGGGCGGCAAGCTGACGCCGGAGGCGATCCGCGGGCTGGCGCAGAACCGCAGCGACATCCACTTCCCGCGGCCGCGCGTGGTGACGATCACGCAGCCCACCGAGACCGGGCAGGTCTACAGCCTCGCCGAGCTGCGGGCCCTGTCGGCGACCTGCCGCGAGCTGGGCCTCGCCCTGCACATGGACGGGTCGCGCTTCGCCAATGCCTGCGCGAGCCTCGGGTGCAGCCCCGCCGACATGACGTGGCGCTCGGGCATCGACGTCCTGTGCTTCGGCGGCACCAAGAACGGCATGCATGCCGGCGAGGCGGTGGTGTTCTTCGACGCCAAGCTCGCGGAGGATTTCGGCTACCGCTGCAAGCAGGCCGGCCAGCTCGCCTCGAAGATGCGCTTTCTCGCGGCCCCCTGGGTCGGCATGCTGGAGAGCGGCGCGTGGCTGCGGAACGCGGCCCACGGCAACGCCTGCGCTCGCCGCTTCGCCGAGGCGGTCGGCGGGCTGCCGGGGGTGCGGGCTCTGTTTCCCGTCGAGGCGAACGCGGTCTTCCTGACGATGCCGGCGGCCACGATGGAGGGCCTGCGCGCCCGGGGCTGGCGGTTCTACACCTTCATCGGCGGCGGGGCGCGCTTCATGTTCGCCTGGGATGCCCGGACGGAGCGGGTCGACGAGCTGGTCGGCGACCTGCGCGCCCTCGCGGCCGCCGCGGCCTGAGCGCGCGGACAGAGAGGCGCGGAGCCAACCCGTCGAAGGTGTTTCGCGCGCTGATGTCGGGATCCGCTGAGGAGCATCGATACGTCGGCACGACATGCGCTTGGTCGTCCTTGCGAGCGCAGCGAAGCGACCCGGCGTCGCGCGACGCCTGCCGAACTCGTACGGCCCTGGGTCGCTTCGCTGCGCTCGCGATGACGGAGGGGCTGAGAGCCCGGGCTCGCGAGTGCTGGGACGGCGCGACGCTGCGACGGCCCGCTCCCTACAGCAGCGCGAGATCCGCCGGGTCCGCGCTGGGGAAGATCCGCCGCAGGCTCGCTTGGTCGAGCCCGTAGAGCCGCCGGAACAGGCCGCCCAGCAGGCCGCGATAGTCGGTGAGCACCGGATAGTCCCGGTTCTGGAACAGGTGCGCCTCGTCGGCCCGCACCTGCGGTCCCGCGATCCGGCCGCCCCGGACGCCGCCGCCGAGGATCCAGTAGACGCTGCCGTGGCCGTGATCGGTGCCGCGGCTCCCGTTCTCCCGGAAGGTGCGCCCGAACTCCGACAGCACTACCACCACCGTGTCGGACCAGCCCGGCCCGATCTCCTCGACGAAGCCCGAGAGTCCGCGCCCCAGCTCGCCGAGCCGGTCGGCGAGGTAGCCGGTGCTCGCGCCCTGGTTCACGTGCGTGTCCCAGCCGCCGACATCGACGAAGCCGAGGTTGAAGTTCTCGCGCATCAGGCGGCCGATCCGCCGGGCCGACAGCTCGAAGCCCTTGGGCGAGACCGCCCCGCGGTCGGCCTGCCCGGCATGATCGGAGATCGTGTGGTAGACCGCGTCGCGCACCCGGAACCCCTCGGTCACGGCGGCGGCCAGCTTGGTGTCGCTGTACATCGCCGCGATGAGGCGGGCCTGCCGGTCGTCGATGCCGGGCTTGCCGACCCCGTTGATGGCGATGTTGGGCACCGTCTCGCCGCCCCGGAAGATGAGCGGCATCTGGTCGGTGAAGGCGATCGGCCGGACCCGGGTCAGCTCCGCGGCGAGCCGGGCCATGAAGCCGGAATTGTAGTCGCGGGCCGCGCCGACCGTCTGGCCCATCTCGATCGTGTCCTGGGTCTCGAAATGGCTCCGGGTCAGGTCGTCGGTGCCGGCGAACGGCACGAAGGCGGCCTGACCCTTGGCGTAGAGCGGCAGGAGCGTGTCGCGCAAAGCCGGGTGCAGGCTCCAGTCGGCGTCGAGCGCCAGCGCCGCCTTCGGGTCCGACGCGTCGGGCTTCGGGATCGCGAGGTTCGGCCGCGACCGGTAATAGAAATCGCTGCCGGTCGGGATCACCACGTTGGCGGCGTCGTAGGCGCCGCGCAGGAACACCACGAGGAGGCGCGCGTCGGCCTTCGGGGCGGCCCAGACGCGGCCGGCCACCGTGGACAGGCCGAGCGCCGCCGAGGCGCGGATCAGGTCGCGACGGTTCATCGCATGAACTCCGGCGAGGCGAGGTAGAGGGTGTTCCAGTCCTGCGGCGAGACCGCCTGGGCGAGGGCCGCGCGCGTCGCCGCCGACAGGGTGCCGGACAGCGCCGAGAAATAGAGCCCGTTGGCGAGCACCGGAAAGGCCGGCTCCTCGGCCTGATCGGGCAGCGCCGGCTTGAACAGGCCGGCCGAGCCTGACCCGATCTGCCGGGCGATCTCGAACCGCGTCGCGAGCTGCCCGGGCCCGCTCCAGGCGGCCGCGTCGAGGGGGTAGCCGTCCGGCGTCGAGCGGTTGAACAGGCCCTCGCCGAGGCGGTTCAGCCAGCCGAGCACCGGGCCGGCGTTGCGGATCACGCGCGTGTCGTAGGCCATGCGCAGGGCCGAGAAGACGTAGCGCACCGGGTCCTTGAAGGCGCCGCCGCGCTCGGCCGTAAAGGCCGGCTCGCGCACCAGCGCCTCCATCACCGCGGCGATGTCGCCGTCGGTCCGCGTGAAGACGGCGGCGAGCCGGGCGACGAGGGCATCGTCGGGTGCCTGCCCGAGGAAGTAGGTCGCCAGCGCCCGTGAGACGTTGGTCGCTGTGGCGGGGTTGCGAGCGATCAGGTCGACCGCCTCCTCGACCTCGGGCCAGCCGCGCCCCCGGATGCGCGTGCCGAGGAAGACCTTGTCGCCGTAATCGTGCCGGTTCGGGTTGAACGCGAACAGGCCGTCCCGGCGGAAGTCGGCGGCGCGCTCGGGGCGGAGCTTCGGGTTCTCGGGCTTCAGGTCGATGCCGACCCCGCTCAGGATCCTGGCCAGCGCCTCGACGTCGCCCTGCGTGTAGCCGGAGCCGACACCCATCGTGTGCAGCTCCATGATCTCCCGGGCGTAGTTCTCGTTCGGGCGGCCGGCGGCGTTGGCGTCGTTGTCGAGGTAGCGCAGCATCGCCGGGTGGCGCAGGCTCGCCATCAGCAGGTCGCGGAAGCGCCCGAGCACGTGCGGGCGGATCGCCGTCTCGACGTAGTCGCCCACGGCGGCGCGCAGCGTCGACTTTCCCTGGTGGACGTTGAGCCGGTTGAACCAGAACCACGTCAGGCGCTCGCGCAGCTGGTCGGGGCTGTAGAGCGCCCGCAGCACCCAGACGGAGGCGGCGTTCCGCGCGGCCGTGTTGAGCGTCGCCTGGAAAGCCTGCTGAGCAACCTTCCTGGCCTCGGGATCGGCGATGTCCTTCGCCGCCTTGGCCTGCGCGTCCAGGGCCTGGGCTCGCTCGAACAGGCTGCCCGGCGGGGTCAGCGCGTCGACCTGCGCCTGGGCGTCGGGGGGCAGGCGCATTTCGGCGGGCGGGTGAAGCTGATCGTGTAGCCAGCGCGTCCGCCCCTCCGCGGTGAGCTGCGCGAAGGCCGAGGGCGTGGCGCCCCAGGTCAGGGCATCGAGGAAGGCGGCGTCGGCCGCTGCGGCGCGCTGCGGCGCCTCGGCCGCGCGGGGCCCGGGGCCCGCGGAGGCGAACAGCAGAGCGGTGACCAGACAGCAGCGTGCTGCGGCGCGCGACATCGGGGCCTCGCGAAGCGTGGATCGACCGGGGAAGCGTGGTGTCGCGCCCCTGTACGGTGCCTGAAAGGAGGCCCCATTCTGCCGCCGTCTTTGCCAATATCGGGGCTTGCCGCTACACGATCCCGAGACCGCGCGAGTGCCGCGCCGCGCACCACCACGTTCCGCCGACCCAGGGCGTTCGCTCCATGCTGATGCAGACCAAGACCGAGGCGAGGCCGGCCGATCCGGTGTCGCGGCGGCGCACCTTCGCGATCATCTCCCACCCCGACGCGGGCAAGACCACGCTCACCGAGAAGCTGCTGCTGTTCGGGGGCGCGATCCAGCTCGCCGGCGAGGTGAAGGCCAAGCGCAACCGGGTCTCGACCCGCTCCGACTGGATGGGCATCGAGAAGGAGCGCGGCATCTCGGTGGTCACCTCGGTGATGACCTTCGAGTACGGCGACTGCGTCTTCAACCTCCTCGACACGCCAGGCCACGAGGACTTCTCGGAGGACACCTACCGGACGCTGACGGCGGTCGATTCGGCCGTCATGGTGATCGACGCCGCGAAGGGCATCGAGGCGCGCACGCGCAAGCTGTTCGAGGTCTGCCGCCTGCGCGACATCCCGATCGTCACGTTCGTCAACAAGCTCGACCGCGAGGCGCGCGACCCGTTCGAGCTTCTGGACGAGATCGAGAAGACGCTGGCCCTCGACGTCGCCCCGGTCACGTGGCCGATCGGCACCGGCCGCAACTTCTCCGGTACTTACGAGCTCGGCGGCAACCGTGTCCGCCGCCTCGACGCCGCCGAGGATGCGGGGATGGTCCCGGTCTCGGGTCCCGGCGACAAGCTGTTCGACGAATTGCTCACCGAGGACGGCGCCGCCGACGCGTGGCGCGAGGAGGTCGAACTCGCCGAGGGCGGCCTGAAGCCGTTCGACCTCGACGCGTTCCGCGAGGGGCACCTGACGCCGGTCTTCTTCGGCTCGGCGCTGCGCAATTTCGGCGTGCGGGACCTGATCGACGGTCTCGCCAAGGTGGCGCCGCCGCCGCGGGGCCAGGACGCCGACAAGCGCCTCGTCGAGCCGACCGAGCCGCGGATGACCGGCTTCGTGTTCAAGATCCAGGCGAACATGGACCCGAATCACCGGGACCGGATCGCGTTCATGCGGGTCTGCTCGGGCAAGCTCAACCGAGGCATGAAGGCCCGGCTGGTGCGCACCGGCAAGCCGATCTCGCTCTCGGCGCCGCAATTCTTCTTCGCCCAGGACCGTGCCATCGCCGACGAGGCCTATGCCGGCGACGTGGTCGGCATCCCGAACCACGGCACGCTGCGGATCGGCGACACGCTCACCGAGGGCGAGGATATCGTGTTCCGGGGTGTCCCGAGCTTCGCGCCGGAGATCCTGCGCCGGATCAAGCTCACCGACGCCATGAAGGCCAAGAAGCTGCGCGAGGCGCTCCAGCAGATGGGCGAGGAGGGCGTCGTCCAGGTGTTCGTGCCGCAGGACGGCAGCCAGGCGATCGTCGGCGTGGTCGGCGCGCTGCAGCTCGACGTGCTGAAGGAGCGGCTCCAGGCCGAGTACGGCCTGCCGGTGGATTACGAGACCTCGCGATTCTCGGTCTGCCGCTGGGTGTCGTCCGATTCGGAGGCCGAGCTCGACAAGTTCATCGACTCGCACGGCTCGGCCATGGCCAAGGACCTCGACGGCGCCCCGGTCTTCATGGCGACCACGGCCTTCTCGCTCCGCTACGAGGAGGAGCGCTACCCGGCCGTGCGCTTCACCGACGTGAAGGATTACCAGAAGCGGGCGGCGTGACGCGCTTCGGCGGCGCCTCCGCGTCGCCGGGCCCGCGAGGGGTGCGCGGCGTCAGAACTTGCCGAGCATCGGGAATTCGACGCTCAGGGTCGATTCGGACGCGATCGGCGCCTCGCGCTTGCGCGGCTTGCGGTTGAGGACCTGCTTCAGCTTGGTCTTCAGCACCGCCATGTCGAACGGCTTGAGGATGAAGGCGTCCGCGCCCGCCTGGTGGGCGAGGTTGATGTCCTCGAAGTCGAAGGACGACTCGGTGAGCATGAAGGGCGTGTTCATCAGCGCGTCGTCGGCGCGGATCTCGCGCAGCAGGGTGAGCCCGTCCATGGGCTCCATGTCGAGATCGGAGATCACCAGGGCGTAGCGGCGCTGCCGCATCCGCTCCAGCGCCTCGGGCGCGTTGGTGACGCCCTCGACGTCCGGGAAGCCGATGCGGGTCATCAGCATCACGATCAGCCGCAGGAGCTTCTCCTGATCGTCGACGATGAGAATCGGGGGCGTATCGCTCTCGGACATCGGCGGCTCAGATGAAGAGGTGGTCGATGCCCTGACGGGACATCGCGTCGGACTGCAGCGACAGGCACAGCCCGTGTATCGCGGACGCCTTCGGCGTTCCGCGCTGGAGCATCGGGAGCAGGTTGGCCTTGGCGAACAGCGTGTCGTTCCCGGCCGTGCGCTGCGCGCTCTTGAACGAGTGGACGAACTCGCGCTTGGTGATCTCCCGCCACTCGCTGATCTGGACCTCGCGGTGCCGGCTGTCGGCACTCACCCGGTCGAAGGTCTCGTGCACGGATGTGCGCTCGCCCTCGATGACCTGGCAGGCGAAGTTCCCCTCGATGACCAGAAAGCTCGTGATCACCGCGAACTCGTTCTTCTTCTGAGCGATGCGACCGATATCGCTGATCTGCTCGGACCTCTTCGCCGCGTCCGACGACAGGTTGAGACGCGAGAAGTAGATGATGTGGACGAGGCTTGTCCGTTTCGCCCGCATGATCCCGAGATCCGCAATCCGTACCCGTTCAGCGCTTCCAGACAGGACGCACCGCGCGTGGCCCCGGCCCGGCGGCATCTTCGCGCGTGTCGAATAACACCGCGTAAACGCGGCGGATGGGACTTCCGGTCCGGATCTCCGCGCCCGCGGGACCGACCCGGCAGGATCTGCCGGGCGCGCGGCCATGACCGGTCAACACTGCCGGGTCGTCGACAATCCGGTCCAGGATTCTCAAGGACTTAGCCATGGCACGCCGGTTGCGGCCGGACCGGCCTGCGGGCCAGTGCGGCGCGCATCGGGATCGTTCGCCATGGATCTTTTCACCGCCCTGCAGACCTCGGTCTCCGGACTCCAGGCGCAGTCCTACGCCATCAGCAACATCTCCGGGAACATCGCGAACTCGCAGACGACTGGCTACAAGCGCATCGACACCAGCTTCGTCGACCTGATGTCCGAGAAGACGCCGGGCCGCGAGGTCGCGGGTTCGGTGCTGCCCCAATCGCAGCTCACCAACACCCTGGCCGGCAACGTGGTCTCGTCGAGCGTGCCCACCAACATGGCCATCAACGGCCAGGGCTTCTTCACCGTCGTGCAGAAGACCGGAGACGCGAACGGCGCCACATCGTTCGGCGGCACGAGCCTGTACACGCGCCGGGGCGATTTCGCCCAGGACAAGGACGGCTATCTGGTCAACGGCGCCGGCGGATACCTGACTGGATCCAACCTCGATCCGATCACCGGTCAGACGACCAGCATCGGTCCGATCAAGATCGGCAACTCGGCGCTGCCGGCGCAGGCCACCACGACGATCACCTACGCCGCCAACCTGCCCTCGACGCCGAGCACGTCGGCCTCGGCGACGTCGGGATCCGATCTCTACAATCAGAATACCGCGGCCGTCGTGACCTCCGGATCGGGGCAGACCGGCGTCAAGGTCGATTCGACCCAGACCGGTGCCGTCTCGACCTTCATGAGCAACAGCATCGCCGGCCCGTCGCTGCCGGTCTACACGTCGACCGGCGCGCCGCTCACGCTGACGACCCGCTGGGCCAAGGTCCAGGACGCGACGACCACGCCGGCTCAGCCGGCCGTGTGGAACCTGTACTACTCCACCAACCCGAGCGCGCTCACGACGTCCGACTGGAACAACGTGGGCACGGCCTTCACCTTCGATTCCACCGGGAAGCTCACCTCGCCCTCGACGAACCCGATCCCGCTGGGGCCGATCACCATGGGTGACTACATATTCCCCAGCCTCAACATGAATCTCAGCGCCTCAGGCCTGACGCAGTATGCCGACACGACCGGTGCGGCGACGACCAACGCGCTGACGCAGAACGGCAACAGCTCCGGGACGCTCACAAGCGTGGCCGTCGGTCCGGACGGCAAGGTCAACGGCACCTTCTCCAACGGTTCGGTCGTGGCTCTCGCCTCGGTCGGCGTCGTCCAGTTCGCCAATGCCGACGGCCTGAAGGCCGATACGAACGGGAACTATCTCCAGACGGTCGATTCGGGGCCTCCGCTCGCGGGCCTCAACGGCAGCACGATCTCGGGCGCGAGCAACGAGCAATCGAACACCGACATTGCGACCGAATTCTCTAAGATGATCGTAACCCAGCAGGCTTACTCTGCGAACACGCGCGTCATGTCGACGGCCCAGACGATGATGTCTGATCTGCTCAACGTGATCCGCTGAGTGAGGGTGCGATTCGAGCCTCGGAGGCCGTGACATGTCGCTGAATGCGATCTCCACCTCGAGCGCAGGCCTCGCCGCCACCCAGGCGGCGATCAACATCGTCTCGCAGAACGTCGCCAATGCCGGGACGGCGGGCTACGTCAAGCGCACGCTCTCGACGGTCGCCACCGGGACGAACAATTCCGGCGTGGCCGCCGGCACGATCACCCGCAGCTTCGACGCCGCGGCGCTGAACCAGCTCCGGCTGGAGACCTCGGGCGCCGCCTACACGGGCACCAAGTCCGGCATCGCCGCCCAGCTCGACGCCCTCTACGGCGTGCCCGGCAGCTCCACCTCCCTCGACGGGACGCTGAACACCTTCACCCAATCGCTCCAGGAACTCGCCGCGAACCCGACCTCGGCGGCCGCTCGCACGACGGTGCTGGGCAATGCCGCGGCCGTCGCGAGCCTCATCAACAGCGCCGCCGGAACGGTGCAGAATCTGCGCACCGGCCTCGAGTCGCAGCTCGGCACCGACACGAGCGCGGCGAGCACCATCCTGTCCAACATCGCGACGCTCAACGGCAAGATCCAGAACACCACTGACAGCACCTCGCTGACCGATCTTCAGGACCAGCGCGACCAGGCGATCAACAGCCTGTCGAGCTACATGGACGTGCAGACGGTCCAGCAGCGCGACGGCACGGTCTCGGTCATGACCCAGTCGGGGGTGACGCTGGTCGACCGCGGGAACGCCGCGACCCTGACCTTCGACGGACGCGGCGTGCTCAGCCCCACCGCGAGCTACTCGACCGACCCCGCCCAGCGGACGGTCGGAACCATCACCGCGACGCTGCCGGGCGGCGGCAAGATCGACCTCGGCGCCCCCGGCGTGCTGCGGTCCGGCAGCCTCGCCGCCGAGATCGAGATGCGCGACCAGACCCTGCCGCAGGCGCAGCGGCAGCTCGACGATCTCGCGGCCGGCCTCTCGAAGGCGCTCACGAATACCGCGACCACCGGGACGTACAGCGGGACCGACACGCAGATCAGCGTCTCGACGATGCAGCCCGGGAACACGATCACCTTCCCGGTCACCGACAACACCGGGGCCGTGCGCAACGTGACGCTGGTGGCGTCCGCGACCTCCAGCGGCGCGGTCGTGCCCGCCGCGCAGACCACGGATGCCAGCGGCCTCACGCTGACCTTCAATGCCAGCGGCGGGCCCGGCACCTACGCGGCGGCGATCCAGTCCGCCTTCGCCACGTTCAACGCCTCCGGCAGCACCTACAAGCTGCCGACACTGTCGGCGAGTCCGGTCTCCTCGACCGCCACCAGCGCGACGCTGACGCTGGGGGCGGCCGGCAAGGTCGCCGGCGCGGCGAGCGCCAGCGTCACGGCCGTCTCGGCGTCGGACCTGAACACCGGCAACCCGTCGATCGCGATGTTCGTCGACGGTACGGGCAACAAGCTCTACACCGGCACGTTCGACGGCGGCTCGCAGCTCACCGGTTTCGCCCAGCGCATCACGGTCAACGGCGCGCTGGCGGGCAACACCGCCGCGCTGACGGCGACGAGCGCCACGGATCCGAGCGCGTCCGGCGCGCGCGCCCAGAAGCTGTTCACGGCGCTCACCGCGAACCAGCAGACCTTCTCGTCGTCGAGCGGCATCGGCGGCGTCTCGGCCCCCTACAGCGCCACCGTGACCGGCTTCGCGCAGGACATCGTGTCCACGCAGGGGGCCAACGCGTCGAACGCCGCGGCCCTCGACGCCACCCAACAGACGGCGCTCTCCACCGCGCAGAGCCGGTTCTCCGCCGGGGCGGGCGTCAACATCGACCAGGAGATGTCGAACCTGATCGCCCTGCAGACCGCGTACGGCGCCAACGCCCGGGTGCTCACCGCGGCCCGCGACATGCTCAACCAGCTGCTGCAGATCTGATCATGACGACGATCACGCCCTTCGCGGCCGGCTCCTACATCACCAACCGCAACGCCTCGCAGCTCCAGGCGCTGAAGAGCCAGCTCAACGACCTGACCAACCAGCTCTCGAGCGGTCAGGTCTCGCAGACCTATGGCGGCCTCGGCTCCGGGCGGTCGACGGCTCTGTCCGCGCAGGCCACCCTGAGCGCGCTCTCCGGCTACGCCGCCGGAATCACCGCCGCGCAGACCCGGACCGACCTCGCGGTCACAAGCCTGACGCAGGTTGCGACCCTCGGCACCTCCACCGGGACGATGCTCCAGAATGGCCTGCAGAGCGTGGCGGCGAACTCGGTCTCCGGCCGGTCGACGGCGCTGGCCAACTTGCAGACGGCGCTCGACACGCTCAACGAATCGGCGGCGGGCAACTACCTGTTCGGCGGCACCGACACCACGACCCAGCCGGTGGTCGATTCGAGCAAGATCCTCAACGGCACGACCGACGCGAGCGGCAACACGCTCGACGGCCTCTCGACCCTGATCTCTCAGCGGGTCACCGCCGAGCTCGGCGCGGGGGGCAACGGCCGCCTGACGCAGACTCTGGCCAGCCCGGCCACGAGCGTGCAGGTCACCGAAGAGTCGAACAACCTGACCCGAGGGCAATTCGGCTTCACCCTGGCGGGCGCGCCGACCACGACCGGCTCGGCGATCGGCGCGACCTACACGGCGGGCACGGCTACGAGCCCGGGCGGCTTCAGCCTCAGCATGACGACGCAGCCGAGCGCCGGCGATACCGTGTCGTTCGCGCTGAAGATGGCCGACGGCACCTCCACGACGATCACGCTCACGGCCGCGACGAGCGCGGACCCGAAATCGATCACCAACTTCGCCATCGGCTCGACGCCCGCCCAGACGATGGCCAACTTGTCGGCGACGCTGAGCAACGCGCTCACCGGTGCGGCCAACAGCACGCTGGCGGTGAACGCCACCGCGGCGACCGCGTCGAACTTCTTCTCCGGCGCGGCGGAAGGCGGCCCGTCGGGGTCGGGCGTCATGCCGCAGCGCATCCTGTACGATGGCACCACCCCGGTCGGCTACAGGGCGGCCACGCCCCAGGACACGGTGCTGTGGTACCAGGGCGAGAACACCTACACGCAGCCCGCGCCGCCGGCAGTGCCACAGCCGACCTCGGCGATCGACACGCAGTCGGTCCAGGTGAGCGCGACCGGGAGCGTCGGGACGGGCGCCCGCGCCAACGATCCCGCGGTCCAGAACGTGCTCGCCGGCCTGGCGACCATGGCCTTCGGCCTGCCCACCACGAACGACGCCAACACCTACAACACCTACCAGACGGTGGCGACGAAGGCCGGCAGCCTGCTCTCGTCCGCCAACCAGACCCCCAGCGTCCAGGACACGGTCACGCAGCTCACCGTCGCGTCGACGCGGCTCTCGAATGCCGGCACGACCAACAAGGCGCTCCAGAACACCGTCCAGAACACCCTGGACGGGATCGAGCAGATCTCCCCCGAGGAGGTCATCACCAAGCTGCTCGACGTGCAGAACCGGCTCCAGGCCAGCTATCAGGTGACCGCGACGCTCTCGAAGCTCTCCCTCGTGAACTACATCAGCTGAGCTGATCGCCGAGACCGGTCAACGCGCGCCTGACGCTCGAAAAATCTCGCGACGTGTCGGGTTCACCATAGTCTTGCCGCTTTCCGGGAATGAAGCGCAGCGTGTGGTCGCGCCCACGCGCCGTCATTCGATTGAGGAGAGGTCGGCATGGCGCTGTCCGGACCCATCGAACTCGTCCTCCGCCTGGGAGCCGTCCCGCGTAGCGGCGCGATCGTCCTGGTCGAGCAGGCCGTCGACACCTACGTCGCGGGCTACGCGCATCCCGAAGAGCGCGCCATCGCCCTCGACATCCTGCTGCGCGACCTCGCCCGCCTGCGCATCCACGAGCCCGACCTCGACGGGTTCGTCGGCGAGGTCGAGCACTACATCGACCTGCTCCACCGAGATCTCGCCCGCCAGGCCGCCTGAGATGCGCGGCCGGATCCCGGTCTGCGCTGCCCTCGCGGCGATCGTGGCCGGCGCTGGCCCGGCCGAGGCCCTCGACCTGCGGGATCTGCCCGTGATCCCGGGGCCGGTGCCGTGCCCGTCCAAGGGCCAGGGCTTCGCGCGGCTGCCGGGGAGCGGCAGCTGCCTTCGCGTCTCGGGCCGCGTCGTCGCGGGGGCGGATCTGGCCGCGGGGAGCGGCGTCGCGGCAGCGCCAGTTGTCGCCGGCCGCATCGCGGTCGACAACCGCGTCGACACCGATCTCGGCGAGGTGCGGACCTACGTCCGGATCGGCGCCGGCCGCCGTCCGGGCGGGCCCTAGAGGTTGCGCGAGAGGACCAGCGGCCCGCTGCGCACGCCGCGGCCGTACGGGGACGGCGCTGGCGTCTGCCGCCCGTAGCCGGAGGGGAGCTGTGCCCGGCCGATCTCCTCCGCCAGGGTCTTGATCAGCCCTTCCGAGACGGTCTTGGCGCTGGCGAGCACCGTCTGGTTCGCCTCCACGGCCGCGGTGAACCGCCGATGGGCGGTGCGCAGGGCCTCGACCCCGTCGGGATGGAAGCGCTTCAGTGCGACGGCGTTCGCCTTCGCGACCTCGAGACCCTGCATGTAGGCTGCGGCCAGCGCGGCCTTCGGCTCGGCCGCGGCGACGCCCTCCTGCAGTCGCCCTTCCCGGACGTAGGCCGCCTCTTCGGCGAGCACGGCTTCCAGCGCGGCCATGTTGCCGAGCACGCCCGCCACCAGGGCCTCGGCGGTGATCCGGTCCCCGACGCGCAGCGGTTCAGCCCTTTGCATGGATCGCTCCCTCGCTCGCCGCGCCCTGCATCTTCATGATCTCACGGAAAACCGAATCGGCGATGCCGACTCCGCCGCTCTTCACGATCTGCTTCGCGTATTCCTTGGTCAGCATCGAGCGGTAGACACCGCCGCCGGTCCCGTTCTCGCCGAGCGGCCCGTCGGTGCCCTCCGACTGGGTCAGCCGGTCGAGGCTGTTCTCCAGGAACATCGATTCGAACTCGGTCGCCGTCTTCAAGGCCTTGGCCTTGTTGGCGGTCTTGATGATCCCGTCGACGGCGCTCCCGGCCACCGAGGTTCCGACGCTGGCGGCGGCGCTGGCCGCGAGACTGGCGAGTTGCAGCATGGATCGTCCCTTCGCGTCCGTTCGGTCACATCAGCTCGATATCGGCCTGGAGCGCGCCCGCGGCCTTGATCGCCTGGAGGATCGAGATGAGATCCCGCGGGCCGACGCCCAGGGCGTTGAGACCGTCGACCAACTCGCGCAGGCTGACACCCTCCTTCACCAGGGCGAGCTTGTTTCCGTCCCCGGTATCGACCTTCACCCCCGTGCGCGGCACCACGACGGTGCGTCCGTCGGAGAACGGCGCCGGCTGGCTGACCTGCGGCTGCTCGGTGATGGTGACGGTGAGGTTGCCCTGGGCGATGGCCACCGTCGACACGCGCACGTCCCGGCCCATGACGATGATGCCGGAGCGCTCGTCGACCACGACCCGGGCAGTCTGGTCGGGCTCCACCTTCAGCTGCTCCACCTCGGTGATGAGGCGGATCATGTTGCCATTGTAGCGGGACGGGATCTGGATCGTGACGGTGGCCGGGTCGGTGGGCTCGGCGGTGTCGGCGCCCATGAAGTCGTTGATCGCCGCGGCGATCCGCTTCGAGGTGGTGAAATCCGGGTTGCGCAGCGACAGACGCAGCGAGCGGGCGTCGTTCAGCTTGAAGGCGATCTCGCGCTCGATATTGGCGCCGTTGGAAATCCGGCCGTTGGTCGGCACGCCCCGGGTGATCTTCGCGGCATCGCCCTCGGCGGCGAAGCCGGCGATCGCCACCGAGCCCTGCGCCAGGGCGTAGACCTCGCCGTCGGCGCCGAGCAGCGGCGTCACCAGCAGGGTGCCGCCCTGGAGGGACTTGGCGTCGCCCAGCGACGAGACCGTCACGTCGATCCGGGTGCCCTGCGCGGCGAAGGGCGGCAGGCTCGCGGTCACCATCACGGCGGCGAGGTTCTGCGTGCGCATCGTGGCGCCGCGGGTGTTGACGCCGAGGCGCTCCAGCATGGCCTGGAGCGACTGCTTGGTGAATGGGATGTTGTTCAGCGTGTCGCCGGTTCCGTTGAGGCCGACCACGATGCCGTAGCCGACGAGCTGGTTCTGGCGAACGCCCTCGATGGAGGCGAGATCCTTGACGCGCGACAGGGCGAGCGCCGGCACGGACAGCGCGGCGAGAAGCAGGGCGCCCGCGAGGGCGACCGAGAGAGACTGGAGAGGACTGAACGCGTGACGCGGGCGCATGCCGTGTTTCGACCGTGACAAACCTGCCCCCATCCTGCCAGGGTCGTGCCAGCCGCCCGATCTATGCAAGCCATTGAAGAAAACAATTTTTTCCCGTGCCAGGTCTGGCCCTGCGCCTGGCGGTGCCGGCACCGAACCTGCCGACCCGGCAGCTTCTGCCGGCTTGTTTACCCGCGCTTAACCCTGGCGGCCGAATTTCCGGTTCTGCGCGGGGGCGCTTGGAGCAACGCGAACCGGATCATGCGTGTCGAGACTCGCCAGCCGATCCAGAGCGCCGGCGGTGTCGCGTCCGCCCGGAAGCCCGAGGGCGGCGCAGCCTTCAGCCTCGGCGCGGCCCCGTCGTCGACGACGTCTGCCGGCGCGCCGGCCGCCGCCGCGACGCTCGCCGGGCTCGACGCGGTCCTGCTTCTCCAGGCCGAGGCCGACACGCCCCAGGAGCGGCGCCGGCGCTCCGCCCAGCGCGGCCAGGACCTCCTCGACGGCCTCGACCGGCTGAAGGCGGCACTGCTCGGCGGCCGCGTCGCGCCGCAGGATCTGCGCGCCATCGCCGGCCGCCTGAACGAGCGTGCCGGCCTCTCGGGGGATCCCCGGCTCGACGGCCTGATGGCCGAGATCGAACTGCGCGCCGCGGTGGAACTCGCCAAGCTGGAGATGGCCCGGCGCGTCTGACCGGGCTTCCGCACCTGACCCCGGGCGCATCCCGGTACCGCGCCCGGCGAGCGCCCGATCCCGCTACCCCGCCCGCTACACCGCCCGCCGCTTCGGACCCGTCGGCAACATCTGCGGCTCGCCCGGTCCGGTCTCGACGCCGAGATCCGGCACCGCGATGATCGGTGCGCCGCGCAGGTCCTTGCGGGTGACGATGGCGCCGCGCTCCTCGAGATAGGCCAGCATCCGCCGCGCCCGGCCGCCCGAGCTGGTGCCGTAGGCCTCGGCCAGCACGGTGTCGGTGGGGCAGGGGGCGCCCTCGATGGCGGCCCGAGCGACCACGAGGAACAGGCCGGCGAGGTCGTCCGGCAGGCCGGCCGCGATCGCCTGGGCCTGCTCCCAGCCGGAATTGTCCGCGACCGCGCCGCCGGCCTCGGCCCGCGCGACGGCGAGGCGCCGCTTGAACTCGGGCAGACCCATCGTGTCGCCGCGCAGGCGCCGGATCCGGCAGCGGACCGTGAAGTCCTGGTAGAGCGTGGCGGGAGTGCAGGCGGCGGCGTCGGCATCCGCCAGCACGGAGGCCAGCACCTCGGCGAGCGCCGCCTCGCGGGCCTCCGGGTCCATGGGTTCCTCCTCCGGCTCCTCCGCCGGAGCCGGCGGACGGTAATTGGCGAGCTGGACGAGCACGTCTGGCGCCGGCGCGGCGCGCGGCTTCGGCCGCGGCGCCAGCGGCGCGACGGTCTCGGCGGGGCTCGCCGTGAGGATCAGCGCGCGGGCATCCTCCAGGGCGTCGGGCAGGGGCACGAGGACCGGCGAGGAACTCCGGCTCACAGTCTGGGTCGGCCCGACCGCGATGGTGAGCGGGCGCCGGGACAGGGCCGGTCCCAGGGCCACGAAATGCCCGCGCGGCAGGTCGCGGAACGTTTCGGCCTGCCGGCGCTCCAGCCCGAGGAGGTCGGCGGCGCGTGCCATGTCGATGTCGAGGAAGGTCCGGCCCATCAGGAAGTTCGAGGCCTCGGCCGCGACGTTCTTGGCGAGCTTGGCGAGGCGCTGCGTGGCGATGATGCCGGCGAGCCCGCGCTTGCGACCGCGGCACATGAGGTTGGTCATCGCGCCGAGCGACAGGCGCCTGGCCTCGTCCGAGACCTCGCCGGCGGCCGCGGGCGCGAAGAGCTGCGCCTCGTCCACGGCCACCAGCATCGGGTACCAATGGTCGCGGTCGGCGTCGAACAGGCCGCCCAGGAAGGCGGCGGCGGCCCGCATCTGGCCGTCGGCGTCGAGATTCTCCAGCGACAGCACCACCGAGACCCGGTGGGTCCGCACGCGGGCGGCGATCCGCTGCAGGGCGACGTCGTCGCCGTCGGCCTCCACCACGACGTGGCCGTAGCGGTCGGCGAGGCTGGCGAAGTCGCCCTCCGGATCGATGATCGCCTGCTGCACGAGGCCAGCGCTCTGCTCGAGCAGCCGCCGCAGCAGGTGCGATTTGCCGGACCCGGAATTGCCCTGAACCAGGAGCCGCGTGGCGAGCAGTTCGGTGAGGTCGAGGAGCGCGGGGCGCTCGCCGGTCAGGCCGAGATCGATGTCGGAACGCATGGGGCCTCATAGCACGGCCCGGCGGGTCCGGGTGTGCCGCCGCGGCACTGTCCACGCTTCCCGCATATGGGCCGCGTGTGGGCCGGATGCGGGCGTCGGTCCGAGGCGTGGCTCCGCCGCCGGTGCGCGATCGGGCCGTCAACCCCCGTCCGGGAGCCCCGGGCCCCGCTCTTCCGCCCTGGACCCCGGCATGGCGGCCCTGTAGGCCCACGGCCCTTCTCTTCAGTCTCGGATCCACGACACGATGGCGGCCTGCGGCCTCGATTTCGGCACGTCGAACACCACGCTCGGGCATATCGGCCCGGACGGCCCGACGCTGCTGCCCCTGGAGGGCGCGCACCGGACAATCCCGAGCGCGATCTTCTTCGAGCTCGGACGGGAGCCGATCATCGGCCGGGCCGCCACGGCGGCCTATGTCGAGGGCCGGTCCGGCCGGCTGATGCGCGGGCTGAAATCCGTGCTCGGCACGCCGCTCATGGATGAGGCGACCCCGGTCGGCCGCCAGCGGCTGCGCCTGCGCGACGTCATCGCCCACTACCTCACCGCCGTGAAGGCGCGGGCGGAGGCCGCCAGCGGCCAGAGCCTCGACACGGTGGTCCACGGCCGCCCGGTCCACTTCGTCGACGGCGACCCGGAGGCGGATCGCCGCGCGGAGGACACGCTGCGCGACATCGCCCGCGACGTCGGCTTCCGGGAGGTCTCGTTCCAGTACGAGCCGATCGCCGCGGCGCTCGACTACGAGCGCCAGGTCCGCGCGGAGGAGATCGCCCTCGTCGCCGACATCGGCGGCGGCACCTCGGACTTCTCCATCGTGCGCCTCGCGCCGGAGCGGCGGGGGCGGCCGGACCGGGCCGGCGACATCCTGGCCAACGACGGCGTGCGCATCGGCGGCACCGATTTCGACCGACAGCTCAGCCTCGGCACGGTGATGCCGCTCCTGGGCCTCGGAAGCCCGATGCGCCGCGCCGACCTCGCGGTGCCGAACGCCTACTACCACGACCTCGCCACGTGGTCGGCGATCAACCGCCTCTACAATCAGAAGACCCTGCGCGAGATCGATGAGGTCATCCGCGACGGCGCCCGGCCCGACCTGCTCGCGCGGCTGCGCGAGGCGGTGGAGGGCGAGCGCGGTCACGCCCTGGCCGGGGC
Organism: Methylobacterium sp. 275MFSha3.1; assembly: GCF_900108435.1. Classification (NCBI taxonomy): domain Bacteria; kingdom Pseudomonadati; phylum Pseudomonadota; class Alphaproteobacteria; order Hyphomicrobiales; family Methylobacteriaceae; genus Methylobacterium; species Methylobacterium sp. 275MFSha3.1. Next base: position 12,767 of record NZ_FNWP01000007.1, on the reverse strand, counting down.
GGTGGAGAGCGCCAAGATCGCGGCGTCCGCACAGGACGCGACCCTCCTCGACCTCGGCCTCCTGGAGCCCGGGCTCGCGGTCTCGGTGGATCGCGCGACCCTGTCCGCCCAGACGGGGGACCTCGCCCGCGCCGTCGCGGCCCGGATCGCGCGCTGCCTCGCGCAGGCGGAACTGACGGCCGACCGGGTCGACGCCCTGTTCCTCACCGGCGGCTCCACCGGCCTGCCGCACCTGCGCGCCGCGCTGACGGCCGCGCTGCCGGCCGCCCGGGTGGTGGAGGGCGACACGTTCGGCTCGGTGGGGCTGGGCCTGACCATCGAGGCGGCCAGCCGCGGAGCGTGAGGCCGCGCCCGGCCGGGCGCGCAGCCTCTGCGACGATTGACGGGCTGGCCTTGATCCTCGACAAGGCGATCCCTCCCGCTCGGAGACAACGGCGGCCCATCCGGGCTCCTCCGCGCCGCCTCGCCCGATGCTGTTCAACTCCTTCGTCTTCCTCCTCGCCTTCCTGCCGGCCGCGCTGATCCTGCACGGGCTGGTGGCGCGCGCCGCCCCCGCGTGGCGGCTGCCGCTCCTCGTCGCCCTGTCCTTCGTGTTCTATGGCTGGTGGGACGTCCGGTTCGTGCCGCTGCTGGCCGGCTCGATCCTGGCGAACTGGTGCGTGGCGCGCGCCTACCGCCGGTGGCCCGGCCGCTGGCTGATCCCGACGGCGATCGCCGCCAACCTCGCGCTGCTCGGCGTGTTGAAGTACCTCGACTTCGCGGCCGACCTCGCCAACCTGATCCCCGGCCTGGAGGCGCGGCGGCTCGGCCTCGCCCTGCCGCTCGGCATCTCGTTCTTCACCTTCCACCACATCATGTATCTCGCCGACCTGCGGGCCGGCCGGGCGCCGGGCTTCGGGCTCGTGAAATACGCCCTCTACATCGCGTTCTTCCCGCAGGTTCTCGCCGGCCCGCTCGTGCGCTGGAGCGAGATCATGCACCAGTTCGACGAGGCGCCCTACGCGCGGCCCGACGCCGCCGAGCGCTTCGCCCGCGGGCTGATGCTGCTGACCGTCGGCCTCGCCAAGAAGGTGTTCCTCGGCGATCCGCTCGCGGAATACGTGAACCCGGTGTTCCAAGCCGCCGCTGCCGGCAAGGCCGTCACGGTGGTCGAGGCGTGGCAGGCGACGCTCGGCTTCACCTTCCAGATCTACTTCGACTTCTCCGGCTACACCGACATGGCGCTGGGTATCGCGCTGCTGTTCGGCCTCGTCCTGCCGCAGAACTTCGACGCGCCGTACCGCGCCACGTCGCTCCGCGACTTCTGGCGGCGCTGGCACATGACCCTGTCGCGCTTCCTGCGCGACTACCTCTACATCCCGATGGGCGGGAACCGCCGCGGGCTGCCGCGGCAGGTCGGGGCGCTCGTCGCCACGATGACGCTCGGCGGCCTCTGGCACGGGGCCGGCCTGACCTTCCTCGCCTGGGGGGCGCTGCACGGGATCGGCCTCGGGGCCGGTGTCCTGGCGCGCCGGGCCCGGATCGCGATCCCCGCGCCGCTGGGCTGGGTGCTCACCAGCCTGTTCGTCGTGCTGACCTGGGTTCTGTTCCGCGCGACGAGCTTCGAAGCGGCCCTCGCGATCTTCAAAGGACTCTTCGGGCTCGCGCCGAAGGGCTCCGGCTTCAAGTGGCGCACCATCGCCATCGCCGCCCTGGTCGCGACGGTCGGGCCCACCGCCTGGAACGCGGTGCACCGGCTGCCGCCGCGCCGGCTCCTCGCCTTCGGCTTCGCGCTGCTGTTCGTGCTCGTCCTGCTGAAGATCGGCGACGATGCGAACTACGAGTTCATCTACTTCCAGTTCTGAGGATGGCGCCCGCACCCCCCACGACCGACAGGGACTGGCGCGGCTTCGCCCGCACCCTGGCCTTGTCGATGGTCGGCCTCTTCGCGGGCTACCTGGCCCTCGCGGTGCTGGTCGACCCCTACGATACCGGCCGCTCGACGCTGCTGTCCCGGGGGGCCGTGCGGCCGCAGGGGCCCCGCACGGCCTCGGCCGTCCGCGGCCGCGATCCGGCCTATGCGGGCGTGGTGATCGGCAACTCGCACATCCAACTCATCGAGCCGGCGGCACTGACCCGGCTCACCGGCATCCCGTTCCTCCAGCTCTCGGTGCCGGCCACCGGCCCGTCCGAGCAGTTCGCCTTGCTGGGATGGTACCTGCAGCACCACGCCCGCCCCGCCGCGATCGTGCTCTCGGCCGACGCGTTCTGGTGCGCGGACGACCCGTCCTTCCCGAGCGAGCACGGCTTTCCCTACTGGCTCGTGGGCGACTGGCCCGCCTACCTGCGCGGGCTGATCCGCTTCTCGGCCGCGCAGGAGACGGTCAACCGCATCGGCTGGCTCCTGAACCCGCGCCGCAAGACCGCCGCGGCCGACGGCTGGTGGGATTACGAGCGCAACTACCTGAGCCAGGGCTTCGGCGTCGATCCCGCCAAGAAGGCGGCGCTGGAGAAGCCGGTCGGGCCCGAGCAGGAGCCGCGGCACGGCGGGCCGTTCCCGATCGCGGCGCGCCTGCGCGCCGAGCTGACCCGGATCCCGGCGGAGACGCCGGTCGTGGTGGTGTTCCCGCCGGTCTACGCCCGCGGCGAGCCGCCGCCCGGCAGCCCTCGGGCGCGGGCCGAGGCGGCCTGCCGGGCCGAGGTGCGCACGGTGCTGGCGACCCACGCGCTCAGCACGGTGGTCGACTGGCGCGACGGCCGCCCCGCGGCGGCCGATCCCGACCAGTTCTTCGACCAGACCCATTACAGGCTGCCGATCGCCCGGAGCCTGAAGACCGAGATCGCCGAGGCGATCGTACGGTTGCGGACCAGATGACAGCGTAAAACATCTGTACCGTGGCCTGTTTGCCGCACGCGGCGATGCAGTGACAGCCAGTTACAGCCCCTGCATCCGTGTGCGTTGTGGCGATGAGGCACCTCGACTATACGGCACCTCACGTTATCGCCGCACACCGGCCATCCCCTGGTGGGCGGTTTACCATCCAGCGAGGGTGACGCATGGCGAAGGTGCAGCTGGAGGACGGCTACGTCCCGTCCGACGACGAGCCCTTCATGAACGACCGGCAGCGCGAATATTTTCGGCGCAAGCTGCTGAGCTGGAAGAACGACATCCTGCGCGAGGCGCAGGATACGCTGGTGGCTCTGCAGAGCGAGAACGAGAACCACCCCGACCTCGCCGACCGCGCGTCCTCCGAGACGGACCGGGCGATCGAGCTGCGGGCGCGGGACCGCCAGCGCAAGCTCACCGGCAAGATCGACGCGGCGCTGGCCCGAATCGAGGACGGATCCTACGGGTTCTGCGAGGAGACCGGCGAGCCGATCTCCCTGCGCCGCCTCGACGCGCGCCCGATCGCCACCCTGTCCCTCGAGGCGCAGGAGCGGCACGAGCGCCGCGAGCGCGTCTACCGCGACGACTGACCGGGTCCGGGCCGCGCGCCGGATCCCGCGCAGCGCCGGCGCGGCGCCTACTGAGTCAGCCGCAGCGCGCCGATGCTGGCCTGGATCGACTTGAAGGCCTTGATCAGGTCATCGGACGAGTTGGCGAGGTAGAACTGGTCCGGTGACGAGGCGCAGTTCCGCAGCAGCGTCTGGCCGGCCGAGTCGATCGGATCCGCCGGGACGCTGAAGCCGATCGTGTAGATCGATATATTATTTGTCTTCGCGTTGCTGCACGCGAGGGCTGTCAGTTTGTCGAGCGCATCCCGCGCTGTGCGGGCATTCGAAATATTTTGATTGCTGGGCGGAAGCCGCGAATTCGGGTTCGATCCATCGGCGTTCGTAAAATAGCCGAAGGGAAAGTACATGGATTTATTGTAGGACGGGTTCGAATTTACGGGCCAGGTATTTTCCCCGTCTGTCATGAGGATCATGATCTTGTTGATCGTGCTGAGGTCGGAATTGGCGCTGTTCGAGGAGTAGCGCGCGCCGTCTGCGAACACGCTGTTCGGGGAAAGCGTGCGCCATCCCCACATGAAACCTTCATGAATATTGGTCGAGCCTGAGGCTACCATCAGGTTAATCAGGTTCTTGAGCGTGGTGGTATCACTGGTCAGTCGCTGAAGCGGCTGGGTCGTGCAGCCGAAATTCGGCCCGTTGGGAATACCCGTGTAGCGGTTTCGCGAGGTGGGCGACGGATCGCGGGGGCTGAGATACTTGCATGCACGCCCCTCGGCCGTCGAGAATGACGTGTCCCGGGTCGGCTTGGGGCAATCGGGACTGTTCGTATAATCGTCGATATAGCTGTTGAAGCTGATACTCGATGAGTTTTTGGTCGAGTATTCGCTATATTCCGACGAGCCGTCACCCGGCTCGTCTGGGGCGAAGAGCGGGAGATAATAAGAATCCTTGTTGCTCGCGGTCGGTGCGCCGTCTTGAACGTTCAGGGGATAGGGCAGTGTTTCGAGGCATCCCGCCCAGGCCCAGCCGGAGTTGGCCGCCTGCAACTTCGAGAAGATGTCGAAGCGATTGGTGATGCCCGTGCCCTGAAGGCCGTTGACGTTGAGCCAGTGATAGCTGGATTGCGCAGCTTGATCGATCCAGGTCGCGTAACGATAGGTGGCTGGATTGACAGCCACAGACGCGGCGAACGGCACGATAGAGATCTTGCTGGCGCTGGAGAAGGCCGGGCTGGTGTAGACGTAGTTGACGAAGTCGGTCGCGGCCGTCTGGACGGCCTGGAGCTTCGACTGTCCCCCGCTCGAGGCGGCCATCGAGCCCGTGTTGTCGAGCACGAGCGCGATCTCGAAAGTCTTCGGCAGCGGCGTGGCGCATTGCGAGACGGCGCCCGGGTTGATGCGCTGGGTCCCGGTCAGGCCGCCGAAGAAGGTCGTCGACTGCTTGTGAGCGGTCAGCGTGATCTTGCGCGGGCTGCTGGTGATGGCCAGCCGGTCGACCACGAGGCTCGCCGCCCCCATGGCACCGGTCATCGTCGTCTGCGCCAGGGCGTTGAGTTCGGTTTCGGACGTCGTCAGCGGCGTCTGGCAGAGCAGCAGCGCCGTGGCGTCGGCCGCGGCCTGGAGCTTCGTCTCCAGCCGCGTGGCGAAGCCGTAATCGATCGCCGCGCCGCCGACCATCACCATCGGCACGCTCAGGAACGCGAACAGCAGGGCGACGTTGCCGCCGCGGTCGCGCAGGATGTCGCGGCGCCGCTCGGGGCGGCCGTCAGGTTTTGCGAACGATCTTCGTGCCATCGCAGTTCGATTGTTTGTCGTCCGGCAGGACGACTTCCGTGTAGGTGCTGGTGCCGTAGGCCTGGCCGCCGCGGGTCGGCCACGGCGCGCTGCTGGTGAACGTGATCGTGTTGCTCACGCCCTTGGCGAGCTTGACCAGCGCGCTCCCGATCATCGGCGTGTAGCTGATGCTGACCTCAGCCAGCACGTAGCGCATGCCCGGCATCCGATAGCCGTCCGGCACGGTCAGGCTGGGCGCGGGGCCCGGGCTCCGCGCGGTCCCGTTGGTGTTGGCGACGCTGGAGCAGACCACAGGGGGACCGCTCGGGTCCTTCGCGTCGGTGCCCATCGCGCTGACCACGATCTTGACCTTCGACGTGTCGAACGGGCGCATCACCGCCGTGGCGGAGGCGAGGATGTCGTTCATCACGGTGGTGCTGATCGGGTTCTGTGTGTCGCCCTGCGCCGTCAGGTCCGCCACGGTGCGGCCGAGCTGCGTCAGCTTGCGCCACTCGTCGATGGCGTGCGTCACCTCGGTCATGCCCGCCCAGATCGCGAGCAGGATCGGCAGGATGACGGCGAACTCGACGGCCGCGCCGCCGCGCCTGTCGTGCCGGAGCCGTGCCGCCCGCCGGGTCAGGACGGTGAGGACGGGCACGGGCTCGCTCCGACGATCTGGTAGGGCTCGGTGCGGAACACCGCCGTGGAGGTCAGCAGGCTCGATCCCTCCGCGGAGCCGCTGGTGAACTGCTTCGTGTTGAGGCCCATCAGGTTGAAGAAGGTCGGGAACGGCACCGCCGCGGTGACGATCACGATCGTGCCGGGCGAAGCGCATTTGTAGTTGGAGCCGAAACTCGTGCTCCACGTGCCCGTGGCGGTGTCGATCGGCTTGTTCGCGGTCGCGCTCGCGAAGCTGCTCGAGGTCGCGACGTCGATCTTGACGTTCTGGCAGTTGAACACGGTGGGCACGGGGCTGACGGGCGATCCGCACATCCGCGCCTTCAAGGTCGCGAGCACGGTCGCCGGATTGGTCTGGCCCGCGGTGTCGAGCTGGAACTGGCCGGTGAAGATCGTCCGGACCGCGTTCTGGAGCGCGCGATCGAAATTCTGCGTCGCCCACATCTGGAACACGATCTGGATGATCGCGCCGCACAGCGCCAGGAAGGGCAGGGCCACCAGGGCGAACTCCACCGCGGCCGCGCCCCCGGTGTCGCGCCCGAGGCGCGCGAGGAGGCAACCTGGCGTCACTCTGACCTGCGTTCCTACAAGTCCTCGGCTGTTCATATGCGAGCAGATCAGTCGGAAGTAGCCATCTCATCCGATGTGACGCCAAGCTTTTGCGAAACTCTTAATCCGATCGACTAGACCAGGGTTATCAAACGGCCGCTACTTTTGGTTGTAATAGCGCCGGCGTGTCGCCGACGCGCTGTTGACGCACCGCCTGCGCGCGCCAGTTCCCCGCGCGCAGGCCTGCCGGAGAACCCCATGAGATCCCCCCTGATCGCGCTCGTGGTCGGCGCGGTGGCGCTCGCGCTCGCCGCCTGCGATGCCCCGAAGCCCGGACCGGCCGGACCTCCAGGGGCGAAGGGTGATCGGGGACCGGCGGGGCCGGCCGGGCCGGCGGGGGTGAACGGCGCCACCGGCGCCCGCGGCCCCGCGGGCGACCCGGGCCCGGCCGGACCGGCCGGTCCGCCGGGACCGTCCCTGAACAGCCAGGTGCGCCTCGACGTGGCGTGCCGCCGTGACGAGGAATTGATTGGCGCTTATTGCCGAGGCATGGCGGTTGTGCCGTCGGTGACCGTCACGGACGGCGTGTCCACGGTCGGCTGCCTCGACATGACCGCCAAGGCCGCCAAGGATGCCCAGCCCGTCGCGGTCTGCATGAAGAAGCCATGAGACTCGCCGTCCCCGCTCTCCTGGTCGCGCTGGTGTCCGGCCCCGCCTGCGCGCAATCCTTCGTGCCGACGGAACGGGCGGCGATCGACCTCGTGCGCGACCGGCGCACCGCCGGCTTCACCACGGTGGCGCGGACGCTGGCCTATGCCGAGCGCGCGACCGGCGGCGCCTTCCGTCTCGGCGGCTACCGGGTCGATTACCGCCCGGACGTCCCCTTCGCCCGGGTGCGGATCTGCTATCGCCTGGGGATCGACCCGCCGACCTGCGGCCTCGCTTACCGCGTCGCGGTCAATCCCGCCCATGTCGAGCCGGCCGACCGCTACAATGGGCTGACGCGCGACCTGGAGCACGGCCCGCAGGCCTTCCTCCGGGCACTCGCCCGGGAGACCGATCTCCAGCGCCAGCCGGACGTCCTGCGGAAGGTCGAGGCCGCGCTCGAGCCCTACAACCCCTACGACTGGCGCTGAGGGAGGCGGCTCTCAGAGCAGCCGCGGCCAGCGCAGGAGCCGCTCCGGCGCGAAGGCCGCGACCGGCACGGCCGGTTCCCGGCCGGTGGCGAGGTCGGCGACGATCTCGCCGGTGATCGGGCCGGTGGACAGGCCGATATGGCCGTGGCCGAAGGCGAAGAGCAGGCCGTCGTGCCGGGGGGCGCGGCCGATCACCGGCATCCCGTCGGGGGTCGACGGCCGGGAGCCGAGCCACGGCGCGTTGTCCAGCGGGCCGCCGAGCCGAAGGGTGGAGGCCGCCTCCCGGGACGCCGCATCGATCTGGGTGTGGTCGGGCGCGGCGGCGCGCGCGTTGAGCTCGACACCGGACAGGACCCGGACCCGGTGCTCGCCCATCGGCGACAGGATCGAGCCCGCGCCCGTGTCGAGGATCGGCCGGGTCAGCGGCGGGCTGTCCGGATGCAGGGCGTAGTGGCGGTGGTAGCCGCGTTCGGCCGCAACGGCGAAACGGTAGCCCAGGGTCCGGGCGATCGCCCCGGACGCGGCGCCGGCCGCGAGGACCACCTGTCGGCCCCGCACCGCGCCGCCGTCGTGATCGACGCGCCAGCCGTCCGCCTGGGGCTCCAGCCGGGCGACGCTGCCCCGCAGGCGGCGGCCGCCGAGACTGGTGAACAGGGCCTCGCACGCCTCGATGAGCCGGCCGGGCTCGCGGACCGACCCCGTCTCGGTGAGCAGCATGGCCCGCGCGTAGGGCCGCACCAGCGCCGGCTCGAGCGCGCGCAGCGCCGCGGTGTCGAGGATGTCGAAGGCGACCCCGTGCCCGGCCAGGATCTCGCGCTCGAGGGCGGCGGACGCGAAGGCCGCTTCGGTGCGGTAGGCCTTGATCCAACCCGTCCGCTGTAGCCGGTCGCCGGTCCCGGCCCGGGCCGCCAGCCGCTCGTGGGCCGGATAGGCGGCGCTGGTCAGCGGCAGCAGCGCCTCCGCGGCGCGGCGCCAGCGCGAGGCGCGCGCGGCGGCGAGGAAGTGCGCCGTGTAGGGCACGATCCGCGAGAGATGCCCGTAGTGCAGTCGCAGGCCGCGATCGGCGTTGCGCAGGTAGGCCGGGAGCTTGCCCCACAGGGCCGGGCTCGACATCGGCAGGATCGAGCCGCGGCTGACTACGCCGGCATTGCCGTAGGAGGTCCGGGCCCGCGCCTCGCCGGGATCCAGCAGCACCACGTCGAGCCCGCGGTCCCTCAGCGCGATGGCGCTGGCGAGGCCGACCATCCCGCCGCCGACCACCACGATGTCGGCCGTCTCGTCCGTCGCCATGCCGCTCACATCCTGCACCGCACCACGCGCGCCCTTCTGCCGGGTTTCCCGCGTCCTGGGTAGCGGGCGCCGCGGGGCGGCGCATCCGGCCGGTGTGATCGCGAAGTCCCGCGCACATTCCCGCGCAGATCGGCTAGAGAGCGGGCCATGACTCTCGTCCGCTTCGCACCCTCGCCGACCGGGTATCTCCATATCGGCAACGCCCGGCCGGCCCTGCTCAACGCCCTGTTCGCCCGCCGGACCGGCGGCCGCTTCCTGCTGCGCCTCGACGACACCGACGCGGAGCGCTCCACGGAGGCCTTCGCCCAGGCGATCGGCGAGGATCTCGCGTGGCTCGGCATCGTGCCCGACCTGTTCGCCCGGCAGAGCGACCGCACGGCGCAGCACGACGCCGCCGCCGACCGCCTGCGCGCAGCGGGAAGGCTCTACCCCTGCTACGAGACGCCGGAGGAGCTGGAGCGCCGCCGCAGGCGTCAGCTCGGCCGCGGCCAGCCGCCGATCTACGACCGGGCGGCGCTGCAGCTGACCGCCGAGGAGCGGGCGGCGCTGGAGGCCGAGGGCCGCCGGCCGCACTGGCGGTTCCTGCTCGAGGCGCGGACCGTCGGCTGGGACGACCTCGTCCGCGGGCCGGCCCATGTCGACTGCGCGTCCCTGTCGGACCCGGTGCTGATCCGCGCCGACGGCAGCTACCTCTACACGCTGCCGTCGGTGGTGGACGACGCCGATCTCGGGATCACCCACGTCATCCGCGGCGAGGACCACGTCACCAACACCGGCGTGCAGGTGCAGATCTTCGAGGCCCTGGGCGCGCCCGTCCCGGTCTTCGGCCACCACAACCTGCTGACGACGGCCGACGGGGAGGGGCTGTCGAAGCGCCTCGGCCACCTGTCGCTGCGCGGCCTGCGCGAGGCCGGTTACGAGCCCGCGGCGGTGCGCTCGCTGGCGGTGCTCACCGGCTCGGCCGAATCGGTGCGGGCGGTGCCCGACCTCGACACCCTCGCGGGCCTCGTCGATCTCGGCGAGATCTCGCGGGCGCCGGCCCGGTTCGACCCGGCGGAGCTCGACGGCCTCAACGCCCGCTTGGTCCACGCCATGCCGTACGCGGAGGCGGCCGCGCGCCTCGCGGCTCTCGGGATCCCGGAGGATCGGGCAGAGGCGTTCTGGGTCGCGGTGCGGGCCAATCTCGGGCGCGTCGCGGAGGCGGCCGACTGGTGGCGGGTCGTGGCCGGTCCCGTCGAGCCGGTGCTCACCGAGCCCGCCGTGATCGCGGCCGCCCGCGAGACCCTACCGCCCGAGCCGTTCGGCCCGGAGACCTGGAAGGCGTGGACGACCGAGATCCGGACCCGCACCGGGGCCAAGGGCCGCGGCCTGTTCATGCCGCTCCGACTCGCCCTCACCGGTCTGGAGCACGGGCCGGACCTCGCCGGCCTGCTGCCGCTGATCGGGCGGGAGCGGGCGGCGCGCCGGCTCTCCGGCGCGGCCGCCTGAGCGATCAGCGGCCGGGCTTCGGGCGCGCCTCGATCAGCGCGGCGTCGAGCAGGAAGCTGCCGTCGGCCTCGATGGCGAAATGCGCCGCGACCTCCGCCGGCGCGGTGACCTGCAGCGCCCGGATCGCCGCGACGTGGGTCTCCGGCGTCCGCATCCGGGCGATCCAGCTCGCGAACTCCATGCGCGGCCGGCTCGGCGTCGCGTCGCCGGGCGCGAATCCGGCCGCCTCCAGCAGGGCCCGCCATTCCGAGACCCGGTAGTCGCGCACGTGCGAGGGGTCGCGCAGCAGCTCCAGCGCCTGCAGGTGCGTGTCGAGCAGCGGATCCTCGGGCGCGACGATGTCGCTGACGATGAGGAACCCGTCCGCCCGCAGCACTCGTCGCGCCTCCGCCAGGGCCGCCGGCACGTCGCGCCAGTGGTGGGCGCTGTAGCGGGTCAGGACGGCGTCGAAGCTCGCGTCGGGGAAGGGCAGGGCCTCGGCGCCGCCCTGCCGGGTCTCGATCCGGTCGAGCCCCCGCCGGGCCGCCTCGGCTGATACGGCCGCCAGCATGTCGGCCGACAGGTCGTAGGCCGTGACGGCGGCGCCAGCGGCGGCCGCCGCGAAGGCGACGTGGCCGCCGCCGCAGCCGAGGTCGAGCACCCGCAGGCCCGGTCGCGCGCGGACCCGCTCGCCGATCCGGTCGAGATCGGCGCCGGCGGCGTGCACGGCGCTGGTCACGTAGGCGGAGGCCTGCGCGCCGAACTGGTCGACGACGTGTCGGGCGTGGCTGCGGGCGTTCATCGGCGGATCTCCCGGATCAGGTCGCGAGCGGCTTCAGGCGGGCCAGCCGCAGGGCGATCATCAGCGCCAGACCGTACAGCCCGCCCACGAACAGCACCACGCCGTTCCACCCGGAATGGGCGAAGAACCAGCCGCCCGCGGTCCCGAGGACCGACGAGCCCAGATAGTAGAGGCCGAGATAGATCGCCGAGGCCTGGGCCCTGTCGCGCAGCGCCCGCCGCCCGACCCAGCTGCTCGCGACCGCGTGGGCGCCGAAGAAGCCTACCGTCGTCACTACGATGCCGGCCAGGATCAGCAGCAGGCGGTCCGAGAGCGTCATCACGATGCCGGCCAGGCCGACGGCGGTGGCGACCCAGAGGACACGGCGGCGGCCGAAGCGGCTCGCCAACTCGCCGGTGACAGGGCTGCTGACCATACCGGCGAGGTAGACCGAGAAGATCATCCCGATCACCGCCTGGCTCAGCGCGTAGGGCGGGTCCAGCAGGCGGAAGCCGATGTAATTGTAGATGCAGACGAAGCCGCCCATCAGCAGGAACGCCTCGGCGAAGAGCCAGGGCAGGCCGGCGTCGCGGAAATGGTGGGCGAAGCTGCCCGGGACTTCCGCCCAGGCCAGCCGGCGCGGCACGAAGCGGCGCGAGGGCGGCAGCCAGCGCCAGAACGCCAGCGCGGCGGCGAGCGCGAGGCCGCCGATCACCGCGAGCCCGGCGCGCCAGCTCACGAAATCCGCCATCACGCCGCTGATCAGGCGGCCCGACATGCCGCCCAGCGCGTTGCCGCCGACGAGCAGGCCCATCGACAGGCCGATAGCCTTGGCGTCCATCTCCTCGGCGAGATAGGCCATGGCGACGGCCGGGAGTCCGCTGGCCGTTAGCCCGGTGAGCGCGCGCAGCGCCAGGAAGCCGTACCAGCCGGGGACCAGGGCGGCCACGACCGTGAGCAGCGCCGAGGCGACCAGCGAGGCCAGCATCACCGGCTTGCGCCCCCAGATCTCCGAGAGCGGGCTGACGACGAGCAGCGCCACCGCCAGCAGCCCGCAGGGCAACGACAGGGCGAGGCTGCTCGCAGCCGGCGACACGCCGAAATCCTCCGCGTAGATCGGCAGGAGCGGCTGGACCGCGTAGAGCACCGCGAAGGTCGAGAAGCCGGCCGCCGCCAGGGCCAGAGCCGTGCGGCGGAAGACCGGTGTGCCCGACCGGATGAGCCCGTCCTCCGCCTCGCTGTTCATGACCGTCCCGCGCCGCTGTCCTCAACCGGTGGTGAGGCGCTGTGGCCGCACGGTCAACTGCCGCGCAGGACAGGCCCGCGCGGCGGCCGCCCTAGGTAGGGAACTCATACAACCAACTGCTGTTGCTCGTGTTTTCGTCCTGAGATTGGGGTTTCCAGCGCAGGAGGTTCGCGATGGCACGGTTGTTCTGGCTCTCCGATGAAGCCTGGGGGCGGATCGAGCCGCACCTGCCGCACGGCCAACCGGGCAAGCCCCGGGTCGACGACAGGCGAGTGATCAGCGGCATTCTGCATGTGCTGAAGGTCGGCTGCCGCTGGCAGGACACGCCCTCCGCTTACGGTCCGCACACGACGGTCTACAACCGCTACAACAGATGGTCTCAGCGCGGGATCTGGCAGCGGCTGTTCGCCAAG